>JAJJPK010000167.1:0-41961 GCA_032907565.1 Cyclobacteriaceae bacterium | reverse complement strand
GTTCTTGTTGAACCGGCCGAGGCTGAGGAGAAGACCGCGTCCGGCATCTACATACCCGACACCTCCAAAGAAAAGCCCCAAAAGGGAAAGGTGGTCGCTGTAGGTGAAGGTCTTAAAGACAAGCCCGTTACGGTTAAAGTTGGCGATGAAATCCTGTACGGTAAGTACGCCGGCACAGAAATCACCATTGATGGAAAAGAGTACCTGATCATGCGTAACTCCGACATCTTCGGAACCATTTAATCTGTAAAACTTAAACAACTTCAAGAATGGCTAAAGAAATAACCTTTGATACCACTGCGCGGGACAAAATCAAGAGGGGTGTCGACAAACTGGCTGATGCTGTTAAGGTAACCCTCGGCCCGAAAGGACGGAACGTAATCCTGGACAAGAAATTCGGTGCCCCGACAGTAACAAAGGACGGGGTAACGGTCGCCAAGGAAATTGAATTGAAGGACCCTATCGAAAATATGGGTGCCCAGCTTGTCAAGGAAGTGGCTTCCAAGACGGCTGACGCAGCAGGCGATGGAACTACCACCGCAACGGTCCTCACCCAGGCCATTTTCAGTCACGGTATCAAGAACGTGGCTGCCGGAGCCAATCCGATGGACCTCAAGCGCGGTATTGACAAGGCAGTACTCGCTGTCGTTGAAAACCTCCGCAAGCAATCCAAGAAAATCAAAGACTCCAGCGAAATCGCGCAAGTCGCAACTATCTCCTCCAACAACGACACAGAAATCGGAAAGATGATCGCCGATGCCATGGAAAAGGTAGGCAAAGATGGCGTCATCACCGTTGAAGAAGCCAAGGGAACAACCACCGAAGTCAAGACCGTGGAAGGTATGCAGTTCGACCGCGGTTACCTCTCCCCTTACTTCGTGACGAACACCGAAAAGATGGAGGCTGAGCTTGACAATCCTTACATCCTGATCCACGACAAGAAGATCAGTTCCATGAAGGAGCTCCTCCCCATCCTCGAACAAACCGCACAAACCGGCAAGCCCCTCCTCATCATCTCTGAGGAAGTGGAAGGCGAAGCACTCGCTACGCTGGTCGTTAACAAGATCCGCGGTGCCCTGCGCGTATGCGCTGTGAAGGCTCCCGGCTTTGGCGACAGAAGGAAGGCTATGCTGGAAGACATTGCCGTCCTCACCGGCGGTAAGGTGATCTCCGAAGAACTCGGATTCAAGCTTGAAAACGCAACACTTGAACACCTCGGCCGTGCTGAAAAGGTCAATGTCGACAAGGACAACACCACGATCGTAAACGGCGCCGGCAAGAAGGCCGACATCCAGGGACGCATCAACCAGATCAAGTCTCAAATCGAAACAACTACTTCCGACTACGACAAGGAAAAGCTGCAAGAACGCCTTGCCAAGCTTTCCGGTGGCGTCGCTATCCTCTATGTAGGTGCTGCTACTGAAGTCGAAATGAAGGAAAAGAAAGACCGCGTTGACGATGCGCTGCACGCTACACGCGCTGCCGTACAAGAAGGGATTATCCCGGGTGGCGGTGTTGGCTACATTCGCGCTATCGAAGCGCTGAAGGATGTCGAAGTCGACAACGAAGATCAGGCTACCGGCGTTAACATCATCCGGCTGGCTCTCGAATCGCCGTTACGCACGATCGTTTCCAACGCTGGCCAGGAAGGTTCGGTTATCGTCAGCAAGATTCGCGAAGGCAAGAAGGACTTTGGTTACAATGCCCGCGAGAACAAATACGAAAACTTCTTCGAAGCTGGCATTATCGACCCGACCAAGGTATCACGCCTGGCGCTCGAGAACGCGGCTTCTATCGCCGGCTTGCTGCTGACGACCGAAGCTGTCGTATCTGAAATCCCTGAAGAAAAAGAAGTCCCTGCAGCGCCTCCCGGCGGCATGGGCGGGATGATGTAATCCGCAACGGAATTACGTTTCCTGATACTTCCAATTCATATATCGAAAAGGCTGCCCCGTAAGGCAGCCTTTTTTAGTAGGCAATAGGCAGTATGCAGTTGGCAGTAAATAGGCATTGGGGAGAGTTTGCGCGTACGTCCTGCTCCTCCACTAATGGTATACATTACAAAAGTTTTTCCTAAATTTCTTTTTTTGCAGAGCGGGTCTCCTCAAAGGAGGCCGAACATTTTTTGAAACCTAAACGTTTTCCGGATGGCAACACCTTCCGTGAGCATGCTTTCCTTCAGTTACATTACCCGTGATGCGCGCCGCGCCGAAGGCCCCTATTCAATGGCTTCAGAAATTCAATACGTATGGTGATCCACGATACTTTTCCCGACTTCCTCCTGTTTATCTATGTCCACATGTCGGAAGCGGACCACAACTATGACCCGCGGGAAATGGCTATAATCAAGAAGAAGATGCAAGCGTTGTTTCCCGAAGGTACCGACCTGGAACAAAAGCTGTACCGCACGATACGCGACTACAACAATTTCGATAAGTCCCTGCTCAACACGTTGTTCAGAGACTCTTTCGAAAAGTTCAAGGGCGCAAATCCCGCCCTTCGGGAACACCTCATCCAGGACATACAGGAGATCGCCAACGCCGATGGGGCAATGAACGCCTCAGAATCGCATGCCCTGGAGTCGCTGAAGCGCATCATCGAATTAACGTCCGCTACCGCCAGCTGATCGTCCGAGGCTATCGGAGGCCTACCTCCTGGCAACCCGATACAGATACGTAGCCATTGCGGCAAAGAACAGCGCACCCATCAGATGATAGCCGCCGCGGCCTAACGCTCCTGTCAGCGCATGCTCAGCACTCAGCCCTACCATCTTGTCTTCCAGCAATACATACAGGATTGCTACGATGACTCCCGTTAGTGCACCGCCGGCCACGAGACCGGTAGCCAGCAAATTGCCTTTACTCAGCTCCGATTCGCCTTCCTCCTTCTTTCCTTTCGCGCGCCAGTTGGCGATCCCCTTAATGGCACCGCCAATGAATATCGGCAGTGTGGTAGACAGGGGAAGGTACAGACCTATGGCAAAGGCCAGCGCCGTAACGCCGCAAAGTTCGAGGGTAATCGAGATGAAAATCCCGACAATAACATATTGCCAGTCGAGGTTAAAGCTGAGAATACCCTTCGCCAGCGTGGCCATGAGCGTTGCTTGCGGCGCGGGATAGGTATAGCCAATGGCGTGATGGATGCCCTGATCGAGTAGGGCCTGCGTAGGTGTATCCAGCAGTTTGACGATCCCGCCAATGGCCAGGGACGAAACGATTGCGCCGACAAAAAGGGCTATCTGCTGATTCCTCGGCGTGGCGCCGACGAGATAGCCGGTCTTGAGATCCTGAGATGTTGCCCCCGCGTTGGCTGCTGCGATACAGATCATGCCGCCTACCACAAGCGCAACCGGCTCATAGAAGTAGCCGGTCCACCCGACCGCCGTGAAGATGAGACAGGTTCCCATCAGCGTGGCAATGGTCATTCCTGATATCGGGTTATTGCTGTTGCCCACAAGTCCCACGATCCGACTCGACACGGTTACGAAGAAAAATCCGAACACTACCACCAGCACCCCAATCAACAGCCGCTGCATGACGCCCTCTCCCGGGATCATGGGCATTACCGTCGTCAATACAACGAGGATAAGGCTGCCTACAATCACGACGCGGAATGAAAGGTCGCGGTCGGTGCGCAACACACCGCCGGAACCTTTCTCGCGAAGCGATGCAACACTTTCCTTGAACGAGCTGATGATCGTCGGGAGGGTCTTGAGCAACGTGATAAATCCTCCTGCCGCAACTGCACCCGCCCCGATCTGCCGGATGTAAGCGTAGTATATGGCAGGCGCCGGATTAGCGAACGTCTGTGTCGCCGGATCCCAACCACCACGCACCCCGGGTGAATCCAGGCTGGCAAGGTCGCCGATTTTCACGAGCTGAGTGGCAATCACGACAGGATCAACAATCGTCGTGATGAGCGGAATCAACGCCCACCAGGCAAGTACGGATCCCGCGACGAGTACACCCGATATCCGGGGACCGATAATGTATCCCACTCCTAAATATTCAGGCGTGATCTCACCATTGATGGTCGCCGATGGCCAGAACTTGCTTGTCTGCCGCGTGACAAATGCGGGCACCTCGGCGATAACATGAAATACCTTTTGCAATACCGCATAACCCATTGCAATCCCCATCCCGATGAAAGCCGTTTGCGCAAAGACGCCGCCGCGTTCTCCCGCTACCAACACCGATCCACAGGCAGTACCTTCGGGATATGGCAATGTGCCGTGTTCCTTTACAATAAGCGAACGCCTCAGCGGGATCATCATCAACGTACCCAGCATGCCCCCAAACGCGGCGAGGATGAGGATGGTAAGGTACCGGAAGTACTCCTCGCCGTTGCTTTCCGGTGAAAGGAAGAGGAAACCGGGCAATGTGAACACGACGCCAGCAGCAATCGACTCGCCCGCCGAGCCGGTCGTTTGAATGATATTGTTCTCGAGAATAGTAGTCTTCAGAAACTTCCTGCCCAACGTAATCGCGATCACCGCGATAGGTATGGAAGCGGAAACCGTGAGCCCGGCCTTCAGCGCAAGGTAGACGGTTGAGGCTCCGAACAACACGCCAAAAAGGGCGCCAAAAACAATAGACTTGACCGTAAGTTCTGCAATTGTTTTTTCGGGCGGAACATACGGTTTGAAGGCTTTTGGTTCTTCCATAGGGTTTAGGTTTATGGTTTGGCTTATTGAACCTGACCCATCCATCTTTTCAGGATGGGATTCAGCAAAATAAACAAAATCCCGGCAGCGCCGGTGAATGCAATCACTGTAAGGAAAAGGCCGGGCACTTCGCTGGGATTATGCGGATCGAAGCCTCCGGCAAACAAGCCCGCAAGAAGATTGCCTAGCGCGGCGCCGACAAACCAAATCCCCATCATCTGCCCCACGTAGCGCGGCGGTGACAGCTTGGTAACCGAACTCAGTCCAACTGGACTCACCGCCATCTCACCTGCTGCATGGAGGAAGTAGGCAAAGATCAGCCATGTGATGTTTGGCTTCTGTCCGCTGGTAACAACCAGGGCAGCAAAGTACATCACAACAAACCCCAACGCGAGGGTGAGAAGACCCAGACCGAATTTCACCGGCATGGATGGATTGAGGTTGCGTGCCGCCAGCCGTATCCAGAGACTTGCGAACAAGGGCGCGAGAATGATGACAAACATCGGACTGAACGACTGAAGCGATCCCGCCGGAAGTTCATAACCAAACACCACCCGGTCGGCATAATCGCGCGCGAAAAGATTGAACGACGACCCATGCTGTTCATAGCCTGCCCAGAAAAGCGCAGCACCAACAAACAGCGCGAAGATGACCAGCACGCGCTTTCGCTCCTCTGGTGTCAATCCACCAGCCACCAATATGTATAGAAAATACAGCAGCGTTACGGATACGATCACAGCTCCGACCGCTTCTGCAATGCCCCGCGCAGTGCTAAGGTCGATTAGCCCCGTGATGTGAAGCAACGCCACCAGCACTACGACCATAATGAGGAACACCGCCAACGTTCTCGTTGAAGCCGTCGAGGCTACGGCATCACCCGTCCGCGCCTTGGGTTTCGCACCGGCATCACCAAGTGTCTTATGACGCATCCGGAATTGGATCAGTCCGAACAACATCCCTACAGCAGCCAGACCAAATCCAAGATGCCAGTTCACCTTCTCTGCAGCAAAGCTCACGGCAATCTGGCCCAGAAAGGAACCGATGTTGATTCCCATGTAGAATAAATAGAATCCCGCATCCCGTCGGGCACCGCCTTCGGGATAGAGATCGCCTACCAGTGTGCTGATGTTCGGCTTCAGCAATCCCGTACCCGCCGCAACGCATGCCAATCCCGCAAAGAACACTGCCTTTCCGCCGGGTATTGCGAGGAGCGCATGGCCCGCAAGTATGCATAGACCGCCATACCAAATGGCCTTTTGCTGCCCGAAGATGTTGTCGGCAAGCCATCCGCCGGGTAACGTAAGCAGGTATACAGCGGCCGTGTAAAGGCCATAGATAGCTGCCGACTCCTCTACGCTCAATCCGAGACCCTCGCGCGCAGCAGGTGTGGTCATAAAGAGAATAAGAATGGCACGCATGCCGTAGTAGCTGAACCGTTCCCACATTTCTGTAAAGAACAGCGTGCTTAACCCGGCAGGGTGTCCGAAAAAGCCTTTGGATTCGTTCATGATAGTCTCATGGATTATCGTTTTGGACAACTTCGACGGGACGCTTGGGCGCCAGGAACACATTATATAGGATCATGAGCGTCACGGACACTGCGCCGACGCCCGCGACGAGATACCACATCATCTGCGGATCGGACACCATGTAGTTGGTACGTAAGACATCCGCAAGGAACCCACCGACAAACGCACCAATCGCCACAGGAAGAAAGGCAAAGCCCATGAACGTGCCCGTCTGTTCAGGCGGCGCGAGTGAAGCAACGTACTCGTAAAAGCGCGGCGATTGGAGGGACTCGCCCAATGCAAAGAGGGCGATGCCCAGAACGGTGAACGTCACCGTTCCGCCTGCACCCACGACAATCCAGGAGAGGCTCGCCAATATCAATCCACCTGTGATTGAAACAATAGGTTT
Source organism: Cyclobacteriaceae bacterium (assembly GCA_032907565.1). Lineage (GTDB taxonomy): Bacteria > Bacteroidota > Bacteroidia > Cytophagales > Cyclobacteriaceae > ZC4RG29. The sequence goes on along the minus strand of JAJJPK010000167.1, from coordinate 35,381 downwards.
GAATTTGCGGGTAAGCACCGTGATCGGCACCGTCAGGAGAATAATAGACCATGCGTCTATGGTCTCGAGGATCTCAAAATGTTCAAAACGAAGTACGTCGAGCGTGTACAGAGGTAGTAGGAAAAAGATCTGCCAAAACATGATCCAGAATCCGGAAAAGATGATCAGGAATGCCATGAAGCGGAAATTGGCGAACACCAAAAGCATGTCGCGAAATACCTTGCCGAACGTTCGCGTCGACACGCCACCCGCAGGGGCTGGAGGTTCCCGAAAGAACAGTCGCGTGCCCACAAGAAGCAGTAGTGATGTTACCGATGAGACGATCAGGACGAACTCGATGCCGAGATTCTGACGCACTGGTAGCGCAAGCAGCGGCCCGATAGCACCACCAAAATTTACAAGCGTATAGTAGATGGCAAATCCTAATGCCTTCGTTTGCGGCTTTGACGTCCTGTCGACCGTACCGACAATACAGGGCTTGATGAGCGAACCGCCAATAGCTGTGATAGCGAGCACGGCGACCACGTAAGTCTTTGGCCCGATCATGTCTGTCAGGACCCTCCCGGCTTCCATTCCTGCCAAACCGATAAGGAAGTATCCGAGTGCGAAGATGGCAAAGCATGCGGTGAGGGATTTCTTGAAGCCGTAGCGATCGACGAACACACCGGCCAGGACAGGGAGAAAAAAGATCAATCCGGAGAAGATGCCCGCCAATGTACTCGCGTCATCTTTCAAGCCAACCTTTTCGGCGATGAACACGACCATGACGGCGTTGGCGCCGTAGAAGGCCAGCCGTTCAAATAGCTCCAGGGTGTTGGCTACCCAGAAGTTGGCTTCGAAGCCATAACGGATGTCGTGATAGCGGTCACGAAGCCCCATGCGAAAGGAAAATTTTTGCCCGGACCAGCCGCATAGGTGAACCAAATAAAATTTTACACAATCCCATCTTTTAAAATATCCTGTAGACAAGTAAAACTTTTCGCAAAAAGAAACCTAAAAGGACTCGCTACTTCTACAAATTCTGTACGCCTGGCCCGTGTCCTCCGCAGATACGAAAAGGCCAAAAATATGTCATTTCAATCGTTTGTGCTAACAGTTATTTGGTAACTTTGGACCTAACATTATTAACCTGAACGACGTGTTATGCAACACAAAGGATCGGTACCGACTCGTCCGTCTCTGGATCGCGCTGGCATTACAGATGCCGTCGTGAACTGGAACCTCTCACCAGACGAGTTGGCCGACATCTCCGTCCGGCTGGGACAGGCCGCGACTACTTCCACAGGGGCCATAGCGGTAGACACTGGTGAGTTCAAAGGGCGCGCACCGCGCGATCGCTTCATTGTAAGAGATGCAATCACCGACCAAGAGGTATGGTGGAATGACATCAACATCCCATTCGATCCAAAGCGATTTGACCGTCTGCTGGAGAAAGTTGGCACCTACCTGAATGGCCGCGAAATCTTTGCGCGCGATGTGTATGCATGCGCAGATCCCAGGTACCAGGTTAAGCTTAGGGTGATCACCGAATACGCCTGGTCGAACCTCTTTGCTTACAATATGTTTTTGCGACCGGAACCGGAGGAGCTCGCCGATTTTACACCTGACTGGCTGATCATTAACGCGCCCGGCTTTCACGCTGACCCTTCGCGTGACGGAACGCGACAAAGGAATTTCTCCATCATCAACTTTTCCAGGAAGATCATTCTGATCGGGGGAACGGGATACACCGGTGAAATCAAGAAGGGAGTGTTTTCCGTGCTGAACTTCATCCTGCCCCGCATGCACGATGTACTCCCCATGCACTGCGCCGCCAACATGGGGGAATCAGGTGATGTTGCCCTGTTCTTCGGACTTTCTGGCACAGGCAAGACTACCTTATCGACCGACACCGGCCGACGGCTGATCGGAGATGACGAACACGGATGGACGCCACAAAACACCATCTTCAATTTCGAAGGAGGCTGTTATGCGAAAGTGATTCGCCTTTCGCCGGAAAGCGAGCCCAATATCTATCGCGCCGTACGGCAAGGGGCGCTGCTCGAGAATGTAGTGCTGCGTCCAGGTACCAATGAAGTGAACTTCGATGACGCATCCGTCACGGAAAACACGCGGGTAAGCTATCCGATACATCACATCGACAACAGCGTGATCCCTTCAGTGGGTGGTGCACCTTCAAACATCTTCTTTCTCACGTACGACGCCTTTGGCGTCTTGCCTCCCATATCCCGGCTCACGCCCAAGCTCGCTACATATTTCTTTATGAGCGGGTATACGGCCAAAGTTGCCGGCACAGAAGCAGGTGTGTCGGAACCGACGATGACCTTTTCCGCGTGCTTTGGGGCGCCCTTCATGCCCTTGCACCCTAACGTGTATGCCGAAATGTTCCGTCGCAAGGTAAAGGAAGTGAATGCCAGGGTTTGGCTTGTGAACACAGGCTGGATAGGCGGATCCTACGGTTCCGGCAAGCGCATTGCACTCAATCACACGCGTGCTCTCGTCCGCGCAGCTTTGAGTGGTGGACTCGACAGCGTGGCATTCAGGAAGGAGGAACACTTCGGCGTTGAAATCCCCTTGTCGTGCCCCGGTGTCCCCGACGAAATTCTCGACCCTGCCAGCTCATGGCCCGACCGTGAGGCATACGCGAACAAGGCTGCTCATCTCGTCAATGCCATGAAACGAAATTACGATAGTCTTTGGGCGCTACCAGGCGATACCATGTCGCGCGGCGAATTGAAGATCGCCTCGACTTAAGATACAGTTAACCTAAACTTGAGAAGGGTATCCTGCTTTTGTGGGATGCCTTTTTTTGTGTTGCCCCGTAAAGCAGGCCTGGGGTCCTTTATGGTGTTGAAGTGTTGAAGTGTTGAAGTGTTGAAGTTGCGTTACCTGCCAGATACGCGGTAGACTTGATAGGGAGTGCGGACTTAGGGGGCTCGTCATTTCTACGGTGTTGAAGTGTTGGAGTGTTGGGGTGTTGAAGTTGCGTTACCTGCCAGATGCGCAGTAGACTTGATAGGGAGTGCGGACTTAGGGGGCTCGTCATTTTTTGACCAGTACGCCCTGTAATCTCGCAATAAACTCGGCAGGCAGCCCACTTCAACACTTCAACACTCCAACACTTCAACACATTAGCTGTATATTTACCCCATGGAGCCATCAACCCGAAAGAAAAAGCTGGGGGGATATCCCGCCACCGGCGTTGTGATCAGCACGACGCTGGCGCTTGTCGTCATTGGCTTGTTTGGCATGATCCTCATCTATTCGAATCGTTTCGAGGCGATGGTGAGGGAGAATGTCGTGTTCAAAGTATATACCCGCAACGGACTGTCGGAAACCCAGCTGAAACAGGTAGAACAGGCGCTCGCCTCGCGCGAATTCGTAGCTGATGATGCCAACGCCGTGGTTTTCGTTTCCCGCGAGGAAGCGGTCAAAGACCTTTCGGATCTCGCCAAATACAAGGATGTGCTGGGCGACAATCCCTTCCGCGACATGTTCGAGGTGAAGATTGCACCAGCGTTTCACGACACGACGCGACTGGATTCCGTGAAGAGTGAACTCGAAAACATGAGCGGCGTATTCGAGGCCGTCTATGAGAAAGACTTTCTCGAGGATGTCAACCGGAACTTCAGGACGATCTCCCTATTCCTCATCGGCATTGACGCGATTCTCCTGGTCACCGTCATCCTTCTCATCAATAACACGATGCGGCTTGCATTGTTTTCGCAGCGGTTCCTCATCCGCAGCATGCAGCTCGTAGGTGCCCGAAGCAGCTTCATCCAGCGTCCTTTTCTCGTTCGTGCCGCACTGTACGGACTCCTCGCTGGCATTATTGCGGCGGGGTTGATTTACGTGGGTACCCAGTACGCCTATGGAAGGATCGTCCAGCTAGAACAACTTCACGATCAACGTCTTTTCTTCATTCTTCTTGGATCCCTTCTCGTGATCGGCGCCCTCATCGCTGTAATTAGTACCTTCGTTTCGATCAGACGCTATTTAAAAATGTCACTGGATGAACTATATTAGCGGGTCTTTTTCAGTAGACAGTAGGCAGTGGTAGAATGCGCATCTTGCGCTTCTGCATAACGATTGCACAAAGAAATAATAACATGGACAGGAGCGAGTTACCTTTCGGAAAAAAGAACTACCGGTGGATGATCATCGGGATTGTCACCCTGGTAGCCGGCTTCGTCATCATGTCTCTCGATAAGGAACCGCACGGGTTCGGTCCGCTCGGCCTCACCATCGGCCCAATCATCGTAATGGCCGGATTCATCATTGAAATTTTTGCAATCCTTATCCCGCGTGAAAAGGAGAAATAGCGTTTCCCACCTGCCCGATGTCCATAATTGAGGCGATCATTCTGGCTATCATCGAGGGGATAACGGAATTCCTTCCCGTGTCATCCACCGGCCACATGATTATCGGTTCCACCCTTATGGGAATCGCCGAAGAGTCGTACACGAAGCTATTCACTGTAGCGATCCAGTTTGGCGCCATACTCTCAGTGATTGTTCTGTACTGGAAACGGTTCTTCCAGACGTTCGACTTTTACCGCAAACTTTTCGTTGCGTTCCTTCCGGCCGCGGCAATCGGATTACTGCTCGGCGACTACATCAACATGTTGCTCGAGCGCGTCGACGTCGTGGGATACATGCTCGTGATTGGTGGAATTTTCTTCCTGTTTACCGACAAACTGTTCGCAGAAAATGAACACACGCCGACCGAGGGCATCACCTATCCCGTAGCGTTAAAGATCGGATTCTTCCAGGCGCTGGCCCTTGTACCCGGCGTATCCCGGTCGGCGGCGACGATTATCGGAGGACTAACGCAGCGACTCAACCGCAAGACAGCGGCCGAGTTCTCGTTCTTCCTGGCTGTACCGACCATGTTCGCTGCCTCGGCGTACAAACTGTTTAGCTATTACCGCGAGGGCGGATCGTTCGGAGAAAGTGAGCTGTTTGTTCTGGCTGTTGGCAATATCGTAGCGTTCATCGTCGCGATGCTGGCGATCAAGTCGTTTATCAGCTACCTCACGCGTCATGGTTTCAAGATATTCGGGTATTACCGGATCATTCTCGGTCTGATCATCCTGGTACTGTACTACCTGGGTGTTGATTTTGCCCTCGTATGATGGATCGTCCTGCAGACGAAGGCCGTGTGATCCTCGTTGACAAGCCCCTGGGCTGGACGTCCTTCGATGTCGTAAACAAGATCCGCCGAAAGCTGGGCATCAAAAAGGTCGGCCATGCCGGCACGCTCGACCCACTGGCTACGGGCCTGCTCATCATCTGTACCGGAAAGAAGACGCGGGAAATCGAGCAATTCATGGGGCTCGATAAAGCATACACAGGAACCATGGTGCTCGGGGCCGAAACCCCTTCCGGCGATCTCGAGACCGAGCCAATAACGGTGGCCAATCCGTCAGCACTGAAAGAAGATCAGATTCATGAAGCGGCGCGCGCGTTCACAGGCGAAATAACACAAATACCACCTGCCCACTCGGCAGTAAAGGTAGGTGGCACGCCTGCCTATGTCCTGGCCAGGAAGGGCAAGCCGGTGGCGCTTAAGCCCAGAACCGTGCATATTCACGAATTTGAGATCACCGGGATCAACCTGCCGCACGTTCAATTCAGCGTCACCTGTTCAAAGGGTACCTACATTCGCAGCCTTGTGCGCGATTTCGGAGCATACTTGAAAGTGGGCGCCTACCTGTCGGCACTCCGCCGCACCCGCATCGGCGATTTCCATGTCGAAGATGCACTGCCGATCGAGGCGATCGAATAATCGCATGCCGCTCGCGTACTGTAAAATCCTTTAACTTCGCCCCTTATCAAAGGCACAGGAAATGAAGATATATCATGGACTGGACGATTTTGTGCGGCTCAACTATGCGGTGGTCACGAGCGGAACCTTTGACGGCGTCCACCTGGGACATCAAAAGATTCTTGCGCGCCTGATTGAAATTGCGAAACGTCATAACGGTGAATCCGTCGTGCTCACCTTCTGGCCCCATCCTCGCCTGGTGCTTCATCCCGAAGAAGACACGCTCAAGCTGCTGAACACTTTCGAGGAGAAAGCAGAGTTGATGAAAGAAGCAGGCATCAATCACCTCGTCCGTATTCCTTTCACTAAAGAGTTTTCAAACTATTCGTCGGAGGAGTTCATTCGCAAGATCCTTGTCGAAACATTGGGGACACGCAAGCTGGTCATCGGATACGATCACCGCTTTGGTCGCAACCGCGAAGGAAGCTTTGAACAGCTGATTGCCAACGCCCCGAAGTACGGCTTTGAAGTGGAAGAAATCCCACGGCAGGATGTAGATCACGTGGGCGTGAGTTCTACCCGTATCAGGAACGCGATTGCTGCTGGCGATATTCAAACAGCAAATCATTTCCTCGGACGCCCCTACAGTCTCACGGGCCGGGTCGTGCACGGCGACAAACTGGGAAGGATCCTCGGATTTCCCACCGCCAACATTGAAATCGACTCCCGTTTCAAGCTGATACCGGCCGACGGCATCTACGCTGTGACCGCGGATCACGAGCACCGCAGCTATAAGGGCATGATGTACATTGGCAATCGCCCCGCGGTGGCGGGCACGCGGCAAGGTCTCGAAGTCAACCTTTTCGATTTTGACCGCGATATTTATGGTGACGACATCACCGTGCACTTTCACGACCGGATACGCGAAGACAGTATGTTCAATGACCTCGAGGACCTGAAGCGTCAACTGGTACACGACAAACAAGAAGCGTTGAGAAGACTCGGGCACATCAACCTGAAGCAATAATGGAGAAGCCGTTGTGGTCACCATCGGAAGCATTTGCAACAGGCTCCAACCTGTATCGCTACCAGAAATGGTTGGCCGATGAAAAAGGCGTCAACACAAAGATCTACGCGGAATTGTGGCAATGGTCCGTCAGCGAAACGGATGCATTCTGGACAAGTATCGTCGAGTATTTCGACGTCGTGTACGACGGATCACCGGATCCTGCCCGTACTGGAAACGCAATGCCTGGCATCCGATGGTTTGAAAACATGCATCTCAATTACGCGGAACACATCCTGCGCAATGCCACCGCCTCCCAGCCGGCAATCCTCTTCCGTGATGAAACCGGCAACGACCGCGAAGTCAGCTGGGATACACTCATGCGCGAAGTGGCTTCGTTGCAGGCCTATCTCCGCTCCATTGGAGTACAACGCGGCGACCGGGTAGCGGCTTTCCTTCCGGGTTCACCAGAGGCTACCGTCGCGTTCCTCGCCACGAGCGCACTGGGAGCAGTGTGGTCGTCGTGCTCGCCGGATTTTGGTGCGGGAGCTGTGACGGATCGCTTCGCCCAGATCGAACCGATAGTCTTGATCGCGACCGACGGATACCGGTACGGCGGACGATTTCACGATAAGTCGGCTACGGTGAACGAAGTCATCGCCACAATGCCAGGACTACGAAAGATCATTATTGTCGAACATCCGGAGGCCGCAGGTGTAAAGCCTTCTGAAAGAATCATAAGCTGGCGCGACGTCGTCCGTCCTGTCAGCAGCAGCGTCACCTTCGACCGTGTTCCTTTTAACCATCCCTTATGGGTCTTGTATTCGTCTGGTACGACAGGGCTGCCGAAGGCCATCACCCACAGTCATGGAGGAATATTGCTTGAGCAACTCAAGTATGGTGCGTTTCACAACGACTTCAAGCGAGGCGAGCGATGCTTTTGGTATACCACTACCGGGTGGATGATGTGGAACTACATCCAGGGAAGTCTGCTGACAGGCGGCGTGCTCACATTATATGATGGCAGTCCCGCGTTTCCCGACCTGAACGTACTGTGGCGTTTCGCACAGGACTTACGGATCGAACACTTCGGCACAAGTGCAGGCTTCATACTGGCATGCAGGAAAGCGGGTATCCGACCCGGTCATAATTATGATCTTTCCGTGCTGCGTTCGCTCAGTTCTACGGGAAGCACGCTTCCGCAGGAAGGCTTTGAATGGGTATACCGCGAAGTAAAACAGGATTTATGGCTGGCTTCGATGAGTGGAGGTACCGATGTCTGCAGCGCGTTTGTCGGTGGCAACCCCATGCTTCCGGTATATTCCGGCGAGATCCAGTGTCGCGCGCTCGGATGCGGGCTGGAAGCCTATGATGAAAACGGGAAGCCGGTTCGGGAACAGGTGGGTGAAATGGTGATCACTACACCCATGCCGTCGATGCCCATTTACTTTTGGAACGATCCCGACTTTGTGCGCTACCGCGAAAGTTACTTTGCAATGTATGAAGGCGTGTGGCGCCACGGCGACTGGATAAAGATCACGTCGCGCGATGGCATCATTATCTATGGACGGTCGGATGCCACCTTAAACCGCGGCGGTGTGCGCATCGGTACAAGTGAAGTGTACCGTGCGGTAGACACGGTGGATGCGGTCAAGGATAGTCTTGTTGTGTGCATTGAAAAACCAGGGGGCGAATTCTGGATGCCTCTGTTTGTTGTGATGAAGGAAGGAAAGAAGCTTGACGATGCAGTAAAAGACAGCATTCGGCATGCGCTTCGCACACAATACAGTCCGAGGCACGTTCCGGATGAGATCCTTGAGGTAGACGATATTCCGTATACGATAAGCGGCAAGAAAACCGAGACCCCGGTAAAGAAAATACTTTCCGGGATAGATCCCGACAAGGCTGTACACGCAGGTGCCTTGCGTAACCCGGCATCATTAGATGTGTTTATTGCTCTGGCGCGCCGGGCCGGGGAAAAATGAACCGTTTGCCGGATTGTGCTAAGTTTGCGTCATGAGAAAAACGGACATCAGATTTACAGTTTCCCTGGACACAAAGAATATCCCTGAAAAGATCGAGTGGGATGCCACCGACAAGCCAGACGATACGCCGTCGGAAACTAAGGCAATAAGTCTCGCTGTATGGGATCCGCGACAAAAGAACACGCTCCGTATAGACCTGTGGACCAAAGACATGCCCGTACATGAAATGAAGCGGTTTTATGTCGATATCATAGGAGGATTGGCACAAAGTATCTTGCAATCGACAGGCGACGAAGTCATGTCAGGTGAAATGAATGAGTTGTGCGAACGGCTGATCGAACACCTTCGGAAAAAGCCTGACTAATCACGAGCCGGCTACCCTTCACCATTTTGAGTAAACTTTTTTCGCAATCGTTTTAACTACGCGAATTGAGTTTTTTTGCCGAAATTGGGCTGCGAGCCCCCGGGCATGAGACGGGGCAACCAACCAAGACAAAACCCTTATGAGGAGGAGCATTTATCTGAACATGCTGGCCAGCCTGCTGGTTGCCAGCCTGACCACGTCTGTCTATGCGCAAACAACAATTTCAGGAACAGTAAAAGATGCGGCGGGCCAGCCCTTGCCGCAGGCCAACATTTCCGTTGAAGGGAAAATGCTGGGCACCGTCACCAACATTCAGGGTCAGTTTACGCTGACTGTGTCGGACCCGCCCCCTATCACGATCATTGTGTCGTACATAGGGTATGAAACGCAGCGGATCGATATTACCGATGCCAACACTGCCGGGCTGGATGTCGTACTCAGCGAACAGACGGTGCTGGGACGTGAGGTGGTGGTTTCGGCTTCGCGCTTTGAAGAAAGCTACCTGACATCGCCAGTGACGGTGGAGAAAGTGGATCTTCTTGCCATCCAGCAAGCCCCCGTCGCTGAATTCTACGATGCCCTGGCCAATGTAAAGGGGGTACAGTTTACGTCGAGTAGCCTGAACTTTCCCCAGGTCAACACGCGTGGGTTCGCCACAATAGCGAACGTTCGCTTCGTGCAGCTGGTCGACTGGATGGACACATCTGCTCCGCTGTTGAATTTCCCGACGGGGAACATTGTCGGTCTGGGCGAACTCGACGCCGAAAGTATGGAGTTGCTTCCCGGAACTGCCTCTGCGTTGTACGGACCCAACGCGTTCAACGGGGTTCTGATCATGACCAGCAAGAGCCCGTTCGACTATCCTGGCTTAAGCGTGCAACTTAAGGGAGGGCTAACTACTTCGGACGCCCAGGGCGAATCCTTCCCGATGTATAACTTCAGCCTCCGCTATGCCAAGTCGTTTAACAACAAGTTCGCGTTCAAAGTGAACTTCTCCTTGCTCGAAGCCGAGGATTGGAAAGGGAACGATTACACGCACGATATCAATCGTCCCGACTATCAGGCAGACCTGACGAAGCAGCCCAACTTCGATGGCGTGAACCTGTACGGCGACGAAATACAAATCCTTACCCAGGTCCCCCTGTTCGGAACCTTCGATCTGCGCCGTACCGGCTGGCGCGAAGAGGACATCCTCGACAACCGCGATGCACGGAGCATCAAGGGCGACGTAGCGCTCCACTATCGGGTAACCGATGAACTCGAATTGCTGTACAACTACCGCTACGGAGGAGGAAGCTCCGTGTACCAGGGGTCGCAGAAGTACGCGCTTCGCAACTTCACCCAACAGTTTCACAAGCTTGAGCTGCGTTCTGACGACTTCTTCGTCCGCGCGTATCTCACTGCTACAGATGCCGGTGATTCTTACAACATGGGAGCGCTGGGTGCAATTTTGAATGAGTACATCATGCCGACATTAACCCCGGAGGGAACCGGCTGGGCCCCGACCTACATTCAAACTTACGTTCTGGCTATGCAGGGATACCTGCCAGGCGTTCCGGCAGGCGACCCGGCGACAGCTCATATGGTAGCACGGGCAAACGCTGACCAGGGCCGGCCACAGGTGGGCACGGCAGAGTTCCGCAGCCTTGTAGAACAAGTGCGGAACAATTACTTCCAGCGCAATCCTCCCGGCGCAAAATTCATCGACAACTCACGGCTTTTCCACGGGGAGTTTAACTACAATTTCGCCGACAAGATTGACTGGATAGACATTCTCGTAGGCGGCAACTTCCGGCAATACAGCCTGTTCTCAGACGGAACCATCTTCAATGAAGATCCGGATACCGGTACGGATTTCAAGCGTATCACCATTAACGAAGTGGGCTTCTTCGCACAGTTTACGAAGACCATCGCCGAGTCGCTCCGCCTCACGGGATCGCTTCGTTACGACAAGAATGAAAACTTCGACGCACAGGTAACACCCCGGCTCTCGGCCGTATATACGTTCAACGATTCGCATAACATCCGGGCATCGTTCCAGACAGGCTTCCGGAATCCTGACACGCAGGCCCAGTTCATCTACTTCCCTGCTGGAACGAATACGCTGCTCGGAAGCGCGCGTGCCAATGCGGAGCGTTACGGCCTCCACGAAGGCGGTGCCTACACTATCGAGTCATATCGTGCGTTTGTTGGCGCTGGCGGATTTCTTGACGAAGACGGAAATGCCCATGGCGCGGATCCTAACATCCTGCAAGTGGCCAACATCGACTATGTAGGTCCGGAACAGCTAAGGTCTTTTGAAATTGGTTATAAGGGCGTCTTCAATGACGACCTGCTCGTCGATATGAACGCGTACTGGACTTCCTACACCGACTTCATCGGCGGTGACGACTATGTGCTGCGGTTCCGCACGCAACACCAGGGGCGGGATGTTCTACCCGGAACCATATACACGCCGTATGTGAACTTCCCGGAAGATGTAACGTCCTTTGGTGTCGGCATAGGGATTACCTACAACCTGCCACGCGGTTTCAGTGTGAACGGAACATACAGCTATGCAACGTTCGATGACAACCGCGACGAGGACAGCCAATTCCGCGCCGGCTTCAACACACCTGAAAACAAGTTCACCGTGGGCCTGGCCAACCGCAAGGTGGCAAAGAACCTCGGCTTCGCCATCAACTACCGCTGGCAGGAAGAGTTCCTCTGGCAGTCGGACTTCGGTGAGTGGATGGTGCCTGAATTTGGCGTACTCGACGCACAGGTCAGCTACAAGATCAGTTCACTCAAGACGATGGTGAAACTGGGAGGTACCAACCTGTTTGGTGGTGATTATCGTACGAACCTGGGTGGACCCTTCGTGGGACAGACCTACTACCTCTCGCTGACGTTTGATGAATTCCTTCGCTAATTCCCAAGCCATGAAAACTGTAACACGACATATCCTTCTCCTCTTCGCCCTCCTCGCCGTCTCGTGCGAGCAGGATTTTGTGGTCTACAACAACGATCCCTGCGACGGAAGTGATCCAAGCATCATCTGTCCTCCAGCGCCAGTTGATGATTGTCCTGACGACGCGACAGCAGGTTCTATTGACCTCACGAAATTCGTTGCCATCGGCAACTCCATGGGCGCGGGATACCAGGCTGGCGCGCTGTTCTCGGCAGGGCAGGACAACTCGCTACCCAGAATCCTGGCCACGCAGTTTGCTTGTGCTGGCGGGACCCCGACATTCAATCAGCCGGATATTGAATCGGTCAACGGGTTTAACTCCACCTTCTCTGATGTATCGCAAGGCATCATCCTCGGGAGACTTGTGCTCTTTACACCCCCTGGCGGTAGAACGCTCCCTACACCCGCTGGCACGCCCGGGCTACCTCCACCGTTTAATACCGCTGACTTACCGGGACCCTATACCGGCGACAAGGCGGCACTGAACAACTTCAGCGTGCCAGGCATCCTCCTGGGCCAGGCCCTGATCCCGCAGACTGGCGGGCCGCCGACGAGCAACCCGGCTTTCAATCCTTATTACGCGCGTTTCGCCAGCAATCCCGGTACCTCTACGATCCTGGGAGATGCCATTGCGGCTCAAGGTACATTCTACCTGTTCTCATTAGGACTTAACGACGTGCTCGGGTATGCCATCAGCGGTGCTTCGAACGAGGAAATTTTCACCAGCGCGGAGGACTTTGCCACGCAATACAATGCGGCGTTCGGAACCCTGCTCGGGGCTTTACCTACGGCTAAGGGCGTGGTAACCAACATTCCTGACCCGTTGTTGTTGCCCTATTTCAACATGGTCCCTTGGGATGCCATTGAACTTGACGCCACACTCCCAGGAGTCCTCAATAGTGCCTTTGAAGGCTTTAATGCAGTACTCGACGGGTTGGTGGTTCAAGGGTTTCTTACGGCCGACGACGCAGCGGAGCGAAAGGTGTCTTATAAGGAGGGAGTCAATCCTGTCCTGATCTTCGACGAAGACCTGGAAGACTTGGGTCCTTATTTCGACGCCCTGCTGGGAATGGGAGCCATCACAGTGGATCAGCGCAATGCGCTCGCGCCGTATGAGCAGGCCCGACCGATCAAGAATACTGAGTTTGTAACATTTCCGGCTGCCCTGGTTTTGGGTACACTTGTGGACCCGAACAATCCGACGTCTGCGTATGGTATAGTGGTGCCGGCTGCCGATGAATACGTTATCACTGAAACTGAGGCTGAGGTGATCCGGCAGCGTACGGAAGCATTCAACCAGACGATCGCCACCGCGGTTGCCGGCAGCGGCGACCGGTATGCACTCGCTGACGTCCATGCAAAGCTGTCGTCATTCGCCACAACAGGATTTGACTTCTCCGGGGGAGTTGTGTTGGGTCTTACGCTGGAGCCGCCGACAGGCATATTCTCCGAAGACGGTTTGCACCCCAACAACCGTGGTTATGCATACCTGGCCAACTTCATTATCGATACGATCAACGCGAAATTCGGCGCCACGATACCGCGTGCCATTGTAGGCGAGTATACTGCGACGGGACTTCCTTTGGTCCCGTAGCCGAATAGATGCAGATGCAGATGCGTCTGCGCCTGCATCTCTTTATTCAATCGGATAACCGGCCGACTTCCAGGCTTTGATACCTCCTTTGACGGAATAAACACTATCGAATCCCATATCGATCATGATACGGGCCGCCCTTGAACTGCGTACACCGGTACCACAATAGAGGTAATAGGTAAGCGACTTGTCGAGGCCTTTGACCTGTCTCTTGAAATTGCGCGCATCAACGTCGATGTTTCGTGCGCCTTTGATGTGCCCTTCCTGCACTTCTTCCGGTGTCCGCACATCGATCAGTACCACGCCGTCCGTGTTTTCCGTCTTCGTTTTCATTTCGTCGACAGATATTTCCGGCTGGGCCATCACGACGGCCGCCGGCAGGATCAGCAAAAGAGAATAGAGTATTCTTGATAGCATCGCAGTGGATTATTCAGGGTTATGCGGATACCGGCGACTACACGTATCCGGCGAGTTTATAAGCGACGAAACCGGTCCACTCCCGGAGCAACTTCTGCCAGATTTCCAGTGCACTGTTCTTGGGCACGAACAAGACATCGGGCGTAAAACTGCGGGGGTAAACATAGCTGTCTGTGGCAAAGGTATCCATTTCCAGGCCAACTTTGCGGAAGCAGGCAAACGATCTTGGGATGTGGAATGCGGATGTGATGAGGAGGCATCCGGAGGGATCTTGGTTCAACCGGGCGAGAATGCGCGCGACTTCCAGGGCGGATTCTCGGGTGTTGCGCGAGTTGCTTTCGACGATGATGTCGTGCGCCGGGACACCCATCATTATCATGGCAGCCTTGAAGTCCTCAGCTTCCCGTTCGCCGATATCCAGCAGTCGGCCGCTGCCGCCAGTCACCAGGATACGGCGTATCTTCCCCAGTTTGTACAGCTGAACTGCGTGTGTCACCCGTTCGGCGCCCTTAGAAAAATACACCCTGTCGCGAGGTTCTCTATCAGAGATCGTCACCCCGGTAAGCACGATACCCCAGTCGTACGTGTTCACCATCGATTCATAGGGTGTAGCAGCTGGTTCCCATGCCCTCATCGCTTCGTTGGCAATGAAGTCGTTCGAGAAAAAAAGCAACAGGCAAAGTCCGGTTATAAATGTCCGGCGTTTCCACTTTCCGGCGCGAAGCAGCGCCGAAGCCAGGAAGAGCGCCGTAATGATAACTAGGGGTTGGACGAAGTAATTAAGCGTTTTAGACAGAAAGAAGAACATGAATCAGAAAATGATAAAAAGAATCAACAGCGTGACGACAATGACAATGAGCGCGATGATATCCTTATGCAGTTTCGGTTTCATGGCAGACCGGACTTGCCGGAATGAAAAAGGCCGGAAATTTCTGCCGGCCCATTTCATGAATGCGTGTCGCGGTTACGCGGTAATTCGATTACGAATGCGTTCCACGATAGCGGTAATTTCGACCAGATTCGCATCAGAGAGAACGAGGTCTGCACGGTTGTTTCGGATTTGCTCCTCGATGTTCAGCTTGCTGTAAGCCTCTTCGAGTTGCTGCAGGTCGGATGAGATTGCTGCTATCTCTTCGGTCTGTTCCACATCACCCAACATCTTCCTGACTTCGGATACAGAGGCCCTCTGGTTGAGAATGTTTTGAATGAGTGGTGTGAGAATCAGATTCCGGGAGTCGTTCGGGAGGATATCCTTGGGATACGACTTCACGAGACCCGTTGAGATGTAAAGTCCTTCAATAAAGCTGCCCGCAACCACTTGTGCGGCAAGTTCTCTCCGGTTGTCGTTCTTCAGAAACGACTCCGTCTTGTTCATCGTCGTATTGAGCAGTGCGGCAATAGAATCCTTATGGCCTATGTTCGACTCAAACCGTTCGACCAACGATGCATCGAACGTTCCGATAATGTTCAGGTTATCGGCGAGCTTTTTGCAGGTATTCATGTAGTCGACGGCCTCCTGGGTTTTCTCATACGAGCTCAGGTAGCCGATGTCGGTGGCGTATACGCCGAGGTTCAACGCGGCCTTGTCGCTCCGTGCCAGGTAGCTGTCTGCCTTGGTCGTAGGATTAAGAAGACTTGCGTTGTAGTCAGCACCGGTCTGTTGCAGAATGTATGGTATCTCCGCAGGGTCAGGAATTTTGTAGACAAGGTCTTCGATCTGACTTTGAAGGCGTTCCTGAGCTTTGTCAAATTCATCCGATTCTTTTTCCTTGTCGCTGGCAGACTTGCCGCAGCCCAGCAGAAAAATCACCGACGTGGCGGTAAACAGAATGCAGAAATATCGGGTTATTTTCATCGTGAGAATGGAGTTTAAAAGGTTCAGGTAAGGCGAATGACTTGGCGGTAGCCGCCGTTTTTTTAGCCTCCAATTTTACTACATTTTTTATTCGAATAAAAAGAGCGTTTGTAAAATTTGGGCCAATTTTTAGGGATTCCGGGCAACTTTCAGTAAGTTTCGTCAGAGCAAGAACCTGTGTAACCAAGTGGATTATTATGGTGTCGAAAGCTGTTCTTATCGACGATAGCGATATCGACCTGTTCATTCAAAGACGATTCCTCGAGGTCTATAAATTTTCAGAAGAGCTGGTCCTGTACCGGTCGGCAGAAGAAGCGCTCAACTGGCTTCGAATGCTTAATGGGGAAGCTCCTCCCGATGTCATCTTCCTCGACCTAAACATGCCAGATATCGACGGCTTTTCCTTCCTTGAGAACTTCTCCCAGCTTCCCGAAAATATCCGCTCTAAATCCAAGATCGTTGTACTGACAAGCTCCAACAACAAAAAAGACAAGGAACTCGCCTTTCTCAATCAGAACGTCATCCAGTTCATCACAAAGCCCCTCAAACAGGCAGATATCGAGGAATTAAAGAAGAAAATCAGCGCTTCCTGAACACCATCCCACCTGAAAGCGACGTCCGTTGCCATAGCCCTACCGCCCGCCCATATCCAGCCTTAGATGAGATTTACCGCCATTTGTTATTTTTGGGGCCTGAAAATCCTTCTTCATGCCCGATTACAGCAAGGACGAGATACGACGCATTGAGCAAAAGTGGCAAAGTGAGTGGGAGCGCCGCCGCGTCTACGAAGTACAGGCCGATCCCTCTCGGCCGAAGTACTATGTGCTGGACATGTTCCCCTACCCTTCCGGTTCAGGCCTCCACGTAGGCCATCCGCTGGGCTATATCGCCTCCGATATCGTTGCCCGCTACAAGCGACTGAAAGGCTTTAACGTCCTTCACCCTATGGGCTTCGATGCCTTCGGCCTCCCTGCGGAACAATATGCAATCCAAACAGGTCAACACCCTGCCGTCACAACAGCGCAAAACATAGAGACCTACAAGAGGCAACTCAAACAAATTGGATTTTCGTACGACTGGAACCGCGAGGTACAAACCTGCGATCCCTCCTTTTACAAGTGGACGCAGTGGATATTCATGCAGTTGTTCAACGCATGGTACAATCGCAAGGAAGGTGACGGAAAAGCAGAGCACATTGATACGCTGATTCGCGAACTCGAAAAGCACGGAAATACCCGGATCGACGCGGCCTGTGATGACGATACCCCAACCGTGACGGCGGAGGAATGGAAGGCAATGGATGCGCGGGCACGCGAACAACTGCTTCAAAAATATCGTATCGCCTATCAATCCGAGACGGTCGTCAACTGGTGCCCCGCGCTTGGTACGGTGCTCTCCAACGACGAAGTCAAGGATGGCGTGAGCGAACGCGGAGGCTTTCCCGTTGAGCGGATCAAAATGCTGCAGTGGAGCATGCGGATATCTGCCTATGCCGAACGCCTGTTGAAAGGATTGGATCTGATCGACTGGCCGGAGAACGTAAAGGAAATGCAGCGCAACTGGATCGGACGTTCGACAGGTTGCGAACTCGACTTTCCCCTTGACGGCAATGATGACAAAGCCATACGCGTGTTCACTACGCGGATAGACACGATCTACGGCGTTACTTTCATGGTGCTGGCACCAGAGCACGAACTCGTGGAGTCCATCACCTCACCCGAACGCAGGAAGGAGGTCATGGAATACGTGGAGCTCGCAAAAAACCGGACAGAGCGCGAACGCATGAGTGAAGTGAAACGCATCAGCGGGGTCTTCACCGGTGCATATTGTATTAACCCGTTCAACAACGAGCGGATCCCTGTGTGGGTTGCCGACTATGTACTCGCGGGTTACGGTACCGGAGCAGTCATGGCAGTGCCGTCCAGCGACACGCGCGACTACGCGTTCGCAAAGCATTTTAACCTGCCGGTTGTAGACGTGCTGGAAGGTCCTACTTCCGACATCACGCGGCCCGACTTCAACCCGAAGTCTGGCACCATGATCAATTCGGATTTCCTGAATGGCCTACCCTGGGAGGAAGCCATTGAAAAAGCTGCTGACAGGGTGGAAACCATGGGAATCGGTCGCCGCAAAATTAACTATCGCATGCGCGATGCCATCTTCGGCAGACAACGGTACTGGGGCGAACCTTTTCCGGTATACTACAAAGACGGCATCCCCCACCTGGTTGACGAAAAGGATCTGCCCATCCTGCTGCCCGAGATCGACGAATATCGACCCACGGAGAGCGGAGAACCTCCGTTGGCCCGTGCGCGCGACTGGAAATACCGGCCGGCTCAGGGAGAAGAGTATCCTTTCGAACACACTACCATGCCCGGATGGGCGGGTTCCAGCTGGTACTGGTACCGGTACATGGATCCAAAAAATGACAAGGCGTTCTGCGGGCAGGAGGCCGAGGCGTACTGGAGGGACGTGGACCTCTACATCGGCGGCTCGGAGCATGCTACGGGTCACCTCCTCTACTCGCGTTTCTGGAACAAGGCGTTGAAAGACCTGGGATATGTAGCTGCGGAGGAACCGTTCAAGAAGATGATTAACCAGGGCCACATCCAGGGCATTTCACAATTGGCCTACCGGCTTAAGCTGACGCCACCGCTGGATCATGAGGTATTCATCAGTGCCGACGTAGTACAGCGCCTGGAAAAATCGGCGGATACAACGCCCCTTGTTTCACTGCTCCGCGACCACGGTGTCGTAGTCGATCCAACGCTTGTTACCAACGCAGAATACACACCCCTGCACGTCTACGTGGGATTTGTGGAGAACGATGTGCTGGATATTGCCTCATTCAGGGAATGGCGACCTGAACTGAAGTCGGCAACGATCATCCCGAACGAGAAGGGCGAATTCAGATGCCACTCGGAAGTTGAAAAGATGTCGAAGACAAAGCACAATGTAGTCAACCCCGACGATATTGTGGCAAAGTACGGTGCCGACACCTTGCGTATGTACGAGATGTTCCTGGGACCGCTTGAAGTATCCAAACCCTGGAGTACCCACGGAATTGATGGTGTATATAAGTTCCTTCGAAAATTCTGGAACCTGTTTCACAACCAAAATGGTGAGTTCAACGTAAGCGATGCTCCGGCAACGACGGAGGAATTGAGGGTTCTCCACAAGACCATCCGCAAAGTGGCCGACGACATCGACCGGTTCTCTTTCAATACGTCCGTCAGTGAGTTCATGATCTGTGCCAATGAGCTTACGGCGCTGAAATGCAACAAGCGCGCTATCCTTGAGCCGCTCACGATCGTATTGTCGCCCTTTGCACCTCATATCGCAGAAGAATTGTGGGAGCTGTTGGGACACGGTGAGACCATACTCAACGCGAGGTATCCGGAGTACGACGAGCAGTACCTTACCGCCGATTCCTTTGAATACCCGGTTTCTATAAACGGAAAAGTGCGCGCTCGCATCAATCTCGCGCTGGACATGCCAACGGATGATATCGAACGCACCGTTCTGGCCGATGCGACGATCCAGAAATGGACCCAGGGGAAAGCACCGCGAAAGGTCATTATCGTCCCTGGAAAGATCATTAACGTCGTGATCTGATCATCCCTGCAGTAAATCACGTCACGGCCCTGACCCTTGTCATGGTAATTCGTCCCCGTCGGTGAGACCTTTGTACCGAAGGTTCTGCCACCGAACGACGGAATTCGCAATCCAAAAAACTTACTACCATGACATCGCTGACAACATCCACACAGTACTTGCTCCCACCCGGGTTGCCGGAGCTCCATAGGCAAAGCGTGGAGTGGGAATCCACCCTGGCCTTATGGAAAGAAGAACTCGATTTTTTCACCCGTCTGATACTAAAGTATCGGCACGAGCTGAGAACACGCACACAGATCCAGGAGTTGAATCACATCCGCTTCCTCCTCGACTACTACGCAAACGAGCTTATTCCCATACTTGAAGTCCGGCTCGCTACTCAGAAGGCTCAACTGCGCGCGCTGATGGAGCCTCAGGAACTACAGGACGAATCGCGTTGCCGCCGTGCCCACGCCGAGCTGGCTGAGCAGATGAATTCGTTTGCTAAGGAATTTGCCTGCTTCAGAGACGAGCTTTACGCCCTTATAGAAAAAGCGGTAGAGCGAACGAAGGCCGGAGCGGAAGTCTTTGAAACCGCGTCTTGAATAGTCGCAGACGCAGACGCAGATGCAAGCGGCGTCCCAGCGTGTTCCAGGTTTTGACAAGACATTGCATCTGCATCTAAAATACCCGTGGTCGTCGCATTTTCACTATCTTAGCAACCCTTAATCATGACGACGATGGGTTATTCCAGGATAGTGGGCCTCGGGCACCATGTACCGGAAACGGTAATCACCAACGAGTATCTCGCGTCCATTATGGACACGAGCAACGAGTGGATCGTTGAGCGCACCGGTATACATGAACGCCGGTTTATCGACCCAGCAAAGGACACTGTCGCCAACATGGCGGCCAAGGCCACCCGAATGGCGCTGGAACGGGCCAGCCTCAAACCTGAAGACATCGACCTCATCGTCTTTGCTACCATCACCCCGGATTACTTTTTTCCGGGTTCAGGCGTGCTCCTGCAGCGGGAACTTGGGCTTGGCAGCATTCCTGCCATCGACATACGGAATGCCTGCTCTGGATTCATTTATGCCCTTTCTGTAGGTGACCAGTTCATCAAGAACGGCACGTACAAGACGGCACTCGTGGTGGGCGCCGAAATCCAATCTACAGCGCTTGATTTGTCCACACGCGGCCGAAGCACTGCCGTGATCTTTGGGGACGGCGCAGGCGTAGCCATCCTTCAGCCTTCCGACGAGCCGGGAATACTATCAACCCACCTTCACTCGGACGGACACTATGCCGAGGAACTTTATGTACGGGATCCGGGCAGCAGCAGGCCGCGAAGCCAACGCCAGCCCGAACAAATCCTCGACACCTCCACGTACAAGGTTTACATGAACGGAAACCAGGTGTTCAAGCACGCGATCGTGAGATTCACGGAGGTGATACAAGAAGCGCTTGACGCTAATGGGATGAAAAAGGAGGACATCGGTCTGCTCATTCCCCACCAGGCGAATTTGAGGATCAGCCAGTATATCCAGCAAAAGATGGGGCTTTCTGATGACCAGGTTTACAACAACATCATGCGGTATGGAAACACCACTGCCGCCTCCATTCCGATAGCTATGAGTGAGGCATGGGCCGAGGGGAAAATCAAGGAAAATGACGTAATTTGCCTTGCCGCATTCGGGAGTGGGTTCACATGGGCATCCGCCCTGATTCGCTGGTAAACCAATACTATGAAGACGCCTACCTACAACCCAAGCCCCCTGGAAGTGCGCCTGGCCGACGCGCTGTTCACACTCAAGACTGAAATTCAAAAACACCTTTCCGATAACAAGATCGTCGATGTTCGCTGCGAAACCAGCACGGAAAATCCGCTGGTGCGGTTTCAGCTGGTCGACAGTGATGGCGATCCGCACGAAATCGTCGTACGCATCATTCAGATACCCGACAAGTTCTGATGCTAGTGTCTTGTCTTATCCGCCATAACCGTACGCTATGTCGCTGTTGATCATCCTGGCGTGCATCGTCTTGCTCGTCCTGCTCATCACCCGGTTCAAGTTCAACACGTTTCTTGCATTCCTTCTTGTTTCACTGCTTACCGGCCTACTTCTCGGAATGCCGGTTACGGCCCTCACCGCCTCTGTTCAGAAAGGGATGGGCGACCTTCTCGGATCATTGGCAATTGTAATCGTGTCGGGCGCCATGCTGGGAAAACTCGTAGCAGAGAGCGGCGCGGCGCAGCAGATTACCTCGGGCCTGATGAAGGTCTTCGGCACGCGTAACATCCAGTGGGCGCTTATGATCACCGGGTTTATCGTCGGCATACCGTTGTTCTACAACGTGGGCTTTGTGCTGGTCATCCCATTGATCTTTTCCGCAGCGTACCGCTTCAACCTGCCTGTCGTCTATATCGGGGTGCCTATGCTGGCGTCGTTATCCGTCACGCACGGATTCCTTCCCCCCCACCCGTCGCCCACAGCACTTGTAGGACAATTCAATGCCGATATGGGACTAACACTCGTATACGGTATCATCATCGCTATACCGACCGTGATCCTTGCCGGTCCCCTGTTTGCCCGGACACTGAAAAAGATCCAGGCCACACCGCTTCAAACGTTCATGCCGGCCGATCTTCCGGAAGATCGTCTTCCTGCCCTGGGCAACAGCATTTTTTCATCCTTGCTCCCCGTGATCCTCCTGGCGCTGACGACCCTCGCGGCCCCTTTCGTCCCAGAATCCGGTTCCTTCGCTAACGGCGTCAGGTTCTTCAGCGAACCCGACATCGTAATGCTCCTCGCTTTGTTGTACGCCACTTGGTCCCTCGGCATCCGCTCTGGCATGAGTATGGAACGGATCACAGCGATTTACGGTGAAGCGGTCAAGGACATCTCACTCATTCTGCTGATCATCGCCGGGGCCGGCGCACTGAAACAAATAATGGTC
The DNA here is from genome assembly GCA_032907565.1 of Cyclobacteriaceae bacterium. Lineage (GTDB taxonomy): Bacteria > Bacteroidota > Bacteroidia > Cytophagales > Cyclobacteriaceae > ZC4RG29. The sequence goes on along the minus strand of JAJJPK010000167.1, from coordinate 12,892 downwards.
GACAGCGGCGTGAGTACAGAGATAGCCGGATTGTTGCAGGACCTGGATATGGACCCGCTCGTTCTAGGCTGGCTGATCGCCGCCACCATCCGCGTATGTATGGGATCGGCTACGGTGTCGGGTCTTACCGCCGCGGGCATTGTAGCACCTGCCATCGCCGGGCAATCGGTTGATCCGAACCTGATGGTGCTCTCTATCGGGGCGGGTAGCCTCATGTTCTCTCACGTCAACGACAGTGGGTTCTGGATGTTCAAGGAATACTTCAATCTGAGCATCATGGATACCATCAAATCATGGTCTCTCATGGAAACCATCGTTGCCATTGCAGGCCTGGCATTCGTTCTGATTCTCGATATGTTTGTGTGACAGCCCATGAGTGCCGATCTCAATTTTCAGCAGCTTAACCTCACGCTTCCACCCGCGCCAAAGCCGGGAGGGATCTACAAACCGATCCTCGTCTCCGGAAATCTCGCCTACGTCTCCGGCCATGGTCCGGTGCAGAGCGACGGCACCCTGATGCGGGGCAAGGTCGGGGCGGACCTCACTGCCGACGAAGCGAAGGTCGCTGCCCGCCAGGTGGGATTGACGATCCTCGCAACACTGAAAGAAAATCTCGGCAGTCTCGACCGCATCGCACGGGTGATCAAAGTCCTGGGCATGGTGAATGCTACACCTGACTTCGAGCGCCATCCCTACGTCATCAACGGCTGCAGCGAGTTGTTCGCGAGCATCTGGGGCCACGACGACGGAATCGGCGTCAGAAGCGCGGTGGGAATGGGCTCACTTCCAGACAACATCGCCGTCGAAATCGAAGCGGTATTCGAACTGAAGCCATAGCCTTTGCCCATTTCGTGACCGGACATTCTTCAACAGAAACGACTATGCTGACGGTAGACGCACACCTCGACCTGGCCATGAATGCGATGGAATGGAATCGGGACCTTCGCATGCCAGTGAATGAAATCCGCGATCGCGAACGCGGCATGACCGACAAGCCCGACCGCGGCAACGGTACAGTGTCGTTCGACGAATTGAGAAAAGGAAACATCGGCCTTGTCGTAGCCACCCAGATCGCACGCTACGTCGAACGCGGCAGCGACCTCCCCGGATGGAACTCTCCGGAACAAGCCTGGGCTCATACGCAAGGGCAGCTTGCGTGGTACCGTGCTATGGAAGACGACGGACAACTGACAGCCGTACACAACCTGAGCACCCTGGAGGCCCAACTCTCCGCCTGGAATGCTGGCCATCGAACGGCGATCGGGTACATCCTTAGTCTGGAAGGCGCGGATTCGATCGTGAACCTGAACTACCTTGAAAAGGCTTATGCGTACGGTCTACGCGCGGTGGGCCCTGCACATTACGGTCCCGGTCGTTATGCCCAGGGGACAAACGCGACAGGCGGAATAGGAAAACGTGGTAGAGACCTCCTGCGCGAAATGGAGCGCCTCAATATCATCCTCGACGTAACGCATCTATGCGACGATAGCTTCCGCGAGGCGCTCGACAACTTCAACGGTCATGTGTGGGCAAGCCACAGCAACTGTCGCGCGATCGTCGACCACAATCGTCAATTTACGGATGATCAGATCCGGGAACTCATCCGTCGCGATGCCGTCATTGGTGCCGTGTTAGATACCTGGATGATGGTACCCGGATGGGTTCGTGGTGTTTCTACGCCGCAGAGCACGAACTGCACCCTGGACGTGATCATCGATCATATCGACCATATATGCCAGATCGCCGGCAACGCCCTACATGTAGGCGTCGGCTCCGACCTGGACGGCGGATACGGCAAGGAACAGAGTCCCGCTGACCTCGACACAATTGCCGACCTCCAAAAGCTGCCGGCGCTGTTAAGGGCACGAGGCTATAGCCAGTCCGATGTCGAAAACATCATGCACGGCAACTGGCTTCGTTTCCTGCGGCGCGCCTGGAAGTCATCGTAAAGGGAGTGCGGACCTGCTAACGACCCGCACCCTCGATGTTAATACGCTCGACTTTTTCATATCCGAAAAGTTCGTCAAGGCTTACTTCCCTTACCTCGCCATACTTTCTCAGATCGTTAAAGTTGAGCTTATCCCGGCTGCCAAGTACCATAATGTTGTAGTCCCTTCCCTTGACGTACTTTTCCTGGAATTTTCGGATGTCCTCAAGGCCTAGTGTAGGAACATTTTTGTAAACGTCCTGCCGCAGGTCATAATCCAGTCCCCTTCTTTTCGCACTCAGGTAACTGAAAAGGACGGATGTACGGACAATACGTTCACTTTCGATCTGGTTGAGGATCGACTTACGGGCGGCTTCCAGCGTACTCCCGGATTCGGGCATTTCATTCATGATCTTAAGCATGGCTGCCATCGACTCCGCTTGTTTATCCGCCTGGGTGCCCACATAGGCAAAAATCCGGTCGTGATCGCCCGCCTTTGCCGGATGGTAGTAACCGGCTGACACCGCGTAAGCCAGACCTTGCGCTTCGCGGATTTCCTGGAACACGATCGACGACATATTTCCGCCGAAATATTCATTGTACAACCGCGACACAGATGCGTTGGAAGGATCGAACACCGGCCCCTTGGCGTGCATCACGATCTCAGCCTGCACCATGTCGTAGTCGGTCCAGAACACAGCTGGTTTCACAACATCCTGCATCGGAAACTCAACGGGGTCGGGAGCCGGCTGCAATTGTTCGGGCAGCATGTGGCGTTCGTTCAGGTTGGCCAGCAGTTCGCTTTCGCTCGCGGGTCCGTAATACAAAACCTTATGTTCCGTGGACGTGATGCTTCGGATTATCGGCAACAGATCGTCAGGCTTGAGGGCACGCAGTTCACTGTTGCTGAGAACGTTCGTGAACGGCGATCGCGGGCCGTATATGCCGTAGTTCAACAGTGCTTCGTAGAGAATCGTGTATTTGTTTTTCTTGTTGTCTTCCCGTGTCTTAAGCAAGCCGTCGATCATATTGGCCAGCGCTTCCTCATCACCGCGGGGGTTGTTGAGCAAGTGTTCGAACAGGGTCATGGCCGGCGCCATGTTATCGGCCAGGCCGCTAAGCATCACATACGTCTGGTCGGGCGACACAAAGACGTTGAAACTGCAGCCCAGTTTGTATAGTTCCTTCCGAAATTCTTCTGCAGCAAGACTGTCAGTTCCCAGGTATTCGAGGTATTGTACAGCGACCTGACGTTTCGGGTCGTTGTTCGTACCCGTTTCCGTGAGATAGTACAAGTTGAACAATTCGTTCTCGTCATTCTTCTTGTAGAGCACCTCAATGCCCTTGTCCATTTGTAGTTTCGTGACGTCTTTCTCATAGTCGAGGAACACCGGCTTGATGGGTTCAGGCTCGCTGGCGAGAAGCTGTTCATGGAATGGAGACCGCTCCTCACGGTTGAGGGTCACCTTCGTAATCTCAGGTTTGTCAACCTGCCGTGCATTCGGATCCTTGCCTGTACGCTTGTAGACGACTACATAGTTGTCCTTGTAGTGTTCGTTTGCAAAGCGCACGAGTTCCTCCCGTGTTATCTTTTGCATGTCGTCAACTTCTTTGACCATTTCCGCCCACGGCACATCGTTGGTAAAGGCCAGCACCATCTGGTTGGCACGAGCATAGTTATTCTGCCGCTGTTGGATGGCATTCTTCCTGAAGTCGTTGATGACAGCCTCCAGCAGCCAGTCGTCGAACTCGCCCTTCTTTATCAGTTCAATTTGTTCGAGGATGAGGTTTTTCACTTCCTCTAGGCTTTGACCTTCGCGCGGGTTAGCCTGAAAGAAGTGGACACTGTAGTCATCCATGGCATTGATATAGCTGTATGCATCGAGGACCCGTTGCTTTTGCTTGAGGTTGATATCGATCAACCCGGCTTCGCTGTTGGAAAGCAGCATGTCGACGAGCTTCAATTTCCGATGTTCTTCGCTCATGAAACCGTCGAAACGGAATCCCATGAATATGAACTCTTCGAAGGGACCAACTACTTCCTTCTCTATGGGTGTTGCCAGGGGAGCTTCATCCGGCCATGATGGGCGCGACAAAGAAGGGTTCGGCTCCCACTCGCCAAAATACTTGTCGATCAACGCGATCGTCCGGTCATAGTCGAGGTCCCCACTTAGGCATATCGCAACATTGTTGGGAACATAATACTTTGTGAAATACTCACGTATAGCCGTAATGGAAGGATTCTTGAGGTGGTCGATGGTTCCGATCACTGTCTGGGTGCCATACGGATGGTCGCTGAACATTCCGGAAGATAGTGCCTCGTACGACTTCCAGTAATCATTATCGAGGCTGCGGTTTTTTTCTTCATATACAGCTTCGAGCTCGGTATGAAACAGTCGGTTCACAATCATTTGAAACCGGCTAGATTCGATACGCAACCAGTTCTCCACCTGGTTGGCCGGAATGTCGTTTATGTATACCGTCCGGTCCTCTGTAGTGTAAGCATTCGTTCCCTGTGCACCGAGGGCACTCACCATGCGATCGTATTCATTGGGAATGGCAAGACGCGAAGCCTCATTGGAAACCTGGTCGATCAAACGGTAATAGGCTTTGCGGTCAGCGGCATCCGTGAGGGTACGGTAATGCTGGAACATGGATTCGATACTATCCAGAAGAACGCGCTCCTTTTCCCAGTCGAGTGTACCAAATTCGGAAGTTCCCTTGAACATCATGTGCTCCAGGTAGTGTGCGAGGCCTGTATTATCGGCGGGGTCGTTCCTGCCACCGGCCCGCACAGCAATGCAGGTTTGAATGCGCGGCGCAATTTTGTAGTCGCTCAGGTAGACCTTAAGACCGTTCTTCAACGTGTACACGCGGACACCCATCGGGTCGTTCGTGACGTACTCATAGGTGTAACCGTTGCTTTCGGCGGTCTTCGTTTCGTAGGCGGGTTCGGGCTTGCCGCATCCGAGCAGCAAGACTAAAATGAAGGCAGGATAAAGGGTTTTGTAACGCATAGAAAGGGGTGTTTATCACCCAATTAAGCCAAAAAAACATCAAAAAAACACACCCTGAGCGCGGTATCAGGGCACACGAACGTTTCACCCCCGGATTGCTGGCAAAATTCGGGTATCTTGTGGAGATTTACGGAAAGCCCGGGTAGTCTGAGGGCGCTGAAAATTATTATGAAAAAGCGGGTAACAGCAATATGGATCGTAGCGGGGCTCTTCGTCATACTCGCATTCGCAGACCCTTCCGACCGGTATTTCCAGATCGCCCGCAATCTCGACATCTTCGCGACGCTGTTTCGTGAAGTGAATGCCCTCTACGTCGACGACGTCAATCCGAACACGCTCATCCGCACCGGCATCGACGCTATGCTGGAATCGCTGGATCCTTATACGAACTACATCCCCGAAGATGAGGTCGAAGACTTCCGCACCATGAACACCGGACAGTACGGTGGCATCGGCGCCGTTACGCGCGACATCGGGAACCGAACGGTAGTCTCGATGATCATGGAGGGGTTTGCGGCACAGCTCGGCGGTCTTAAGATCGGAGACGAGATCGTGAAGATCGATGATATCCCCCTAAGTCAGCTCACGCGCGACGAAGCCGCTCAGCTGATGAAAGGCCAGGTGGGTACTCCGCTACACCTTACGGTGAAACGATTTGGAGAAAAAGATCTTATCGAACTGAGCTTCCAACGCCAAAAGGTCAAGGTAAGTAATGTACCGCATTACGACATGGTAGCTGCGGACGTTGGCTACATTCAGCTCTCCGACTTCACCCCCGACGCGAGTAAGGAAGTAAAAAGTGCCCTGCTCGAACTGAAGGGAAAGGGCGCCAAGTCGGTAATCCTCGACCTTCGTGGCAACCCGGGCGGCTTGTTGATGGAAGCCGTTAACGTGACGAACATCTTCATTCCAAAGGGACAAAAAGTTGTCAGCACCAAGGGAAAGATCCCCGAAAACAATCTTAGCTACGAGACGCTGAATCCTCCTGTTGATGCGGAATTGCCGTTGGCGATCCTGATCAACCGGGGCAGTGCATCTGCTTCGGAAATTGTGGCAGGCACGATTCAAGACTACGACCGCGGTGTTATTCTTGGGGAAAGGTCGTTCGGCAAGGGACTCGTGCAGGTAAGCCGTCAGCTTTCCTACAACTCACAGCTTAAGGTGACGACGGCAAAATACTATACGCCGACCGGGCGATGCATCCAGGTACTCGACTACTCCCATCGACGTCAAGATGGCAGCGTGGGTGCTATACCCGACTCGCTGAAGCGCGCCTTTAAAACCACCAATGGACGCACGGTATACGACGGCGGAGGCATTGACCCTGATATTCAAACGGGCACCAAAGAATTGCTGCCGCTTGCCGAGGCGCTTTCGGCTCAGGGACATATTTTCGACTACGCGAATGAGTATGCTTACCATCATCCGAATGCGCCCGACCCGTCGACATTTACACTAAGTGACGCAGAATACCAGCACTTCGTAAACTGGATGAAAGACCGTTCCTATTCCTACGTTTCCATGATGGAAACTGAGCTTCGAAAACTGGAAAAGGAACTAACCAGGGAGCGCTACTATGATGAAGTGAAGACACAACTCGCGCACATCCACAACGCGATCAAACAGAACCGCGACAATGAACTAATCCGGTACAAGGATCAGATCAAGATGTTGCTGGAACAAGAAATCGCCGCCCGCTATTACCTGGAGCGGGGCAAGGTGGAGGCCGGTCTCAAGTACGACGAGGCCATCACTAAGGCCATCGACATTCTTCACAACCCGCAACAATACAACAAGATTCTCAACAAAGGCCTCTAGCAGTTGGCATTTGGCAGTAGGCAGTGAACGGGCGGTGGCGCACCGGGGGACCTTACCTGTTTATCTTAGAAATAGCAATTCCCTGTACTTTACGAGGGGCCAGTCTTCGTTGTCAACGAGCAGTTCCAATTTGTCGACAGAGTCGCGGATGACGTCGAAGTAGCGATCTTTGATGCATTCGGCGTATTCCAGCGCGCGTTGCTTTGTATCGGTGATCTTGTTCACGCGTTTTCGTTCGTTGATCATCTCCGTGACATTCTTCTTGATGATCGCGATATGCTTCGAGATTTGTTCGATGGTTTCCACAACAGCGGTGTTGTCGATACCCAGCGCTTTAAGTCCGTCAGCGTTTTCGATGAGTTTGCTTTGGTAAGCGATGGCTGTCGGGATTATGTGGTTCATGGCTAGGTCGCCGATGACGCGAGCCTCGATCTGAATGCGCTTGATGTAGCTCTCGAGTTTGATTTCCTGACGGGCGAACACTTCCTTTCGTGTATACACACCGTGCCGTTCAAAAAGCGCCAGCGATTTTTCTGAAGTGTAACTTTGTATGGCAAGCGGCATCGTCGCGATATTCGACAGTCCGCGTTCGGCAGCTTCCTTTACCCACGTCGCGGAGTAGCCATCTCCTTCGAAGCGGATGTTGCGCGACTCCTTGATATAACGGCGAAGAACATTGACGATTGCCAGTCGCTTTTCGGTACCCTTCTCTATGCTGGCGGTGACTTCCGCATAGAGCGACTCGAGCTGGTCGGCAACAATCAGGTTGAGGGCTGTCATGGGCGTAGCGCAATTGTCGCTCGATCCCACGGCACGGAACTCGAACTTGTTTCCAGTAAAGGCAAAGGGCGACGTACGGTTCCGGTCTGTATTGTCGAGAATGATCTCCGGAATGTGGTCAATGCCAAGCTTCATGTACATGTTGTCGCCTTTTTGAATGCGGACATTACCCTTGCTCTCCAGTTCGTTGAGGATATTCGTCATTTGCGACCCGATAAAGACCGACATGATCGCCGGGGGTGCCTCAGCGCCACCCAGCCGATAATCATTGCCGGGTACGGCAATGCTCGCACGAAGCAGGTCTGCGTGTTCATGTACGGCCTTGATGGTGGTTACGAAGAACGTGAGGAACATGAGGTTGTCGCGCGCGCTGCTCGTCGGGGCAAACAAGTTTACCCCGGTATCGGTAATGAGCGACCAGTTGTTGTGCTTGCCGCTCCCGTTTACTCCATCAAACGGTTTTTCGTGGAATAATACGCGCAGGTCGTGTCGTTCAGCCACACGCTGCATCAAGTACATCATCAACTGGTCGTGATCATTCTCCACATTTACGTTTTCGAAGGCGCCACTTCGAATTGCGATGGCGCCACTTCGTTGTGCCGGGTGCGCATCGGTATTCCCAGCTTCCATGCTTCGATCTCGAGGTCTTGCAGGAACTCGTATATACGGGCGGGTATGGAACCGAAATAGTGGTCTTCCAGTTGCTGACCCCTTGCCGGCGAATGACCGAAGACGGTGCGGCCTGCCATGACGAGGTCGGGACGGGCCATGTACAGCGCCTTGTCCACGACAAAGAATTCCTGCTCACAGCCTAGCGAGGCACCTACATGCTGGATATCGCGGTCGAACAACTGGCACACCTTTGTAGCCGCCACGTCGATGGCCTTCAACGCCTTGAACAAGGGTCCCTTGGTGTCAAGCGGCTCCCCCGTATAGGAGACGAATATGGTTGGGATACACAGCGTCTTACCATAGAGGAACATCGGTGACGAAGGATCCCAGGCCGTATAGCCTCGGGCCTCGAAGGTGCTCCGGATGCCGCCGCTGGGAAACGATGAAGCATCGGGTTCCTGCTGGACGAGTTCGCTACCCTTAAACTTTTCTATCCCCGTCGTTCCATCGAAGAAACTGTCGTGCTTTTCGGCAGTACCCCCGGTAAGTGGCTGGAACCAGTGCGTGAAATGAGTGGCGCCTTTGCTGATGGCCCACGACTTCACCGCTATGGCCACGGCGTCTGCCGTAGTCTCATCGATCTTCTCCCCTTTCCTGATGGCCTGGCTTACCTTGCTGAAGACCGCGGGCGAAAGCGTTGCCCGCATCTGCTCCATGTGGAAGACGTTTTCGTTGAAAAAATCGGAAACACTATTGGACGGCAACTGTGCCGGAATCGGCTTGCGCGCGTTCAGGATCTCCAACGCCTTGAATCTCAGGTACGCCATAGGCTAATGTTTGGGCACACAAAAGTAACGGCGTGAGGGGAAATAACGAAATGACCGCCCTGCTGAAGAGCGGTCGGAAAATGGAGAAGCGTCTGTACAGTAGTTTTAGTATGATTTCTTCACCGACCCCCCGGTGCTGGAATCCGTTCGGCTCTTGGTCGGGTTGCCGCGGAAGCGGATATTGCCGGCCGTGCTGGCCCGGGCTTCAAGTTCTTTGACCACATGCACTTTAGCGGATGCAGCCGTGCTTGCCTCTACGGACAGGACATCTACCTGGAGGTCATAGGCGTCGATCTCGCCCGCACTGCTGGCGGAAAAATCGCCCTTTCTCGCCTTACCTTCGAGGTCGACATCACCGGCGCTGGAGACCCTGACCTCCAGTTCATCGACGTCAAGGTCTAGTTCCACCGACCCCGCGCTGGCGCATTCGATCTCAAGGTTTCGCGCCCGGAGAACGTCTTCGGTATATACGTTTGCCGCCGAGCTGGCGGAAATCCGGTTGATGTCGCGGTAGGTGACAAAGACGCGGGCGTTGACGTTCCGCCGGAAGCGGCCCTCGCGCACGTGGATTCTGAGGTAATCGCCCGACACTTCGGTGACAATATGCGACAATTCAGTGTTGCCACCCACTTCCACGCGCACCGACTCCTTGTCGCCCTTTTTCAGATATACATCTATACCTTCTGCTGCACGGATACCCCGGAAGGATCCCACCTCGCGTACTTCACTTTGCTGCCCGAGTGCAACAAGTACCAGCATCGAAAAAGCCAGGGTAGCTATAATTCGGATCATGGTTATGAACTTTGAGCTATAGACGCGCGCTGAATATAAGGGTTGCATTTCGATCGATACATAGTCTGGAATTCTGACGATGTACCAAATAGGCTCATTTTTCAATAATTTGAAGGCTTATTTTTCCCAAATTTAGACCCTAATAAACCGCTATTCTATGATCTTCGACAAGAAAGCAGAGCTCAATGTATTGATAAACCTTGCCGCCAGCGACAAGAATGTTGCCGCACGGGAAGCCAAGCTTATTCACCTCATCGGAAAAGCAAACGGGATTCCTAAGGAAGAGATCGACGCCATGCTGCAAAAGCCGTCGCCCATCTCCGGATTAAATTCGCTGACACCCGATGAAAAATTCGAACACCTCTACTATCTCATCCAGCTTATGAAGATGGATGGACAGGTTTTCCGCAGCGAGATCATTTTTTGCGAACAGATCGCGGAACGCCTTGGGTACAAGAAAGGTGTTGTAGGCGAACTCTCACAACACATCTATAGCGATCCGTCGATCACTGCCGATCGCGATATGCTGAAAAAGAAAGCAGAAAAGTATTTGCGCACCGAAGAGTAATCCGATAAGCGCCGCGCAAGAGAACTTCAGTGTGCTTCGTACACAACGTTGCCGCCGACAATCGTCATTTCGACGTGCGTGTTGAGTATTGAATCTTCCGGCACGGTCATGATGTCGCGGGAAAACACGGTGAAGTCAGCCAGCTTGCCGGGTTCAATCGATCCTTTTACATCTTCTTCAAACGCGGCATAGGCGGCGTCGAGCGTATAGGAGCGCAGCGCCTGTTCGCGTGTCATCTTCTGGTCCGGTTCATATCCGCCCTCCGGCTCGCCTTCCAGTGTCTTGCGTGTAACAGCCGCGTAGAAACATGCTATCGGGTTGATAGGCTCCACGGGCGTGTCGGTACCATTGACAATGCGTGCGCCCGACTGCAAGAGTTTCTGCCACACGTAAGCGCCTTCGGCAATACGCTCCGGTCCGAGGCGGTCGATAGCCCACGGCCTGTCGGACGACATGTGGATAGATTGCATGGAAGCGATGACACCGAGTTTTCCAAATCGCGGTATGTCCGCCGCGTCAAGGTGCTGTGCATGTTCAATCCTGAAGCGCAGCTCCTCCGATGGCGTATTGGTCTCCCGAAAAGCTTTTTCGTATTGATTCAGTACCTCGTGGTTTGCGCGGTCGCCGATGGCGTGCGTACACAACTGGAAGCCATGTTCAGCGGCAATACGCGCAGTTTGATAAACGGTGTCCATGGGCAGTGTTTCATGCCCAAAATGACCAGCGCGATCGCTGTACGGCTCGAGTAACCAGGCGCCTCTTGATCCCAAAGCTCCGTCGGCGGTCAGCTTAACGGCGCGCACCGTCAGGAGGTGGTCGGGGTCGATACGCGGTCCGCGCTTCATCCAGCGGTAGAACATATCGCGATTGCCTCCGTTGATCATTACGTAGAGCCGTACGCTCAGCTTGCCTGCGGAGAGGAACGACTGGTAAAGGTCAATGTTCTGCTGACTGGCACCGGCGTCGTGGAAGCTGGTGATTCCGTTGCGAAGACATGCGGCGAGCGCAAGTTCCAGTGCCTGTTCGTCGCGCTCCCTGGTGCCGGCAGGGATGAACTTGGTGATGAGTTCCATGCCGCGTTCGATGAACATCCCTGTGGGATGGCCGTCATTGTCGCGGAGTACTTCCCCTTTGCCGTCCAGTAAACCCGCGGTATTTGCCGGCGTGAGGGCGTAGATGCCCGCCAGGACCATGGCTTTGTCGTTGGCCAGTCCCGCGTGGCCGCTTGCATGTTCAAGAAATACTGGATTATCAGGAGCCACTTCGGAGATGCCGTCGTGGACCGGCAGACCCTTTACCTGGGGGAAGGTTTCCTTCCATTTATCCTGGTGCCATCCCCTCCCCACAATCCATTGTCCCGGAGCAGCGCGGTCTACCGCTTCTTGCACCTTGCGTACCATTTGGTCGTAGGTGGTCACGCCCGAGAGATCGAGGTTGAGTTCCTTGTACCCCGTCTCCATGAGGTGTCCATGGCTTTCAATGAATCCCGGCGTCATCGTCTTGCCTTCCAGCTCGATGATTCGCGTGTCTTTACCGATATACCTGCGCAAGTCGGTTTGCGAACCGGCGAAAACAATGGTGTCGCCTCGTATCGCTACTGCCTCCACCACCGGATTCGTGGCATCCATGGTGTAGATGGTGCCGCCACGGATGACGAGTGGGGCAGGGTCGCGACGTACATGACATGCCGCAAGGACGACAACAAGCAGGATAATCAGATTTCGCGGACCCATGATAGGGCAATGTAAAAGCGCCATCGCGAAAGCGCAAGGACTTCCGACAGTCGTGTGTCCTTCGGCTAATAACTTTACGTGGATACGTTCATTTCTTCCGCGGAAGGTACATGCGCTTGCGGTTTCTTGCGTTATTCAATATTTTTCCGCCATCCTGAAATTTTTTTAACTTAATCTACATTGCTGATGTCTCATTTTTTGGCATCTACTAAGCCACTTTTTGCTGCTTTTTTGGTCAGTACTTTTGTATCCGCTTTCAGCCAGACGTCCACATCCAGCAGCCCTGGTTTGGCGAGCGGGTGGGATGATTCAGGAAATGTATCTGTGAGCGACGATATCCGGGCAACCGCCGGCACGCTTATTCTTACCACCACTCCAGTCCTCATGGCCAGAGAATTGAACTTTTCAATCCCCTCAGATCATGTGATCGAGGGTATTCAAGTTGATATTGAACGATCCCGTGCAACAGGGTTTCTGGCCGGAAATGTTCAAGATATAACAGTTCGTCTCACCAAGGATGGATCAACGCTAATAGGCGACAATAAGGCAAAGGCTGGAAACTGGCCGACGAGTGATGGTTATACCAGTTACGGGGGGAACACGGACCTGTGGGGCGTATCCTGGACAGCGGATGAGATCAATAGTTCGACATTCGGTATTAGAATCGAAACATATCAAAACAGTGGGTTATGGGCAAGCAGCGAGATCGACCACATCCGTATTACAGTCTACCATCATCTGGCCGTCGTCCCGATAACCCTGACCGCTTTCGACGCCAAGCTCGCGACCACAGGCTCTGTTCGACTCACGTGGACTAC
>JAJJPK010000166.1:0-12672 GCA_032907565.1 Cyclobacteriaceae bacterium | reverse complement strand
TCGTCCGTAGTATTCCCGAAGAACCTTTTGCGCTGCCCGGATCACCTGAAGCTTCTCTGTGATCTGCCCTTCGGTCAGCCTGATGGATTCCTGTTCTTTGATCGTCGAGCTTATGCTGTTCCAAAGGTAACCCGCCAGGGCGACGGCGATCAGTAGGAGTACGATCGATACAATTTTGGTAAGGTTCATTCTTACAGGTTTAAGAGTTACAATACTAAAGATTTTGGCCGGTAAATCGCAAGATGAACGGGTTGGGGCGGATTTTATATTTTCCAGTATCCTGACGCCGTTCTCAGCTTTTCCGGCGTGCTGAAAATGCGAAAGAGACCGTGTTTTTCAGCCGCTCTCACCGCTTTGAGCTCATCGAACGACATGAACCGTACGTCAGCAAGAATCTGCCGGTCTGCAGGCAGTTCCGGATCAATACCGGTCCTGAGCGTTCCACCAGTCCGTTCCACCTCGAAAAACAGTTCTACGGCGTGTAAGGGCATGTTCACATATTCGAAAACACACATGTGTCTGCCCGTCTTCACCTCCAGACCCGTTTCCTCCCGGAATTCGCGCTCTATCGTCTCCGGAACCGTGGATCCGAACTCTACTCCCCCGCCAGGTGGGGCCCAGAAATCGCCGTCTGTAAGGCCACGGTGGTTCACAACCAGCACGCTGTCGCCATCCCAGCATATTCCGCAAGCCCGGACCCTGACCCGGTTTCCGTATATTCTGTCGATTTCCGGGACCATTCGCGGTTACCTTTCCATTTAATTCGAAATCGAACCAAAAGTCACTTCAATCCCGAAAATTCACGGGAATTGGCAATATTGTTGTTCGAAGTGTCGTAAATTTGAACAAAAAAATAGCTTGTCATGAAGCACATCATATTTTTTGCCGTTTGCCTGGCCACGTTTACGGCTTACAGCCAGGAGGTTGCCACGTCTCAAGTCAGCGGTCCGGTCATTACATGGAAGGAGTCCAGCTATGATTTCGGCGACATCCGTCAGGGTGAAAAGGTGGAACACACCTTTGTTTTCACGAACACGGGCAATGAACCTCTCATCATCACGAACGTGCAGGTTACTTGTGGTTGCACCACACCTAAGGGTTTTCCTCGTGATCCTATCGCGCCCGGCGAAACTGGAGAGATAACCGTAGCCTTCAACAGTGCGGGTAGGGTAGGCAAACACCACAAGGTCGTAACAGTTGTATCGAACTCTGTAGGGAAGACGAACCAGATTTCCTTCACGACCAACATCCTGAAACCGGAAAACCCCTGACCTGACCGGTTAGGATTTAATATTATCATTCACGAGGTCCTGGTCAGGACCTCTTTTTTTTGCAAAGGCCAACGCGAGCAATAACCAGCCAGCGATGAAAGCTGTGCCGCCAACAGGCGTTATCGCTCCGGCTGCGGGTATGTCAAATACAGAAAGAACGTAAAGGCTTCCACTAAATATCAAAATCCCTCCCGCGAAACACCACGCAGCAGCACGCAAAAGCTTTGATGGTTCGATTCGTGCTGCCAGTCCGGTTGCCAGGAGTGCCAGCGCGTGGTAGAACTGATACTCAACGGCGAGATCATAAGTGTCCAGCCGTCCCGACGCCATAAGCCGCGCCTTCAGCGCGTGGGCGCCAAATGCGCCGAGCGCGACGGCCGTCAGGCCAGTGAGTGCGCCTGTTACCAGAATACTTCTTGCATTCATTATAAAGGAGTTCAATACGTATCTGTTCAATTCCGCTCGCCAAAAATCGCTGAGCCGATTCGCACAAGGGTGCTTCCCTCCTCCACAGCGATCTGGTAATCATTGCTCATGCCCATCGACAATTCGGTGAAGCGCACATTGGGAGCCGTCGGCATGGCCTTCACCCTGTCGAAAAGATCACGCAGCCCGCGGAACTCTCGTCGGATCCGGTCTTCATCATCGGTAAGGGTTGCCATACCCATAAGTCCCCTGATTTCAACGTTGTGCAACGCCGCCGTCGCTTCCGACGTGACGATCTCGGGCACTTCGTCTGCGGCGAATCCGAACTTCGTTTCCTCCTCAGCAATGTGTACCTGGATCAGGCAGGGTATCACCCGCGAAGCGCGCTCACCCTGGCGGTTGATCTCCTGCAGGAGGCGCACACTGTCTACGGAATGTATCAGGGCAACAAAACCTGCGATGTGTTTTACCTTGTTGCGTTGCAAATGCCCGATCATGTGCCATTCAATGTCGGAAGGTAGCAGTGGTTGTTTTTCCACCATTTCCTGCACGCGGTTCTCTCCGAAGATCCGCTGACCGGCCTGATAAGCGGCCATAATTTTTTCTACCCCGTGTGTTTTGCTTACGGCCACCAGCCTGCAGTTGGCGCCCAGGCTGGCAGTGATCTGCGATATGTTTTTTTCGACATTCATTGCGTAATTTTGACACCCCCGTTGGGGACCAAAACCGCTGCAAAAGTATGGCTATACTGGGAGAATTGCTCAAAAAAGGCATTCGCTTGCGTGAAATGCTTGAGCAGGAATACTCCTCGCCGTTCGACCTTCAGAAAAAGGAGCTCAAAGAGCTTTTGATGGCAGCCAGCCAGACCGAATTTGGGAAGCACTATGGTTTCTACGACATCCTGAATGCATTCCGCTCATCACCCCGCGACTTTTACCAGCAATTCAAGGCACGCGTACCGATCCACACGTATGAGGCCATGTTCAACACATGGTGGAAGCGTTGTCTGGAAGGCGAACGCGATGTGTGCTGGCCGGGACGGGTGAAATACTTTGCGCTTAGCTCGGGCACCTCCGGAGCGTCGTCAAAGTACATCCCGGTGACCAAGGACATGACCAAGGCGATTCAAAAGACGAGCATACGGCAGATTCTCACGCTCTCGAAATATGACCTTCCGGCACATATTTTCGAATCGGGTATTCTCATGCTGGGAGGAAGTACCCACCTCAACCATCGCGGTAGTTATTTCGAAGGCGACTTGAGCGGCATCCAGGCAGCCCGGTTGCCATTTTGGTTTCAGCACTTTTATAAGCCCGGAAAGCAAATCGCCAGAACCCGCGATTGGGATGCCAAGCTCGATAAGATTACGCGCAAGGCCATCGACTGGGACATCGGGATCATCGTGGGCGTCCCCGCATGGATCCAGATTCTCATGGAGAAGATCATCGGCTACTACCGTGTTCCGAACATTCACGAAATATGGCCCAACCTGGAAGTGTATGTTCATGGCGGCGTATCGTTCGAACCATACCGCAAGGGATTCGCCAAACTCCTCGGCAGACCTATTCACTACATCGAGACGTACCTGGCATCCGAAGGCTTCATTGCATTCCAGGCGTATCCTGACAGGCGGTCAATGCGGCTCGTAACCAACAACGGGATCTTTTACGAATTCGTCCCCTTCGAAGAAAAGAACTTCAACAGCCAGGGGGAAATCTTGCCGGATGCCGAAACATTCCTGATCGACGAGGTCGAAGAAGGAAAGGAGTACGCCATCCTCCTGTCTACGTGCGCGGGCGCGTGGCGCTATCTCATAGGCGACGTCATTCGTTTCACGTCCATCGAGGATAGTGAAATCGTGATCACAGGTCGCACGAAACACTTCCTCAGCCTTTGCGGTGAGCACCTTTCTGTAGACAACATGACGAAAGCCATTGGACTGGTGGCTGACGATCTTAACATTAGTGTACGCGAATTCACTGTCGCCGGAATACCACACAACTCGTTGTTTGCGCACCAATGGTACATTGGCACGGATAGCGAAGTGGACCCTGTTACGTTTCGCGATCGTCTGGACGCGATGCTGAAGAAACTCAACGACGACTACGCCGTTGAACGCAGCGCGGCGCTAAAGGACGTCTTTGTTGAGATTTTGCCGACGCAGCGCTTTTACGAATGGATGGAATCGAAAGGGAAGGTGGGAGGTCAGAACAAGTTCCCCCGTGTGCTGACCAAGGCGCAACTCGAAGATTGGCTGTCGTTCCTCAGCGTGCGCCAGGAGCTTCCCCGTTAGTCTTCCAGTATGTTGGTAACAAAGGTCGACTTGAGCAGCATCCACAACAGGAGGCCTGTTATTGCCCACTGTAGATAAACGAAATAATAGTCAGACGTTTCCTTGTAACGGGTTTCTTTAATCTCTGCTTTTTCGTACTGGTCGATGCGTTCGAAGACTTGTTTCAGCGCCTGGTTGTTTGTTGCGCGGAAAAATTCGCCTTCGCCGATCTCGGCGATGCGTCGCATCGTGGTTTCATCCACGGTGTTGGGATACATCTGCGGCCTGCCGAAAAAGTCTTTGCCCATGGGTACGAGACCTTCCTTGCCGACGACGATCGTATAGATGCGGACACCGTATGCGGATGCCAGCTCGGCTGCGGTAAGTGGATCGATGTTGCCCGCGTTGCTGTCGCCGTCGCTAAGCAGGATACACACCTTGGATGCAGCCGTCGATTCGCGCATGCGGTTGGTTACTACAGCCAGGGCGCTACCGATAGCTGTGCCGCGGCTTTCGATCATTTCATAGCTGATCTCGCTCAGGTATTGCTTTAGTAATTCGTAATCCGTCGTCAGCGGCGCCAGGGAAAACGCATCGCCTGAGAATACGACGATCCCGATGCGGTCCTGCTTTCTTCCTTCGATGAATTCGCGTGCCACGCGTTTGGCTGCCTCAAGTCGATTGGGCGTAAAGTCTTCAATCTGCATGGACTGTGAGATATCCAGCGCGAGCATGATATCAATGCCCTCGGTCCACTGCTCCACCATCTCGTTGGTCCGCTGGGGGCGTGCCAATGCCGTAAGCAGGAGCGCAAGGACAAGCATAAGCAGGATTTCGGGTACCAGCCGGACAAGGTTGGCTGCTGATGAACGGAGGTCGCGCTTTACGGTGGCGATGGGCAGCTTCTGGTTAAGGCGATACCGCAGGAGCCAGCGTAAGGCAAACAACAGGAGGACCGCCGGGATCAGGTAAAGGAACTCCGGCCACTGCCACGTAAACCCGCGCAGAGTCGAGAGCGTGAACCAGTCGAGGCTGAACCACTGAAGGCTGGGATCATTCATGCATCACCTCCTCCATTTTTCGTTGATACTTATCGCGCGCGAAGTCCATCAAACCTTCAAACGGTTTTACGTCTACAGTGTGTCCTCCGTAAATCGACCGGTCGATGGATTGCAGACTCTTCCGTATCGATTCATCCCGGATGAGCTGCATGGTTTCCTTCGTCGTAAGTTTTGTGTAGGGCATGAGCTCAAGCCTTTCCAGGTACTTCTTCCACAGGCTTACTGTAGATTCGGCAACGTCTGGCGACTTGCTTTCGCGAAGCCGGGAAAGATTCGATGTGTAGTTCTCGACAAACCGCGCGTAGTTTCTTCGCAGCTGCCTCATCCGATAGTGGCGGCGTATGCTTTTGCCAAAAACAGCGTATGCACCTGCGGCCAGCAGCAAAAGCAGTCCGGTAATAGCGGCAGCCAGCACCCACCCAAACGGCGTTGGTATCCGTTCGAACGCTAGCGTTTCCTTTAGGGCTACTGCATCCAGCCGGGCCGTATCGGGCAATGCCAATATACGTTTCAGGATCAGGCTGTCGGCCCTGGCGTACACGGCAGTGCAGTCTTGATCGTGCACGACGTATACCGGGAGGGACAGCGCCTGAATGGAATCGGGCTCGAAGGTCCGATAATAGTACACAACACTGTCGCGGCTGACCCCGTTCCGCGTGACGGTCGGAAAGTATTCTCGCCGAGCGTACTCAAAGGGAAACGTGTTAATGGTGGAGTCGGGAAATAGTACGTTCACTTCCTGCGGATAGGTAGCACCGAGGACATACACCGCTTCTTCGCCGATGCGGATACTGTCTCCGAGAAACCTTCCGCGTACGGTGGGCTCCTGTGCTGTCGCGGGCCACGCAAGACTGATGGCAACGGAGAGTAATGCAATCCTCGATGTCATACGGTCGCCTTGCTTCAGGTGGATTTTACAGTCTTGTTTCGGATCTTGAACAATCGCAGAAGCTTTGGAACATAGTCCTCCTCCGTGTCCAGTGAAATGAAATTTATCTGATGCTTGCGGCAGAACTTGGCGAGTTTTTCCTTACGGTCGGCCAGACTGCTGCTCAGCAGGTGTCTGAAATTGCCAAACGACGTGTTAATCCATAAAGTCCTACCCGATTCCTTGTCGACAACCGGCACGATGCCGAGTTTGGGCAAATTCGTTTCGCGCTTGTCGGTGATGTGAATGATCACGAGGTCATGGCGACGCGCCAGTGCACGGAGGTTGTCAAAATAGTTGTCTTCGTCTATAAAGTCCGAGATGAGGATGACCACGCGTCTGCGCTTGTTGGTATTGAGCGCGGGGGGCACTAGTTTGGACGGGCCCGGGGGCGGAGAGGTCCGTGCGCTTGGATTGCGGTTTAAGCTTCCGCAACGCGGAAATGATCTGGTAGGCCTGTGCAGATCCCTTTGATGGACGGAGATATTTTTCCTTCTGATCCGAAAAGCAGATGAGCCCGACGTGACTCGACTCCTTTACGGCCGATAACGACAGTACGCCGCAAATTTCTTTGGCGATGTCAACTTTGGTTTTTCCGGGACGACCGATGTCTTCCGAAGCGCTGACGTCCAGGATAAAGAAGACGGTTTGTTCCTTTTCTTCGCGAAACGTCTTTACAAACGTGCCATGCCCTTTTGCTGAAACGTTCCAGTCGATCGTCCGAATGTCGTCGCCGTACTGATACGGGCGGACGTCGTCAAACTCCAGGCCCGAACCCTTGAAAACGGAACGAAAATCGCCCTGCATCTGGCTGTTGATCGCCTTGCGAATCTGGATTTCGTAATTCCGTAGCTTCTTAATCAGGTCCTTCATCCCTTTCCGGTCCGAGCCGGTGCCACACTTGGTAAACGTCAAAAATAGAACAATTATGATTATTTTGCTGCCCGGACGCAGGGCTGAGGCAATTCCCCTGGTTGACCGGTAAGCTATTGAATATGAAGTGGGTAGTAATATTCGCTGCAGGGGTGCTGGCCGTAGTGTCGTGCGACCGGGATCGAGCGCGCCAGGACGTAATGTCGCAGGCCGAGATGGTCCAGGCGCTCAAGTCGCTATACATCGCCGAGGAGCACGTCAGTCGCTTTGGCCTCCGCCCCGATTCGGCGAGAAAGTTCTTCACCCGAATGGAAGACCGGTTATTCGAGAACATGGGCATTACCCGCGAAGAGTTCACCCGGTCGTTCGATTATTACGTCCATCATCCCGATGAGTGGGAGGCGGTGTACTCCGCGCTCGTCGACTCGCTCAATCTCCAGGAACAGAGGCAATCCGTACCCGCACCCTAGGTTATGGTCTACCCGGATCAGTTGGAAGAGAAACTCGGTTTCGATCAAATCCGGCGTCGCCTTTCGGAAAACTGTCTTTCGCCCGCTGCCATGCGTCGCGTTGACGCGATGCGCTTTCTGACGGACTACGATGCGATTCGCGTCTTGCTCAGCCAGACCCTCGAATTCGTACGCATCATTGAAAAGGGGGAATCTTTTCCGACAGCACACTTCCACGACCCGGTCCAGTGGCATGACAAGATATTTCCCCCGGGCAACTACCTCGAAGAACAGGAGCTCCTCGATATGGCCGGGGCGCTCGAAACCGTAGGCCTTTGCAAGTCATTCCTTCAGCGCTCCCGCGAATGGTGCACTTCGCTTTGCGACCTTGCGGATCCTGTCCCCGATATGTCGGCGGTTGCAGCAAATATCAACAAACTGATCGACGAACGTGCGCGGGTGCGAGACAGTGCTTCACCCGAGTTGGCCCGTATCCGAAAGCGTCTACGCGAACAACAGGCCAGGTTGAGGAATCTTTCTGAGCAACTTTTTGCCAGGGCCGTCGCCGAAAAATGGGTGCCGGAGGGTGCGCTGCCAACGATACGCGAGGGGCGGGTGGTTATCCCCATCCTGGCCGAACACAAACGGAAGCTTCGCGGCTTCGTGCTTGATGAGTCGGCTACGGGCCAAACGGTATTTATGGAACCCGCCGAGATGCTGGATGCCAACAATGAGATCAGAGAATACGAACATGCAGAACGGCGCGAGGTCGTTCGCATACTTACGCAGATAACTGATGGGATACGCGCTGCATACGACGACTTGAGGCTGGCGTTTGATTTTCTTACCGAGATCGACTTCATCCGGGCGCGGGCAAAATATGCGCGTACGGTCGAGGCTCACTTTCCTGATCTGCGCCCAGAGCCGGGACTCCGATTGCGCGATGCGCGACACCCGCTTCTATTTCTGACGCTGAAAGGCAAGCGACCGGTTGTTCCCTTGTCAATTGAACTTAACGACCAGGACCGCATGCTGTTGGTCAGCGGACCCAACGCCGGCGGAAAATCCGTATGTCTGAAAACAGTGGGCCTGCTGCAATATATGCTGCAATGCGGTTTACTAGTACCGGCTCATCCGGATTCGGTCATGGGCATATTCGGAAGCATGTTCCTCGACATCGGCGACCAGCAATCCATCGAGAACGATCTGAGCACGTACAGCAGCCATTTGCAAAACATGAACCTCTTCATCCGTCATTCGGATGATCGGTCGCTAATACTCATCGATGAGATGGGATCCGGCACTGACCCGAATTTCGGTGGCGCCATTGCACAAGCCGTCCTCGAAGAACTTTTGAAGAATCGGGTGTGGGGTGTAGTGACCACGCATTATTACAATCTGAAGGTATTCGCCGAACAGCGTCCCGGCATACGCAACGCGGCAATGCGCTTTGATGAGGAAAGCATGTCGCCGTTGTACATCCTCGATATCGGAAGGCCGGGCAGTTCTTTCGCCCTGGAAATCGCACGCACCACAGGATTGCCGGAAAGCACGCTTGAAGAAGCCCGGCGGCTTGTGGGCCGCGAGTTGGAAGGCATTGAGGTGCTGATGCGCAAGCTCGCGCGGGAACAGGAGGAACTGAGGCAAAAGCGAGAGGAGTTCGCCCGTGCTGAAGCGGAGATGAAGGCAACGCTTCAAAAGTATCAGGCCCTATATGGTGCGCTCGAATCGCAGAAGAAGGAAATTCTGGCACGCGCGAAGAAGGAAGCCGAAAACCTGCTCAACGACGTAAACCGAACGATTGAAAAAACGATTCGTCATATCCGCGAGACCGGCGCCGAGCGTAAGGAGACCCAGCGGGTTCGTCGCGGGTTGCAGGAACTCAAGGACCGGATCCGTACGCAGGAGACGGCTGAAAAGACAGCACCGGAATTTCAAGAGGGCGATTACGTCCGTATCGCAGGCCAGGAAGGCAAGGGCATTTTACAATCGATCAAGGGACGGAACGCCGTTGTTCAGTTCGGTGAGATCATGTCGGTTGTGGATCTGGGCAAACTGGAAAAGGCTACAGGTGCAGCATCTCGTCCTGCAACCGGCCGTGGAACTACTGGGTTGTCGCTATTGGAGAAGCGATCAAATTTCAATAATACACTGGACCTGCGGGGTAAACGCGTTGATGAAGCAATCCCTCTCCTGGAGCGTTTTATGGATACGGCCATTCTGGTTGATGCAGGAGAACTGAGGATCCTTCACGGCAAGGGTGAAGGTGTGCTCCGCAAAGTAGTGCGCGAACAACTGAAGCGATACCGCGAGGTTGCGTCAGTCTCCGATGAACACATCGAGCGGGGCGGTGATGGCGTTACAGTGGTAGCGTTAAAGTAACGTATGCCCTGTAGGACGCACGGCCGCGCGTCTCTGATTCCAATTATTGTATCACCAATTATTTCGTAAACACGAACTGCCAGTTGCCGGCTACCTCTTCGATTCTTCCTCCGGCGAAGCCTCCACCCTGGAAGTTGAACTCGATGGTAAGCTGGGCGTTGCCGTTACCGAGCGAGTAGTTCATCTTTTGTCCATCTTCGAGGCGGATGATCTGGGTGTTGGGGTCAGCGTCGAACTTCCAGGTGCCGCTGGCAGGCCAGGGGCTTGGGTTCGGTCTTGTGCCCGTGAAGCTGTATGCGTAAGTACCTCCCTGGCTGTAGGTACCGGATATGGTGAGGGTCAGTCCGGGAAAATCAGTTGTTCTCGGGGTGCCGTCCAACGTGGCGGAAGATAGGGTCCAGGTGCCAACGAGTTTACCCAGTTGTGTTTCTTCTGCCGATGTGCCGCCATTGTCATCATCATCACAGTTCGTCAGTGAAACTGCCACGCCGACCGCGAGCAGGATGGACAGCATTCTTGGGATTATTTTCATTTTCAAAAAGTTAGTAAACACGAATTTGCCATTAAAAAAAGAAAAATCAAACAGGCCCGTCCGCCACAACAAGCAGTCTGCCGGAGAATTTTCCGGTATTGGGACAGGATAGGGGGTTATCAGTCATTTGAATGTTGTCAAATCAAGGCGAATGGCATCCGATGGGTATTCCCGGGCTTGGTTTGAAGCGATCAGGACCAGGACGTCGGAAGGCAACTTTTTCAGGCGGTCCAGGTACCAGGAGAAGGCCTTTTCATCGAGGTTCGTGCCGGGCTCATCAAGGAATATGGCGTCGGCCTGGGTAAGGAGGGCAAGGCCAAGCTTGACCCGTTGTTTCATTCCTGATGAAAAATTACCTATGTATTTTTGGCTCGCTTTTTCCATGCCAAGTGCTTCTATTAATTGTGGCACGTTCATGTTGTCCCGGCTTTGCCGTAGCCGGAAATGAAAGCGCAGTTGTTCCGTCAGTGTGAACTCGTCGATGAGGTCCATATAGGGGGCAGCCAGTGCCACGTGGCGGTAAATAGAGGCTGGCTCGACAGACGTGGACCCGGCGTAGTATTCAATGACACCGGTTGATGGTGGCATCTGACCCCATAGGATTTGCATCAGTGTTGATTTACCTGAGCCGTTTGGTCCGATGATCGCGTATGTGGTGCCAGATTGAAAGGTAAACGTCAGGTTGCGGAAGATCCATTCGCGGTTGAATCGCTTGCCGAGATCTTGTGTGGCAATACGGAATGAGCCGGCAGTGATTGGCTGAGGTGTTTGAATGTCCGGATCCACCCGCATGCAGTTCAGGTTAGTGCAATCAATCGGACGCGCCGTATCCCTTCATAATGCCCCGTTCGGAATTCCGAATGAAGTTAATGATGGCGTCGCGCTCTTCGGTTTCGGGCATCTTGCGTTCCAGTTCTTCGAGCGCCTTGCTGTTGTTCATACCCTTCATGAAAATGTAGCGATAGATCTCCTGGATTTCACTGATTTTTTCGGAGGTAAATCCGCGGCGACGGAGGCCGACCGTATTGACACCTGCATAGGCCAGGGGTTCGCGTGCTGCCTTGACGTACGGAGGCACATCCTTCCGCACGAGCGAACCTCCCGAGATCATTACATGCGCCCCGATCTTGACGAACTGGTGCAATGCGCTGGCTCCGCCGATGATCGCCCAGTCGTCGACTTCGACATGGCCCGCCAGCTGGACGGCGTTTACGAGTATACAGTTGTCGCCGATGATGCAGTCGTGCGCAACGTGAACGTATGCCATAAGCAGGCAGTTCTTGCCGATCACGGTCTTGTATTTGTCGCTCGTACCACAACTGACGGTAACATACTCGCGGATGACGGTGTTGTCGCCGATGAACGTTTCTGTTTTCTCGCCGGCGAACTTGAGGTCTTGTGGGATCGATGATACAGAGGCACCGGGATAAACGCGGACTCCCTTGCCGAGTCGTGCTCCATTCCAGATCACGGCGTTGGGGCCGATCCAGCAGTCGTCGTCAATGACTACGTCAGCCTGAATGGTGGCAAATGCTTCAATGGTAACGTTTTTCCCGATCTTGGCGTCCGGGTGGATATTAGCCAGGTGATGAAAACTCATGCATTCAATCTTTGCGGACGATGCTGGCCGTCATGGTACCTTCACAAACCAGGGTATTGCCGACAAAGCCTCTTCCATACATTTTCGCGATGCCGCGCTTAATGGGCGCTACCAGGTCGCATTGAATGACCAGTGTGTCGCCCGGAAGCACCATCTTTCTGAAGCGCATATTTTCGATTCCCAGGAAGTACGTCCAATAGTTTTCCGGATCGGGGACCGTATTTAGCACCAGGATACCGCCGATCTGTGCCATGGCCTCGATCTGAAGCACGCCGGGGAATACCGGGTTGCCGGGGAAGTGGCCCTGGAAGAAATATTCATTGGCAGTCACGTTCTTTACACCCGCAACGCTTTCGTTGTCGAGGTAGATGATCTTGTCGATAAGCAGGAATGGATAGCGGTGGGGTAGGGTCGCCGTGATTTTGTTGATGTCCATGACCGGCGGCAGGCTCGGATTGTATTTCGGCCTTCCCTTTTTGTCCGCCTCCTGCATCGCCTTCTTCAACTTTTTTGCAAACGCCACGTTGGCCGCGTGACCCGGGCGGGCGGCAAGTACCTGCGCCTTGAGAGGACGGCCGGCGAGCGCCAGGTCGCCAACAATGTCGAGCAGCTTGTGGCGTGCCGGTTCGTTCTTGTACCGCAGTTCGATGTTGTTGAGAATTCCTTCCTGCTTTACGGCTACCTTTGGCTTCCCCAACATCTTCGCGATGTTCTCCAACTCATCATCCTTCACAACGCGGTCGACAATGACAATGGCGTTGTTGAGGTCACCGCCCTTGATCAGATTGTTCTTGTACAACATCTCCAGTTCGTGAAGGAAGCAGAACGTTCGGCACGATGCGATCTCTTTTTCGAACTGTCGGATGTCGGTGATGGAT
>JAJJPK010000165.1:0-12736 GCA_032907565.1 Cyclobacteriaceae bacterium | reverse complement strand
CTGGGTGAGTGATGAACTGCAGGTAGATAGGTTCCACGAACACAAGGACCGTCTTTACCAGGTACTGGAAAACGTGAACCAGGACGGAAAGACAATCACACGAATTACAACCGCAGGACCAACCGCGGAGGCACTTGCGTCGGAGATGCCTGAAGTCGAGTACGCCGTCACAGCGACCTACCTGCGCATTCCCGACAACGTGCTCTCGATAGATGATCGCGACATTTCAGCCCGGTGTTTGTACGCGAGTTCCGATTACTTGAATGTCTTTTCATTTCCATTGATTCACGGGAGCAGGGACAATGCGCTGTCTGACAAGAAATCCATTGTCCTGACGGAAGAACTTGCATCGCGCCTGTTCGGAACAGCTGATGCGGCCATGGGTAAGACGGTTGTGTGGCAACACGAAAAGGAATTCCAGGTTACCGGCGTCCTTAAGAATATTCCTGAAGTCTCCTCGGTGAAATTTGACTTCATACTCACGTTCGAGGAGTTCAAAAGCGCCAACGATTGGGTCACGAGCTGGTATAACACCGCGCCTCAAACTTTCATTTTATTTAAACCCGGTGCCGATATCCATCAGTTTAATAGAAAGATCGCCGAACTCATTCGAACCAAGACTGAAGGGCATGCTTTGCATCGAACGCCCTTTGTTGCAAAGTATTCGGACTTATACCTATATGGCAGCTATGAAAACGATGTGCAATCTGGCGGACGGATTGAATATGTACGGCTTTTCTCTATCGTGGCGATATTTATCCTCCTTATCGCCTGTATCAATTTCATGAACCTTTCTACAGCGCGGGCATCGCGCCGTATGAAAGAGGTCGGCATGAAGAAAGCCGTCGGCGCCAGACGGGGTACGCTGGTACTTCAATACCTCAGTGAGTCCACGCTGATCGCATTCCTTGCACTGCTACTGGCTATGTTGTTCGTAATGCTATTGCTACCCAGGTTTAATCTCATTACGGAAAAACAACTGACCATTCCCATAGATATGAATTTTGTCGGGCTGCTCTTGGGGATTGTACTGATTACCGGGTTGACAGCAGGAAGTTATCCTGCACTCTACCTTTCAAGGTTTAGTCCCCTGACGGTGCTGAAAGGTAAGTTAAACAATTTCATGGGCGAAGCCTGGGCGCGAAAGGGATTGGTGGTTTTTCAATTTACGCTGTCCATCATCCTTATCGTGGGCGTATGGGTTGTGTACCGTCAGATACTGTTCATCCAGACCCAGAATTTGGGATACGATCGCAACAATGTAGTGATGATTCCCTGCAATGATCAATTGGGCAAAAGACAAGAGACATTTCTCACCGTACTTGAGGGCATACCTGGTGTCGTTGCCGCCTCAAGCGGAGGACACGATATGACCGGTCATAACGGAGGTACTTACGGTGTTGAATGGCCGGGCAAAAATCCCGACGACCGAACGGAATTTGAAAGGTTGTCGGTCCGTTACGGATTTCTTGAGACGCTCGGCATCGAAATGCTGGAAGGTCGAGCGTTTTCGAGAGACTTTGCCGACAGCACAAGCATCATTTTTAACGAGGCGGCCATCGAATTCATGGGCATGTCCGATCCCATCGGAAAGACCGTCAAACTCTGGGGCAGGGACATGACGATCATCGGCGTCGCAAAAAATTTTCACTTTGAAACATTTCGCGATGTAGTGAAGCCGGCCTTTTTCTGGCTTGCTCCTTACCCTCCGGAAATCATCATGGTGAAGGTCCAATCGGAGAATGTACCCGAGATTCTTGAACGCATCCAGGCAGCCTACGAGGAATTCAATCCGGGTTTTCCGTTCTCTTACAAATTCCTGGACGACGACTATCAGGCCTTGTATGCTGCGGAACGCCGCGTAGCAATCTTATCGCGATACTTTGCCGGCCTGGCGGTGCTGATCTCCTGCCTGGGCTTGTTCGGACTGGCGGCGTTCACCGCCGAGCGGAGGACGAAGGAAATCGGTATCCGGAAAGTTTTGGGATCTACGACGTTTTCGATCGTGCGACTCTTATCGGCCGAATACACGAAAATGGTTCTGGCGTCGATAGCCATCGCACTTCCTCTCAGCTACTTTGCGGCCAGCCGCTGGCTGGACGGCTTTGTCTTTCGAGCGGAACTCGAATGGTGGCTGTTTGCGGGAGCTGGCCTCGCGGCGTTGCTTATTGCCTGGTTGACGGTAGGCTTGCTTACGATGAAGGCGGCGAGGGTAAATCCGGCGGAGTGCCTGAGGAACGAATGATGAGTTGAAGTGTTGCCGTAAAGCAAGCCGGTGGCTGCTTTACGGTTAGTGTTGAAGTGTTGAAGTTGTCTGGGCATCTAAATTTGTCTGAGCCGTTCATAGTTCCGCAATCATTAGGGCGCTGATGATCTCGGGTAAACCTATGTTGTGAGATCGTGAATACGAAATCCCTCCTGGCCGGCTAACACACCAGAAAATGCAGCTTTGGGCTAGGCAGTCGGACAGGCACACCAACACATCAGCACTTCAACACCTTTCTCACTGATGTACCATTTGTCCCCGGAGCATCAGAAATAATTCATCCGGACATTTCAAATTGAAGTCTTCATGGTCACCTCTTGGCGGTGAAGGGTATGGATGAAGCCGTTTACTGGCTGGTATTTTTTAAAATCTCTGTAGCACAATAAGTTAACTTATGAAAACTTCAAAACTCTTGCTGCTTGCCGCGGCAATTTTTGCTTTTTCCTGTTCAAAGGACGAGGAACCTAGCCTCGAAAAAAGGGCGATAAGCCTTGCTGAGAGTGACCAGGTCATTCCCGCCCCGTCGGCACTGTTGACATCTGACGACCCGTACGCTCAGATGGCTGCTGGGTGGATTATGCAAGCTAACGCGATGAGCAGCTATCTCTATTTCCTGGAAATGCCTTCGGGCGCACAAAAGTCGGAAGCGAGGATTACCGCATCCAACGGAAGGGTTAAAGATGCTGGCGACCACGTGACGTACATATGGACTGACCAACAGTCGGGGTACAGTGTAGCCTTCCAGGTGAGCGAGGAGACCGATAGCTACGTGTTTGAGATATTTTTGAAAATCGAGGCGGGAACAGAATTCCTTAAGTATTTCCATGCGGAGGAAAAGAAAGACCGCAGTGAAGGGTTCATGAAGATTTATGACATTTTTGGCATCTACGGCGACGATGCGTCAGTTGTGTGGATCAATTACGAATGGACTCGCGCGGGAAATATCTTCAACCTTTCCATCACCGAATACAGCGAAAGCTTCGAAGCGGCTATTACGGTCGACCTGGGGTCGAAGACTGGTAGTGTAACCTATTACCTTGACGGCATTAAGGAGTATACTTTGACCTGGGACGGTGCCGGTAACGGTACGTGGGCTTACTACAACGAAGAAGGTACCGTGACGGAAAGCGGCACCTGGACGGCCTGATCAAGAAGAAGAGTAGAAAAGAAAACGCTCCACACCGGAGCGTTTTCTTTTTGTATCACACACGTTTTGCAGTACGCGTTTCAATACCCGAAGGTGTACTTTACCCCGACGTTTGCTGCAATGGAACTTAAAGGCAGGCTGACGCGGGGTTGCTGGCTGGGATTGTCATTCGTGTCAATGGGATCGTCCGTATCGAAGGTTACTTTGTTGACGAAACTTGCCAGCCGCTGCCTTCTTGTCAATGTTGGAAGGCGATTCTCACCATTAATCTCATAGGTTGTCACTTCAGCTTCTTTGGGATAATAATTCATCCCGGTGATTACGGCTTCAGCAAAAAGTCGGAAGGACGACGTCAGCGAAAACTCCGCACCAGCTACTGCCCTGGCCCCCTTGGCCAGCCCCCCACGATATCGGACTATCACCAGCTCGGAACCAGTGAGACCCTCATCAAACGTTGTAATGCTCTGACCCCGGTCGAAATGAATTTTTCCAATGACAGGTCCAGCCATGAGATAGGGCTGTATCGTTCCCTTGCCA
The DNA here is from genome assembly GCA_032907565.1 of Cyclobacteriaceae bacterium. Taxonomy (GTDB): domain Bacteria; phylum Bacteroidota; class Bacteroidia; order Cytophagales; family Cyclobacteriaceae; genus ZC4RG29. The sequence continues at coordinate 8,786 of JAJJPK010000165.1, read as the reverse complement.
GTAGTGAGTTTGACCATAGGTGCAAAAAAGAAGCCTCTGCTTCGGGTGGCCAGTGTGCTTCGAACGTCAAACACTACCTGACCCAGCCGCGAATCCAGCCCGCTGCTTATCACTTCGTATTCGCGCCCGAAAACGTAACTAATCATCCCTTCAACCCCCAGTTGATCAGTGAACATATAGCCAAAGGCGCCATCCACCAGCAAACCGGCACCGTATGAGCCGTGTACACTTTCGTTTTCTGTGAGGAGGCGTGGTATCTGGAATCCGGATTGCGGGTCCAGGGTCGTGGTGAGTTCCTGGCGTTCGCTGGTACCCAATCGTTCACCAGCCAGGGGGAATCCATATCCGCCGCCAAGCTTGATGTAGGCCTGCCCACGAACGAAACTACAAAGGGAAAGCACAAGGCAAAGGGTTAGGAGGGGGTAACGGAGGGTTCGCATATCGTGGGATTAGGTTGGTAACTGATCGGGACAACGGGTCAGGTATGAGATTAGTAATAAAGTCTATGATGCCCTCCCGCGTTTCCTAAATATACGCAATTGACCCGAAACGCCACCTGGAAATTTGGCCGTCCAACCCCCGCGTGCTTCTTGGCGTCTAATCGAAAACAACACCACCCCCAATGAAAACAATTTGCACTACACTCCTTGGCTGTATTTCGTTATTGCCACTGGCTTTCGCCCAGGACTTCGACTACTCTTTTAAGGAAGAATACAAGATGACTTTGCCCGCGACCCTGACCGTATCTACCTCCGATGGAAACATCGACGTCATGCCCGGCAAGGGAGATGTCATCACCGTTTACTATATCGTAAAAAAGACCGGCCGGTTCATGAAGATTGACCGGAAAAAGGTGGAGGAGGAGTTGAGACTAGAGGTAGATCATGATGGTGGCGCCTTCCGACTTGAAAGCCAGTCGGGGGCTTCATACATTTACGCCCTCAGCACTGCGTAGATGACTATTAGTGGATTTACCTTCGTAAGGAACGCCAGCAAACTGTATTACCCTGTCCGACCGTCAATAGAGTCTATTCTTCCGATTGTGGACGAGTTTGTGATCGCTCTGGGCGACTGTGACCCGGACGATCGCACACGTGAAGAGATTGAGGCAATCAACTCACCCAAGATCCGGATCATCGATACGGTTTGGGATCTGAAAAAGTATCCGCACGGAACCGAATACGCGCATCAGACGGACGTCGCCAAAGCTGCATGTAAGGGCGACTGGCTTTTTTATTTGCAGTGCGACGAGGTGATACATGAAAAATACCTGCCCGCGGTCGTGGATAGCTGTCGCAGGTTCCTGGACGACCACGAAGTCAATGGCCTTCTTTTCCGGTACAAACATTTTTACGGCGACTATTGGCATTATCATGTTTCGCACGATTGGTATCCGAAGGAGATTCGTGTCATACGCAACCTACCTGACATTCACAGCTGGCGGGATGCACAGTCGTTCCGACACATTCCGGATTTTAACGGCAATTACAGTAGCAAGGCGGGCACATCAAAGCTTAATGTAGTTCAGATCGACGCCGAGATTTTTCACTATGGGTTTGTGCGTCCTCCCGAACTCATGGCAAAAAAGAACCGGAATACAACTGTGTCGTATACCCGGGCGCCCGACGAACTCAAAGGCTATTCGCGGCAGCTTGACTACTACGATTATGGCCCCCTGAACCTCCTGAAAGAATACAAGGATACACATCCGGCAACAATGCAGGAATGGATTGCAAAATTCAACTGGCAGGATAAGCTTCAATACGAGGGCAAACCCAATCCGTCACGCGAAAAACACACGCATGAGACGTTAAAGGATCGCATATTGACATTTGTCGAGCAAAAATTTCTCGGAGGCCGGCTGATCGGCGGATTTAAGAACTACAAGCTATTGAGACGCTAACCGGCAGAGCAATTTAAGCAGCTTCCGCCTTGGCCGTTTCGTAGGCGCCGTGCGCAACCTTCTTGTAATTGACTGACCTCGAACTCAGCCAGGTTCTGCCGGACAATGCCGAAGCATAATACCGAACGATGTTGACATACAGCCTCGGGTATGTTGAGAAAGAACGCTTGAAGAACAACAGTGTACCCAGGACTGCAGCGAGAAGAGGAACCGCGAACAAGTTATTCAACACAAAATAGCTGTGCATCAGGAAACGGGTAGCGCCCTGAAAGTGCTTCTGAATGTATACGTGACGCGAGATCATCACTTCGGATTTCGTCAGCGCCTTTACGAAGCGGTTGATACGCGATGCGCCTCCGTGGTTGTGGATGATCTGCGTGTTTTGCAGGAGGGCTATCTGCCCGCCCTGTTTTCTCACCCGCCTGCAAATGTCCATATCCTCGAAGTACATCCAGTAGTCTTCGTCCCATTGAAGGTGGAGGTACCAATTGCGATGCATAAGCATGACAGAACCCGATACCCAGTCTGGAAAGATCACGTTGATGTCTGGCTCGACGGTAACCGGTATAAGACGTTTGTGAGAAAGCTTGTACAGCGTACGCAGAAAACTTGTCAGTGTTGCGGGACGGAGAAAGAGGCCATAGGGTCGGTCGTCTTTTCCCGTGTCGGTAAACTGGCTGCATGAAAGCACGGTGTACTCCGGGTGTCGTTCCGCTACATGGACGAGGCGTCCGATTGCCTCAGCGTTGACAATGGTATCAGGATTCAGGAAGAGAAGATACTCACCAGAGGAGTTCTTCGCGCCGAAATTGCATCCATTGGCAAAACCATTATTCCCGCTGTTCTCCAGAAAGTAAAACTCGGGGAATTGATGGATGAAGCGTTGAAGTTGTTCTTCGCCCGAATCGTTATCGACCACAATCACCTCCCAAGTGAATGGTAGCTCCTTCAGGTTCCGCAGCGATTCGAGGCAACGCTTGAGCGGTTTCCAGCCGCGGTGATTGACGATAACTATGGATAATTTCATGTGATGTGGTCTCCGACCGCGCGCAACACTAGCTCGCGCTGGTATGGTTCCCGGCGAACAAAAATCTGTCAATTATTAAATAAGTTACGACCTTTTTCCGCGTTACCAAAATTCCGTTCCACTCACGGCAACCGCGTTTCGCGGAGGTCGATGCCCAGGAGTGTACGGGCGATTTCATTCATCCTTTCGAACTCACCCTGAAGGTGGACAGTCAGTTGCCGGTGCTCCAAAAAAGCGCCGGGCTCAAGTTCAGTAACTGCCGACGACGATTCGAGCTCATAAAAGGGACCGAGCTGTCCGCCATCTGCCAACGGCCCGTCATTGTAAGCATTCACTACATCACCAGCATAGGGATTGTCCTGCAGTTCCCATTTGGAATTGACGTACAAGCCCCCTTCGTCCACTGGAAAAAATATGATGGACAGAATATTCTTCGCATAATCGTAGCTCGCTGCAAACGGTTTCGCTGCCTTTGGTGACACCCCGATCTTGCTGCGATACTTGCCATCGCACTTCAGGATGAGAACACTGTCCAGCCGCACGAGCCTGTCTGCTGGTACGTCACCGAAATAATTGGTTGTTATCAATGTATCTACACCGGCTAGTGGCCTGAATGGTATAAGTGCAACGGTCTGGTCGCTAGGGCGGAGCATAGACAACAACCAGATCGACATCAGGCCGTCGTCTTTTTTCCACGATCTCGTACCGGCGTTCGTTATCCTGTTGACGGTCTCATAGGCGACGTACGCGGCGTCGTCGACGCGGATACCTGTCTTGCGCGCAAGACTGTCTTTACCTACCATGATAATGTCGCGCTGCACCGCTACGTCGAAGTCGACACCCGAATAGTTGGTAACAGTAGCACTGTGCTCAAATCGCAGACGTCCCGAAGCCGGCGTCGATTGAGCATACGAGACGGTGTCTACGAAGTAGGGTACTTGCCAGTTTGAGACGTCGAAGGAATCGCCTTCGCTGAAATAAAAGGAATACTGGCCTCCTTCGGGTCCGATCCAGAATCGCTCCTCTCCACCTATTGGATTAAACTGATCGAGTATTTCTCCAGACCGGATGAGGTCGTAGTTAATCCATCCGTAGCTGTCGCCCTGCATTCCTTGTGCAGTGCTCGTCATCACGCGGCCCTGGTATTTCGCACTCACCGCGATACGTGCTTGCCCGGATTCTTCAGTAAGTTCAACAACGTCGGCAACATAAGTGCGAAGGAACTCCAGATCATCAGCATAGGATCCGTCAGGCGTATGCTCCTCAGTACTGCGATCGCCGCCGCAGGCAATACATGTTATAACCGATACCAGGAAGGTGGTGCGCGACAACAGGCTCATGGTTGATCAATGATTAGTGGTAGGCAAAATAACATTTTCGGACCCGGCTGGGTCATCTTTTTGATTTGCAATGTATTAATGGTGTTTGTCTCCGAGCAAACAAATGTTAGGATCGACCAATCAAAAAACAGATCCGTCGAAAAGACGTAGAAAAGTTGGAGTGGATTTGATTTTACTCTACTTTTACGGTAGACTAAGTATAGTTTAAAACTGAAATCGGAAGGGTTCCCGTAAAACGAAGAGGGGACCAGCGCGGACCAGGTAATCAAACGCACCATAACCAAACGATAACAAGGTATTTATGCGAAGCTTTCGAACGGAACTTGAAGATATCAACAACCCTGTAGTCCAGGAGGACATCATCCGTCTGGAACGTCAGATCCGTTTGTTCCGAGACGGCAAGTTGGACGACGATAAGTTCAGGAGTCTCCGCTTGTCGCGTGGCATTTACGGACAGCGCCAGCCCGGGGTACAAATGGTTCGCATCAAACTTCCATTTGGACGTGTGACGACGCAGCAACTGCGGCGCATAGCCGATATCTCTGATGAATACGCGAGCAGCAACCTGCACGCGACAACACGGCAAGACATTCAAATCCATCACGTGAGTCTTGACCGTACGCCGGAACTGTGGACGAAGCTGGAAGAGGACGGGGTAACCATCCGCGAGGCCTGCGGCAATACAGTACGAAATGTAACGGCTTCCGCGACAGCTGGCGTGGATCCTAAAGAACCGTTCGATGTGTCTCCTTATGCCTACGAGACCTTCAAATATTTCCTGCGCAACCCGATTTGCCAGGACATGGGTCGGAAGTTCAAGATACGACACGGCCTATGCGTACATACACGACGTTGGACTAATACCGAAGATACGCGACAACGAGCGCGGCTTTAAGGTCTATATCGGTGGAGGGCTGGGCGCTAATCCGTACCTGGCAGTTCCTGTTTACGATTTCCTTCACGAAGACAAGATCATTCCATTCATCGAGGGCGTGCTGAGGGTGTTCGATCGCTACGGAGAAAGAACCCGGCGCATGAAGGCTCGCTTTAAGTTCCTTCTCGAAAACCTCGGCCTTGAGCGCTTTATGGAGTTGCTCGAAGAGGAGAGCAAGGCTTTGAGCGTTCATTCGTACAAGATCAATCGCGATATATTGCCACCACCGGTAATGGCCCGCGAATTGAATGGCGTAGCCCGGCCGGTAATCGACGAGCAAAAATTTGAAACCTGGAAGAAGACCAACGTCTTCGCTCAGAAGCAGGAAGGGTATTACGGCGTATATGTGAAAGTCACGTTGGGAAATATTTCTTCGGATCAGGCTCGAAAGTTTGCTGACATCGTCGACAAGTACGGCGCTAACGAACTTCGCGTCACCGTAAACCAGGGTTATCTCATTCGTTTTGTACGCGAGAAAGCGCTGCCGCACCTTTTCGCTGCGCTGGACAACCTCGGGTTGGCGGAGCCCGGCTTCGACAGCGTCGCTGATATTACGGCGTGCCCCGGATCAGACACATGTAATCTTGGAATCTCCAGCAGCTACGGTGTTGCTGTCGCTCTCGAAAAGGTGATCAAGGAAGAATATCCGGACCTGATCTTCAACAACGATATCAAGATCAAGATCAGCGGATGCCCGAATTCTTGCGGTCAGCATACCATCGCAAGTATTGGCTTTCACGGAAGCTCCGTCAAGGATAAGAAAGGCGGCGTATTGCCGGCGCTTGTCGTACTTCTCGGCGGTGCGCGACTTTCCAACGGCGAGGGGATCGTTGCTGAAAAGGTTATCAAGATTCCCAGCAAGCGTGGTATTGCGGCATTGAGGCTTCTTCTCGATGACTACGAAGCGAATGCCCAAGAGGGAGAATACTATCACAACTACTATCAGCGCATAGGCGGGCGTAAGTACTTTTATGACCTCTTGAAGCCGCTCGGTGACCTAACCATCATCAACCCGGACGAGTATGTAGACTGGATGGAGGATCATAACTTTATCCTTCATACGGCGACGGGAGAGTGCGCAGGTGTTATTATCGACCTCGTGGCCACGTTGCTATACGAAAGCGAAGAAAGATTGGGGTGGGCAGCCGAAGCCCTGGACGCGGCACAGTATGCCGACTCCATATATCATAGCTATGGAGCTTTCATCAATACAGCCAAGGCGCTGCTTTTGACGAACGACATCCGCGTCAGCACGCAAATCCAGGTCATGGATGAATTCCATAAGAATTTTGTTGAGTCGGGTGCATTTCCTGACGTCGGCAACTTCAGGGATTTCGTATTGCGTATCAATCGCAACGAGCCGTCTGCAGCATTTGCACAGCGATACATGAACGACTCGCACAAGTTCCTCCAGGATGTGCTGGCATTCCGCGAAAGTCAGCGGGTAAGCGTTGAAGTCAAATGAACCCAGAGGCCGGACATGGCACGCCCAGGATCACATTGATCGGCGCGGGACCCGGCGATCCTGAATTGCTTACGCTCAAAGGTCTGCGTGCTCTTCAATCGGCCGACGTCGTGTTGTACGACGCACTGGTTTCCGATGCCCTACTGGCGCTCATTCCGCCTGACGTGCCTGCCTGGTCAGTAGGAAAGCGCGCAGGCGCCCATTCGTTCCGACAGGACGAGATCAATACCCTGATGGTGGATTTTGCCTACCGGTACGGCCATGTGGTACGGCTAAAGGGCGGTGACCCTTTCGTATTCGGCCGCGGCCAGGAGGAGATCGAATTCGCGCTTTCGAGGGGTATTGAAGTCTGTGTCGTCCCGGGCATCAGCAGTGCCTTTGCTGTGCCGGGAGCGCTGAAAATTCCCCTTACTTGTCGCGGCGTAAGCGAGAGCTTCTGGGTCGTAACCGGTACCACCCAATCGGGCAGCGTTTCCGGCGACTTGCACCTGGCGGCACAGTCGTCAGCTACGGTAGTGATCCTTATGGGGATGTCGAAGATCGCTGAGATCATGCGCATTTTTGAAACGCATGGCAAATCTTCTACTCCCGCTGCTGTCATACAAAACGGTACGCTTCCCAACCAGCGCTCGGTTGTCGGAACGGTCTCCACGATTGCCGCGGAGGTTGAGCGTGCCGGGCTTGGAGCTCCGGCCGTTATCGTTGTCGGCGAAGTCGTTCGGTTTGCAACGGAAGCGGAACTCAGGGATATACTTCGCTCCGCGCGCTAAACTCCATGGAACAGAATCGTTTATTTCCAGTTTTTCTCAAGCTGGAGGAGCTTCACACAGTGCTCGTCGGAGGGGGTAATGTGGGCCTGGAAAAGCTCACCGCGCTTTTGAAGAGCAGTCCCGATGCCCGGATTACTATCGTTGCCCCTTTAATTTCGGAAGCGGTGCGTGAATTGGCGGCGTCGCATCCGCGCGTGCGCCTTGTACCGAGAAAATTTCGGCGCACTGACCTTGTCGGGGCAGATATCGTGATGTTGGCCACTGATGACCCTGCATTGCATGCCCGGATTCGTAAGGAAACGCGGAAGAGAGGTATCCTGATCAATGTGGCGGATACACCCGATCTGTGCGACTTCTACCTTGGTTCGGTGGTTACCAAGGGAAATCTCCGTATCGGAATATCCACCAACGGGAAGTCGCCCACCATTGCTCGGCGTATCCGTGAATTCTTCGAGGAAGCCCTACCTGACGAGGCCGATGCGTTGCTTACCAACATGAACCGTATCCGCGAGCGCATCGCAGGTGATTTCAAAGAGAAAGTGAAAACCCTTAGCGAGATTACGGCGTCATGGCTGGAGAAGAAATAGGCAGTTATCTCCTCCAATTTGCTGGATCCACCCGCCAAGCCTTCAGCGAGACCAGCTGTTCCTGGGTAATGTACTTCTGATCGATTGCGTAACGCAGCAAATGGCTGTAGTCCGACAGGCAGATCAATGACGTGTCGGCTTCATAAAAATTCTTGCTGGCCACATCAAAGCCATAATTGAAGACGGAGACCATGCCGAGAACCTGGACGCCCCGTTCGCGCAGTGCCTGTACGGCCCTCAGTGAACTTCCGCCGGTGGACACGAGATCTTCCACCACGACAGCGCGGTGTCCTTTGACGATCCGACCTTCGACGAGATTCTCCATTCCATGCTCCTTGGGTTTGGATCGCACGTAGATCATGGGAAGATTCAGGACCTCTGCCACGAGCGCCGCCTGTGGAATGCCCGCTGTGGCTACGCCTGCGATGACTTCTGCTGTGAAATAGTTTTCACGGATGGCCTCCACCAGTCCTTCCTTGATCTCGCGGCGGACGTCGGGATAGGAGAGCGACAACCGGTTGTCGCAATAGATGGGCGACTTCCACCCCGAGCTCCATGTGAACGGCCTTTCGACATTAAGTTTGATGGCTTCAATCTGAAGAAGGAGGGACGCGATACGGGCTGCCGTCCGCTCCTGCACTTTAATTATTGGCATGGCCGAAATATTGGGATCGGAAGAGCAAACGTCTGGACTCCAGTCTCGTCCTAAGTTCTTGTATGCCGTTTTCTGCTTGAAAAAAAAAAAACGTCCGTTATGCTT
>JAJJPK010000164.1:0-12748 GCA_032907565.1 Cyclobacteriaceae bacterium | reverse complement strand
CAACTACCGATTACCGTTCTAACTCAACCGTCCCTGGGCGCGCCCCTTATCCCCTAGAGGGGCCCGCCGCGCGGGCACGTGCCATCGACCATTGAAACATCAGGTAATAATACAAGTTACACTCTTGGCGGTCCTTTGCATCTTTGTGGTGAAGATTCAACGCCCCTCGCGTTGAAGTGTTGCGCGATCTACATTTGCTTGCCTTAATTTAAATAAACCACCCATGGATAATTTATTCGAGACTCCTGAAACCGTAAGCATTCGGTACATCGTGGACGATGTAAAGGCTTGCGTAAAATTTTACACTGAATTGTTGGGATTTGAAGTCAAAATGAATCCCCCAAGCGGTTTTGCCATGCTCACGAAAGGCAACATCCGCCTCTTGCTCAACGAACCCGGTGCCGGCGGCGCCGGCCAATCCATGCCCGACGGTACGGCTCCGCCCCCGGCGGCTGGAATAGGATGGTGTTTAATACTCCCAATATCCAGGCTGCGATAGATTTTTTAAAGAGCAAGAACGCGAGGTTTCGAAACGACGTGGTTGAAGGTTTTGGTGGGAAGCAGATTCTGGTGCTTGATCCGTCGGGGAATCTCGTGGAGTTGGTTGAGCCGAAGAGGGAGTGACTCGTTTAACTGAGCCAATGTGCCGGTTGTCTGGCCTGCACGCATCAAGAAGGGTGGCAATCCAAAAATCTCACAACGGCAAGCGATCGAGCAAAAGTTTGTAACGCTCCTTGAAGGTATCAATATTCCATTCCTCGATCTCTTTCAGGTACTGGATTCAGCCACAACCGACTAAACTGATACCCCCGCTGCCTACCATCTCGATTCATTGCCTTACGGGGTTAACCGCGGAGGTTCGGACCCTGGAAGCGTGCGTTCCGGCCTTTGAGGTACCCACGGGGCGCCATCTGTGGGTGACGACAACAACCACGTCCATGTACCTTCTATGTGCCCCTATGTCCCATGCGGTTCAACCCGCCACCCGTATAACTACGATCCCTGACAATCCTCCAAATCCCTTCAATCCTACGAATCCTAGTTCAGACAATGAGCTGCTCGCACACCACCGCCGATATCAGATAACCTTTAATGTACAGACAGTCGCCGTCAGGCGACCCGGCTCTGCGGACTTCAATTGTCCGGGGTACACACACGGATGCCTGTGCTTCACCTGTTCCTATCTTGATAAACCCCGATAGCTATCGGAGCTTCCCGTCTCGGCGGCTCCGCGGTTTAAAATCCCGCGCGCGCCAGCGCGCCACCGCTGACGTAAATAATAACCCACACATGGAGTTGGTCGAAATTAGTGTATTCAATACATTTATTTTTTGATCACGCTTCACCACAAACACCACAATGAACAGAAAACCCAGACCACTAATGCCAGCTGTCGCCTTCACTGTTGTGATCGCACTCTTGGCAAATGCTGACATCGCTTTCGGCCAACCGCCGGGTGGTCGACCGCGACCCAACCTTCCGCCTATTCCTCCAAAAGGCGACACCACCCATACGCTGACGAGAGACTTCGTTCCAGCTTCGAATACGAAGTCCGAAACAGCACCACACAACAACGGATTCATCCAGCGCTGGCTGGCGCTGGAGCCTATTAGGAAGGAGATTCAGAGAAACAATATTCTCACAGAGACATATATCAGGACGGCATTTGCCGAAAACAATTTCTCAACCGACTTCAATGTCGTTCCAAAAAATGGGCGGAAGGTGAAAGTCGGGGACCAGCGTCTGCAATGGCACGCACTCGACAGCAAGACGTTCATCTTCAACCTGTACAATTTCACCTACGCAATAAATAAACCACCGTACGGCAACATCTTCTGGCTTGTCACGGTGATCAACTGTCCCGAGGAAATTCCAAATGTGCGAATGGCTGCGGGCGTCAACTCCGGCGGCATGTTTTGGTTGAACGGGGAAGAGGCGCTCGTGCTTTCGGGCGACCGCGACATGGTCGTGGACAATGTCGTGTCGCAACCCCTGACCCTCAAGAAAGGTAAGAACATCGTCCGAGCCGCGATCATCAACGGCCCCGGCATGTGCACCTTTGCCGTCCGTTTCCTGGATGAAAACGGATCGCCGGTAAAGAATTTCACGATCAGCTACGAGTGATTGACTGCAAGATTTCAACCATGAAACCAACGATACTCACAAGCCTTAGCATTCTTGTAATGCTGGCGACACAAACATCAGCCCAGATAGGGCAACCCTTTATCCATGATCCGTCAACCATTGTTGAATGCGATGGGAAGTATTACACCTTTGGTACAGGCGGCGGCGGATTAATATCCGAAGACGGTTGGAAGTGGCATGGCGGCGCGGTGCGACCCGGAGGCGGAGCAGCGCCAGATGCGATGAAGATCGGCGATCGTTACCTCGTCGCGTACGGCGCAACAGGTGGCAGCAGCAACCACAAGGGCGCCATCTTCACGATGTGGAACAAAACGCTCGATCCCAACTCTCCGGACTTCAAATACTCAGAACCAATTTTGGTCGCTACCTCCGACGGTTACGAAGAATGCGATGCCATCGACCCTGGCCTGATGCTGGATCCGACAACCGGCAAACTGTGGATGTCGTATGGAACGTACTTTGGATTCAGTCGTATGGTTGAACTGGACCCGAAGACCGGCGGACTAGCCCCCGGTGCCGAACCCGTCGACGTTGCCATCGCCTGCGAGGCCACCGTGCCAAGCTATCACGACGGATGGTACTATCTCTTTGCCACCCATGGCAGCTGCTGCGATGGTGCGAATTCAACCTACAATATCGTCGTGGGTCGCTCCAAAAACGTAACCGGACCATTCATCGATAACGTAGGGCGAAGCATGCTGGAAGGTGGCGGCAAGATGGTCGCTGCAACGGATGGAAGGCGTATCGGACCCGGCCATATCGGGCGGATAATCGTTGAGCCTGGCATTGAGAAGATGTCGCTGCACTATGAAGCTGATCTTGATCAGGGTGGACGCAGTGTGCTGGCGATTCGTCCGCTGCTCTGGAAAAACGGATGGCCTGTCGCGGGAGAAAATATCAAAGCCGGAACCTATGTTATTCAATCGGAGCGGAGAGGCTATGCCCTGGAGTTGGCGGTTGACATGGTGCGCATGCCGGTTGCGCGGTGGTTCAACAGGAGCACCGATGAACCGATAAAGCCTGTCGATACACAAAAACTTGAGGATGTGATCGGCGACTGGCCGTCAGGGAACATTGACGCAAGAATTGGCGATTATATGTCGCGTCCCCATCAGAAATGGAACATCACACCCGCACCCGATTCCAGCGGATACCTCGGCGCTCCTTATTATAAGATCGTCATCGAAGGAACGAACCGCGCGCTGGCGGCTACGGCTGACGGCAAGGTCATCACCGTCCCGGAATTTACCGGCGCATCCGAGCAGCTGTGGATGATCGATCAGCTTACCGATGGTACGTATCGGATTATGCCCAAGCAGGTACCCAACTCAAATGAAAAGCTCGCGCTGATTTCGTTTGGTGACAGTACGCCGGCTTTGGGGAAGTTTGATGTGAATAGTGATAATTCGAAGTGGAGCTTTAGAGCACCGTGATTTACTAGATGCAGATGCAGAGGCAGACTCAGGTCGCCCGGTAAAGGAATCTTGCATCTGCGACCGCATCTGCATCTATCTAATAAAAGCTCCGGATGCTCCCCTGAGCGCGTCGGTTAGCCAATGAGGATTAATCAAATCAAGATCCGCCGGGAGAGCGCCTATCGGAAAGTATTTGAACTGTTCCGTTTCCTCATTCTTGAAGTTGGGCGGGATTGAGGAAAGCAACTTTACTTCGAAGTAACTGACAACGTATTGTACGATGCGATCGTCGTAGTGGTAGGTCGTGTATTCCGGTGATGAGTAAACGCCAATCAGGCGAACGACCTCACTCAACGCATTCGCCTCTTCGCGTACTTCCCTGATGATCGCTTCCTCGACACTCTCCCCGAATTCCACGTGCCCTGAAATGATGCACCACTTCTTTGTGTCGGTGCGCTTCTGCATAAGAATTTCGCGATTGTCATTCAGGATAATCGCGGAGACAGCGGGGAGGATTTGCTTTTCCATGGTGAGACAAATATAACGGGAGAATGGTGTGTTACCCTCTAGGGATTACGCATTCGGAGAGATGCAGATGCAGACGCAGACGCAGGTCGCTCGGCGACAAGTTACCTGCATCTGCTACTGCATCTGCAACTTTTCCCTGGCCTCGTCCACTTCAGGATTTGACATAAACAGGTCCCACAGCAGCCTCGATCGATAATTCTCAATCATCACGACGATCGGCGCCTGATTTAACCCCATAAAGATCGGGGAGCACCAGTTTTGGTCGAGTTTGATGGCGTCTCGAAAGCCGTAGTACCCGTACAGGTATTTTCCATGATTCCGGTAGTAGTTCTTGAGTGCGCGCATGGAGGCGTCCGGGGTGTAAGGGAACGATGCCAAAGCGCCGGTCGGTGTCATCTTGCCGTCATCACCGTGTTCAGTGGGTTCGTTGGCGGCGTAGTGCTCCGGTCCGTCGCTGGCGGTGAGGCCCCAGAAGTCATCGCCATAGCCCCTGTAGTTCTTCGGATTTTCAATACAGTATCTTTGGTTGATCAACGCAATGTTCCTGTTGTTCTCGAAATAGTTGGTGTACTTGTCGGTAATAAGGTGAGGGTTCAATCCAAGAAACGAATAGTGGATAAAGAACAATGGTCCACCATTTGAAACTCCAACTGCAAGCGGGATACCGTAATACGTATTTCCATTCGTGTACGTAGCACCCTCAGTAGTTTTTCCCCAATCCGCGCGGTACTTTGCCGCTTCTGCCGACTGGCTGGCCCAACCTGTGTAATACATGGATGCGGGAACGCCATGCGTTGGGGAGGCGATGGCTAGAAAGTAGGTGATCATCACTTCATTCCAGCCGATGAGTTTGTGGTTGATGATCCACTCCTGGTCGGGCGACCAATGCCAATACAAAAAGTCTGAGTCAGGTGTCTTTCGGTACCAATCCCACTCCACTTCATTCCAAAGTTTCGTAATGGCACCCCGTATCTGCGTCTCGTTCTTGTTAGAGCCGTTAAAGAATTGCTTTGCGGTCAATAAGCCCTGCATGAGGAACGACGTCTCCACGAGGTCGCCCCCGTTGTCCCTGGAGCCAAAGAAAGGAACAACCTTTCCGGTAGTGCCGTCCAGAAAGTGTGGAAACGCTCCATGAAAACGATCTGCTTTGAGTAGGAAATCGGTGATCTTCAGAAAGCGTTGGACTGCCTGGTCGCGGGTGATGAATCCTCTTTTGACGCCAGCGATAATAGCCATGATCCCAAAACCTGAGGCGCCTGTCGCCACCATCGTGGGATTGCCCGGTATGTTTTCCAATGCAAGTCCGCTGTTGGTTTCAGCGCCTTCCCAATAGTACCTGAAGTTGGATTCCTGGATCATGTCCAGGAGTTCGTCATCGGTCATGGGTCGCGTCGATGCGGTCAGTACATTCGAAAATTCTGTTTCGCGATACTCATGATCGACAAAGGTGAGCTTATACCCTATCCTTCCTTCGTGGGTTCCTACGAAGTCGGAGTATCCTGAAATCTGGGGCAACTGGATGCCGACGGGTTGATAATTCTTTCCGTCGGTTGACCGATATACCTTGATATACTTTATGGCTGGGTTTGATTCCTTTTTCCAGGTGAGGTCGATGTGTCGCTCATATCCCTTGGCAGAAGTCAATTGCGGAGGCGTGGTAAGCACGACGGCCGCCCTCATTCCCGGGATGAGTTCAATCTGGTCGATGTACAGGTGGCCTTCATTTTCGGATGCCGCACCTTTTGAAAATTGAACACCGTTGATCTGAGCGACCGGAACGGTGCCTTCAGTGAAAAAGGTCGTCAGTGGGATCCGGACCTGATTCCAGGAATCGAGATCGAATGATTGCACGAAGTCTACCAGGTTGGCGTGCTGTGATTCCCGCATGTCGTCAAGTAACAAACTGACGACCGGCAACGACGCTTTTTCCGTGCCGCTCTTTATATATAGCCAAAAGGACAGGTAGTCTGCCTCATTGAAAGCGTCAATACCGCGGATGTTATGGTGAAGAACAGAGGCTTTCCAAGTGCCCCCTTCGGAAGGTTGGTATAGGAGTTCAAGTGAATTTCCGGGAGTAAAAAATTGGTGTTCGGATACAGGAAGTTTGCCCTGCGTATTTTTGATCCAACAGCCACCTGTGTATTCGACCTTGCTATAATAATAGTGAGAATCCATGAGGCTGTTCTCGAAGAAAACTTTGTCGTGCTTGTGCTGGGAACGTGCGATGGAGCTCACGAACAAGAACAGGGTGACAATTATAAGTCTCATAAGATCAGCTTTTGGCCAGTAATACATCCGGAGGCGAACTTACGCAAAGATTGGTATTGGCGGTGGTTTTTTCCCCTGGTGCCACAATCACGTTCGTGCGCCCGCCGGCCAAAGGCGATGGAAAGGCAGGATGCAGGGCAGGCCTTTTCATTCTTTGTATAATTGAGGAGAATCTGCTTTCTCAATATAAGCTGGAATGAAAAGGATGGTACCTATTTTCGTGATGACGTTCGCGGCCGTATTTTCCTGTGAATCGCCCAACAACGAGCGGACGTTGCCATCGTTAAAGGAAGATCTTACTGAAATATTTGTTTCCCCATCGGGAAATGATTCCAACCCCGGCACCCTGGAGAAGCCTATCCGTTCGATACAAAAGGCGGTCGACAACCTTGGGCCGGGAAAAACAGTTATGCTGTTGGACGGAGTGTATGACCTTGACGCCGCTATTGTTATTACAGCCAAAGGAACCACCGAAAAATGGGCGACCTTTCGTGGGGCGCCTGGTGCAAAGGTGATCCTCGACGGGATCGACGTCAACATTGTGAATTCAGGTGGTTATCCGGGTAATAACGGACTGATTCAGATTCAAAACGCGGAGTATGTGCGCACCCAAAATATTCATGTTCGCAACTCTCACCGTGCCGGCATCAATATCCAGGACAGTAAGTATGTTGATGTGATCAATTGCATTTCAGAGAATAGCCTTTCTCCCGGAATCGCAGCATGGCAAGGATGCGAGTACATCAGGGTGCTGGGAAATACGGTGATCAATGCCAACAACATGGAAATGAGCTGGACCGAATACAAAGGGCATGAAGCACCACACGAAGCTATCAGCATGGCGGGCCCGCACCATTTTGAAGTCGCCTGGAACCACGTGTACAACTGCGAGAAGGAAGGAATCGATGTCAAGGAAACGGCCTCGTTCGGTGTAGTACATCATAATTATATTCACGACCTCAAGAGACAGGGACTTTATATCGACGGTTGGTTTGGCCAGCTACAGGATATCGAGATGCATGATAACGTCGTGACCCGATGCGAGGCGGGAATAGCTATTTCGTCAGAGGAGGGGCCCAACACAAAAAACTTGAAGATTCATCACAACCTGGTGTACAACAATCGCGCGACCGGAATATTCTTCTCCCGATGGGGCGCTGATAATCCCCGTGAAAATGTCGAAGTATACAATAATACATTCTATAGGAATGGTCATGGACGTGATTTTTCGGGAGATCCCCAATATTGGCTTTCCGGTGGTTGCTATCTTTATTCCACGAATTTGCGAGACGTCAAAATCTTCAACAACATCTTTGCCCGTAATTCTCCCTTCGAGATCGGTCATACGGGACGGTTTGAGGGGGACTGGATGACGGAGAAGAAAATTGAGATCACAAACAACCTGATCTACGATGTCAACACTGTGAACTACCCGATTTATCTTGAGGTCTGGGCCAAGGATAGTGTCTATTCCATTGCGGGGACGGCGGTAATTGAGGCCGACCCCCTTTTCGTCGACCCGGAGAATCATGATTTCAGGTTGAAGGAAAATTCACCCGCTGCCAATGCCGAAAATAGCAACGGGGGAGATTATCTCGGTGCGTTTGCTCCGGGAGTTTCGGAAGACAGTTTCTGGTGGCTTGAAAATTTTCCACCTGAGATTGATATTGAAACTTATGGAAAGTAAATCCTGCCGACCTAACTAATAAGATCATGAGTCGTAGTCTCTTTGCCATTGTGGCAACCGTTGTTTGTTCCCTGATCTCCTGCAAAAAGGAAGGATCAACGTTCACGTCAGGCGCCTGGTCAGTTTCGTCACCGGGTGACGAAATCAAGGTAACGGTAATGTTGGAGGAAGGGAAGCTTTACTACACGGCCGAGTTGAGGCGGTCGGGTGCCCCGGTACTGGAGAAATCGCCTCTTGGGCTCGCGGTTGAGGGGAGGGACCTCAGCAAAAATTTAACAGTGCACCGGATCGACTCGACTGATGTGAAAGTGGATTATACGCTGCTGACGGGAAAGAGACTTGTGAATTCGGCGGAGGGGAAGGCATTGTCGCTACACTTCTCGAATGGTCGGGATACGGCTATGGTGCAATTGAACGTGTTTGACGACGGATTTGCTTTTCGATATGTGGTTGAAGGAAGCGGTGACTATAAGGTGATAGGAGAGCAAAGTGGATTCAACGTGCCGGTGAACAGTGTGGCCTGGCTTCAGGAGTATGATTCCGTAACACAATACACTCCAGCCTATGAGCGATATTTCCAGGACAAGATTCCCGTTGGCAGCGTTTCAGGAACGGGTAACGGATGGTGCTTCCCTGCACTTTTTCATTCCGACGCAGCCTGGATTCTGCTCACGGAGTCCGATTTGTCGGAAAACTATTTCGGATCTCACCTGATGAATAGAAAGGACAGCAGCCTGTACGTCATACAGCAACCTGATCCAAAGGAAGCCGAGGGAATAGGGGACATCAATGCCACCGGCACGTTGCCCCTTCGCACGCCATGGCGCGTTGTGATTGCAAGCGATGAGCTATCCGACGTTTTTGAATCTAACCTGGTAACCCATGTGGCGAGCGCCCCTGAAGAAGGGGTCGACTACAGTTGGGTGAAGCCCGGCCGGGCAGCCTGGAGTTGGTGGAGTGAGCAAGGAAGCCCCCGCGATTTTGGAGCGTTGAAAAAGTTTGTCGACTTCACTGCGGAGATCGGGTGGGAGTATTTCCTGGTGGACGCCAATTGGAACGAAATGAAAGGAGGTACGATCGAAGACCTTGTAAAGTACGCCACCTCGAAAAATGTTGGAATATGGCTATGGTACAATTCCGGCGGAAAACACAATACCGTCACAGAGCAGCCGCGCGACATTATGGCTGATGCCGGACGAAGGATTGCAGAGTTTGAGAAGATCGCAGGGTGGGGGGTTAAAGGTGTAAAGGTTGACTTCTTTCAAAGCGACAAGCAATGGATGATCGGACACTATTTGGATATCCTTCGCGACGCTGCACAGCATCACGTGATGGTAAACTTTCACGGATGCACCATCCCGAGGGGTTGGCAGAAAACCTATCCTCATTTGCTTTCCATGGAGAGCGTCCGCGGCGCTGAGTCGTACATCTTCGCCAGGGAGTTTCCCCGCCGTGCCCCGCTGCTTAACGTTCACGTCGCGTTTACCCGGAACGTCATTGGTCCGATGGACTACACGCCGGTTACGTTTTCCAATAATCGTTTTGCTCATTTGACAACCAGCGCCCACGAGCTTGCACTCGCGGTAGTTTTTGAAACGGGCATTCTTCACTTTGCAGATCATTATAGGTCGTACAGGGCGCTTAGTCCCGAAGTGAGAAGATTTATGTCCGAACTGCCCGTAACCTGGGCGGAGACCCGACTCTTGGCCGGCGACCCTTCCTCGCACATAGTCGTGGTGAGGGAAACCGATAACGCCAGCTATGTTGCGGGTATCAATGGCCGAAATGAACCATTGGAGTTGACCGTTGATTTGTCGTTCCTCGGGTCAGGGAACCATGAGGTATTGTTCATTACCGACAGCCCAGGATCAAAGAACCTGACCGTGGAGAAGCGTACGATGGCTGCACACATCCCGGAGTCCATAAACCTCTTGCCGTTTGGAGGCTTCGTAATGAAAATTCAGAAAGGACAGTGACAAAAAGTCGCCCACAACGCGTCGTTTTCGCAGCTCCAAGCGAAAATTGAAATAATTCTTGCGCAACCAGATAATTGCACGTATACTTGCAACTACTTAGTTGCGCATAGGACCGCCAATGTGCTCTCTATGTGTTCTATGTCCTATGTGGTTCAAGTCCTATGAAAGCCAGACGCGACGTTTTTCAGGCAATAGCGGACCCGACACGGAGGGCCATCTTGTTATTAATCGCGGCGCAGGCAACGACGCCCGGCGCCCTGGCGGAAGAATTTCAGTCAAGCCGGCAAGCCATCTCAAAACACATCCAGATCCTCACAGAATGCGAATTGGTTAAACAAGAGAAGAAGGGGAGGGAGATCTACTACCACATCAATGCCAGGAAGATCGACGAAGTCGATCAATGGATCGAGCAGTTCAGAAGCATTGTCGAAGCTCAGTTCAATCAACTAGACAAACTATTATCAAATCTTAAAAAGCAAAGAAAATGACAAACGATCTGGCATTTGAGTTTACCGTTGACAAGGCAGCAAAGACGGTTTACATAACAAGAGAATTTGACGCGAACCTGGATCTTGTTTGGGATGCGTTTACCACAGCAGAACTCCTGGATCAGTGGGCAGCGCCTCAGCCGTTTCGATCGGTAACCAAGCAAATGGATTTCAAGGTCGGCGGCCGGAGACTGTATGCCATGGTCAGTCCTGAAGGACATGAGCGCTGGGTAGTCCAAACGTACGTGTCAATCCGTCCAAAAACCCATTTCAAAATGTTTAATGCTTTTGCAGACGCGGATGGGAATCCCGAACCAACTGGCTCGGAGTGGGATTACGCCTTCAGCGAGCAAGAGGGAAAGACAACCGTTCGTATTAAGATCTACAATGAGTCCCTTGAACGCATGGAGCGGATGATTCAACTGGGCTTCAACGAAGGATTTAAGGCATCAATGGAGAACCTGGAAAATCTCCTGGCGACTCTTTCGAAACAAAGCTAATCCTCGATTACCGATTACCGACTTACCGATCACCCCCTTACTGCCCACCGTCACCCGCAAATTCCTGAGGGTTCGCGAGGAACAGCGACTTGCAGTACTCGCTGCAAAAGTGATAGGTAACACCGGCGTGATCGGCGGTTGGGCTCGCCTTTGCCGGGTCGATATGCATGTGGCAGACAGGGTCGACATACACCTCCTTCGTGGTGTCCAGGATTAATTCAAATAATTCAACCTGGGTTATTACGTTTTTGAGTTTGTGAAATCCTACGGATCGGAAGAGGAGTCGGAATTCTGTTGACAGGCGGTCAAGAAAGGTTGATGAACACAATATCTGACCCCGGCGGGCGGCGTTCATAATGCGCGCCGCCACGTTGACGGTGGGGCCAAAAAGATTATGATTCTCAATCAGGATCTGGCCGAAGTGCAGTCCGGCATGGATCGACAAGAAATGATGCTCTTCACGAGTCAGTGTGTCCAACCTTTTGGCGGTTTCAAGGAGGTCCCCGGAATCATCAGCTATCATTACCACCTGGTCTCCGATTCGCTGCATCACCTGGGTTGTGCCATGACGTGCTGCGTCGACAATTTCCATGTATTTATTGACGAGCTTAGCGGCCGACGCCCCGCCGTGAACATCGGTCATGGCGGTATATCCCGTAAGGTCGGCCATCAAGATCGCAATCTCTCTTTCCATGATCAACGGTAAAGCGATTACAAGTTACTAAACTGGAAATCTTTGCGCTTGAGCAACAAACAGTTAATTTCGGTGGCGTGCGGGGCTGGTCCCCCGGCGTGCCTTACCGATATGAAGAAAATAGCATTTGCACTGTTGCTGGCGTTGGTGATTTGGGACGTGCCGGCTCAACAATGTATGCGTGCGCTGATCCATTCCCATAATGATTATGAAAGGGCGGAACCATTTTATAACGCATATCGGCATAAGGTGGCTTCGATTGAAGCAGATATTTTCGCAAAAGAGGGACGCCTTCTTGTAGCCCATACGGAGGAGGACATCGACATGACAAAGACCCTTGAGAAACTCTATCTCGATCCCTTACAAGAAGCTATCAAAAAAAATGGAGGCCACGTATATGAAGACGCGTCCCGGTCGCTCATTCTCTTGATCGATCTGAAGAGCAAGGGCGATGAAACGATGGATGGGCTGGTAGTACACCTGGCGAAGTATCCGACGCTTGTCAACTGTAGTTCTTTGAAAATTGTGATCAGCGGGGATGTTCCGGATACAAGCCGATGGTCACAATACCCTTCATATATTTTCTTTGACGGTCGACCGCAAATTCAATACAACGGCAATTCATTGAAGCGGATTTTCATGATCAGCGATTCATTTGGCCGCTATGTTAACACAGCGTCGAACGGAGATCTAACGCCGGACACATCAAAGATCGCTTCGGTAGTCACGCAAGCGCAAAGAAATGGCAAGCTGTTCCGCTTCTGGGCAACACCCGATACACCTGAAATGTGGGCGCATCTTTTGTTGTGGCGTGTGGATCTTATATCCACTGACAATGTCGATGAATTGTCTGCCTTCCTGGAATCCGGCGCTAGCCAATCTCGGTAATTTTCACGGGTCGCTGTTCCTTTACGGATTGATTTGCGGCAACCGCGATGATCATCGCTCTTAACCCGTCTTCCCCCGTAATCTGGGTAATTCGGTCGCCGTTATGCCAGCCATTTCGGTCATGTTGTGCCAGTCATTTCGGTGATATGGTGCCAGTGT
>JAJJPK010000163.1:0-43476 GCA_032907565.1 Cyclobacteriaceae bacterium | reverse complement strand
GGCGGCCGGGTTGGACACGGCGTGCGCGAGTTGTTGGTGAAGAAGATCATCCGGGAGAACGTATATCCCGAATTGCTCATCGACAACCGTTATCAGCAGTACTATCGCACACACGACATATCGTATGCCGTGTACGGGCGTGGCCTTCTGTATAGCTCAGGGAATTTCAATTACGAGCGAATGTTCCGGCGCGAATATCTGGGCGACCCGGACATCCACCTGCGCGGCATCGTGCTGGGCGACCATGTACATGTGGCGGTAGAAGATGGTAACAACCGGGTCGCAGTGGTGTCGTCGCCCGTGGCCCCGCCGAACTTCATACTTGCAAACTTTTCGTTTCTCCTGGTATTGGGTCTGTCCGTGCTGTTGGTCTTTGTACTGATACAAGGACTCATTACCCTGATCAGCGGAAGTACCCTGTTCTTTTCCGCCAGGATACAGCTTATGCTCCACCTGGCCTTTTTCATTCCACTCTTCGTCGTCAGCGCTACGACGCTGCGGCTTACGAGCCAGGCAAGCCAGGAGCAATTGAATTCCGAATACCTGGGCAAGTCGCGGTCATTCGGTACGCAGCTTGAAGTTATGCTGACGCAATACACGGACCCCGAGGAGAGAGATGCACTGAACTTTGAGAATCAGCTGGCCGACCTCGCCCGGATGTTCAACCTGGATGCTAATGTGTACGACCCTGAGGGCCATCTCCTGGCGAGCAGCCAGCCCGCGATCTTCACAAACGGTCTTGCATCGCCCTACTCCGACGACGACGCCGTACGCCGTATCAGGCAAGGCGAAAATCAGATGATCATTACGGAGCGGGTTGGTAGCCTGGAGTACAACGTGTCCTACGTTTCATTGAAGTCGCCTGTAACCGGCACCCTGATCGGTATCCTCGGTGTCCCGTTCTTTCAGTCGCAAGCTTCGTTGGAGAAGATTCAGATTCGTGTGCTGGCCAACATCCTCAACGTCTTTGCGGTTGTCTTCATCGCGCTCATCGTCCTGTCGTACGTTGTTTCAGAATGGCTTACGTTCCCCTTGCATTTCATAACCCGGTCGCTCAGCCGGACCAGCCTGACAAAGACGAACCAGCCCTTACGATGGGACGCACGCGACGAGATCGGCATGATGGTGAAGGAGTACAACCAGATGCTGTACAAGTTGAGTGAAAGCAAAGCTGAACTGGAGCAATCGCAGCGTGAACGGGCGTGGCGGGAGATTGCCCAGCAGGTGGCGCATGAAATCAAGAATCCGCTCACGCCAATGAAGTTGACCCTCCAGCAACTGGAACGCCAACTGAAAAACGGTGACGATGTGCAGGAGAAAATCCCTAAGGCACTCGACTCGCTGATGTCACAGGTAGACACGCTCAACGAGATCGCTTCTTCCTTCAGCACGTTCGCCAAGATGCCTGTACCTGATATCCAGCGCGTGGAGCTGGTTGGCCTTATCAAACGAATCGTCGACCTGCACGGTCAATCGGGAGCTATTACCTTCAGGCATCCCCAGGGCGATGTGGAGGTGTTGGGCGATCCCCAGTTGTTGGGGCGTGTTTTTTCGAACATTATTCTTAACGCGTTTCAAGCGGCACGTCCGGGTACGCCAATCCGTGTGGACATAAGCCTGGAAAGAGTGGAGGACGTCTGGCGGATCAGCTTCCGCGATAACGGCAAAGGCATCGATCCTAAAGTGGCCGACCGCGTGTTTGTGCCGCATTTTAGCACGAAGCGGTCCGGATCTGGCCTGGGCATGGCCATCTCACGCCAGGGCATTGAGCAAATGAATGGCTCAATCCGCTTTACGAGCAGACCTGGCGAGGGTACGACCTTTTTTGTCGAGTTGCCGGCAATCAGGCCATGATTTTTCGAAATTGCCGTGTGGCTCATGCAACAATCCTGTGTACGGGGCGTCATTAGGGCATTAATGTAACCCCTATGATCCGGAATTACCTCCTCATCGCCTTTCGGAACATCTTCCGCAACAAGTTATTCTCAGTTGTCAACCTCCTGGGCCTTGCCTTTGGCATTGCCAGCTCGCTGTTCATCTTCCTATGGGTGGCTGAAGAGATGAGCTACGACAAGTTCCACGAACACCATGAAAGGCTGTACCGGGTCATGGAGAATCAGCACTATGCCGATGGTCAGATCTACACCTTCGCAGCGACGCCCGGTCCCATGGCGCGCTTCATTCAGGATAAGTATCCGGAAATAGAGCGAGCCTCTCGGTTTACATGGCCGATCACAAGCCTGTTCCAGTATGGAACGACATCGTTCTACGAGTCTGGCCACTACGTCGATCCCCAATTCCTTGAGATGTTTTCGTTTCCGTTTGTTCAGGGGCACCCATCAACGGCGCTGCGTGAGAAGAACAACATCGTAATCACACGCGCGTTCGCAGAGAAGCTGTTTGGAAAGGAAGACGCGATGGGGAAGGTGCTTGTCGTCAACAGCGAGGATAACTTTACCGTCACCGGAATTATCGGAGAAGTACCGGCGAATTCATCGATCCAATTCTCGTACCTGCTGCCGTTCCAGTTCTTCTGGGATGAAAATGCATCCTGGATTCAAACTTGGCAGAGCAACAATGTGAGAACGTTTCTTCAGTTGACGGAGGATGCCGATCCGGCCGCTTTTTCGGAAAAACTAAGGCATGAGGTGAAGGAACACAATGAAAACACTTCGGTACAACTTTTTATTCAGCCTGTAGACGACATGTATCTTTATAGCCAGTTCGAGAACGGCGTCGCCACGGGTGGCCGTATCGAGCAGGTGAGGATTTTTTCTATTGTAGCCTTGTTCGTGTTGCTCATTGCCTGCATCAATTTCATGAATCTGTCAACAGCACAGGCCATGCGGCGGGCAAAGGAAGTCGGTCTTCGCAAGGTGATAGGAGCAGTGCCGGGTCAGTTGTTCCGCCAGTTCATGGGTGAATCTTTTTTGATGGTACTTATGGCAACCGCAATTGCCGCGCTTTTATGCTTCCTCCTGATTCCCGTTTACAATTCAGTTACAGGCAAGGAACTCGAGCTCAGTTTGATCACCGGACGTATTGCACTGCTCATGGGCGGGCTTATCGTGGTTACGGGCTTTATAGCTGGAAGCTATCCGGCGCTTTACATTTCGCGGTTCCGACCCGTTGCTATTATCAGGGACCGGAGGGAAGGCGATACTGGCGCTTCGCTTTTTCGAAGACTGCTCGTCGTCGTACAGTTTTCGCTCTCCATCATACTCATTATCGGAACGATCGTAGTCTTCCGGCAAATGTATTTCATGAAGAACAAGGATATCGGCTTCGATCGTGAGAACGTTTTTTACGCGCGCATGTCAGGGGATATTGAGCCGCATTTTGAAACCTTCCGGGAACGTCTGCTGCGCGAACCAGGGATAGAAGCTGTGACTGCCGCGAGCCAGGTGCCCATTGCCGTAGGCAACTCAACCTCCGGTGTGGATTGGCCCGGGAAGCAGCCTGACCAGGATATTCTGTTCAGCGAGATGGGTGTAGATCCGGGGTTTATCGAGGCTATGGGAATGGAGATTGTAGAAGGAAGGGATTTCGACCGTTCGCGGGTGGCCGACTCAACGAACTTCATAGTCAATGAGGCGGCCGCAGTGAAGTTTGGCTTTACCGACGGCACGGCAGGGAAGTCAATCAAGGTAGGGGATCAGGAAGGCGCGATCGTAGGCGTGGTCAAGAATTTCAACTTCGGATCGTTACACGTTGCCGTCGACCCGCTTATTCTCCATCAGAATTGGTACAATATTTTGCTGGTGAGAACGGCTGAAGGGCAGACGGAAAGGGCATTGCGCGCGTTTGACGGCCTGTGGAAGGAATATGCTGCAGGCTACCCGTTGAGTTATACGTTCCTTAATCAGGAATGGGAAGGTTATTATCGTGCGGAGGCGCAGCGTGGTCGCGTGTTCAATACGCTAGCTGTGTTGTCGGTGTTTATATCCTGCCTGGGTTTGTTTGGCCTGTCGTCGTTCTCAGCGCAAAGGCGGACGAAGGAACTCGGCATTCGGAAAGTCCTCGGCGCCTCCGTGCCCGGGTTGATTCGGCTTATGGGAACGGAATTTAGTACGCTGGTGATCATTGCTGCGCTGGTGGGTTGCCCCGTTGGCTGGTATCTGATGACCCGTTGGTTGGAACAATACGCTTACCATGTCGACGTCGGTGTCGGTCCCTTGCTGGTGGCTGCCGTAGTAAGTTTTGTGGTGGCGCTGGTAACGGTTGCCTATCATTCAGTGAAGGTTGCCTTAAGTGATCCCGTCAAGTCGTTGAGGTATGAGTAGAAAAAGAACTACTCTTTTTCCCGGATCTGGCTCATCACTTTATTGGCAAACACGAAGTCGTCGAAGTCCTTCACGCCGGAATGCATAATTTCCTTGTTGCTGCCTTCCCAGAGTTTCTGTCCCTGGTAAATGAACATAATATGCTGGCCGATTCCGAGTACGGAGTTCATGTCGTGTGTCACGACTATAGTGGTCATGCTGTATTCCTCGGTAAGGTCTCCGATGAGGTCGTCGATGCGTATCGCTGTTTGCGGATCGAGACCCGAGTTCGGTTCGTCGCAGAACAGGTACCGGGGGTTGTTAACAATGGCCCGGGCGATGCCGACACGTTTCTTCATCCCACCGCTCAGCTCCGACGGCATTTTCTTATTGACGTTTTCCAGTCCCACGCGGTTTAGTGAGAAGTTAACGCGTTCCAGTTTTTCTTCCGGACTCATGTCGGTAAGGATGTCGAGCGGGAATCGAACGTTTTCTTCCACGTTCTTGGAGTCGAACAATGCGCCACCCTGAAAGAGCATACCGATCTCGCGTCGTATCTCCGTCTTCAGGTTAATGTCGGCATCCGTAAAATTTCGGCCATCATAGAATACCTTCCCTGTGTCGGGTTTGATAAGCCCGACGATGCATTTCAGCAATACGCTTTTTCCCGTGCCGCTGGCGCCGATGATGAGGTTGGGTATGCCCTTGTGAAAGACCCCGCTGATGTCTCTCAGCACCTCTTTGCCGTTAAATGACTTCGATATGTTTTTTATTTCGATCATTATCCACCTACGAGCAGTTGTGCCAACAAATAGTCAGCAATCAGAATAGCAATAACACTGGAGGTGACGGCCTGCGTGCTTGCAACTCCCACTTCGAGCGCCCCGCCCCGAGTGTAGAACCCTTTATAGGAAGAGATCGAGGATACCAGGAATGCAAACACGACCGACTTGATCAATGCGAAGAAAACCGAAAACTCCTGGAAGACAAAGCGAATGCCAAAAACGTAGTCGGTCGGGGTGATGTAATTGCCCAAGGTACCTACAATGTAGCCGCCAACAAGCGAGCATACGCCGGCAACGATAACCAACAGGGGGTACATGAGCATTGATGCGATGATCTTTGGCAGAACGAGGTACGAAATGGAATTGATTCCCATCACTTCCAAAGCGTCGATCTGTTCGGTGATGCGCATGGTACCCAATCCGCTCGCCATGCTCGACCCAACCTTACCGGCATAGATGATAGCAATAACGGTCGGGGCCAACTCCAACACGGTCATTTCACGTACGACCTGGGCGATCACATAGTCGGGAATCAGCGGGCTCACCATGTTGTACGCCGTCTGTACAGTGGTAACAGCTCCCATGAAGGTAGAGACCAGCACAACAAGGAATATCGAACCGATCCCGATCAACACGCACTCCTCGAGGACCAGCTTGTAATATGTTCCAAACTTTTCGCGGTTAGTAAAGAGGGCACCCAGAAAAATGAAGTAGCGGCCGATGGTTTTGAAGAGCATAGTTCAGTGATTCCGGGTCAATTACTATCTTGCTAAAGATACCCAAAAATGGAATAAAACCATTTCATGAGCAAACTCATCGCGGTGACCGGGGCGAGCCGGGGGATAGGGCGTGCCATCGCCTACAGATTTGCGTCGGCAGGATTTGACATCGTCGCGTGCGCGAGAAAAATTAAGGATCTGCAGGCACTCAAGTCCGACCTTGAGAAAGAATACAATGTCAATGTACACATCCAGGCTGCGGACCTGTCGGACAAACTGCAGGCACAAGCTTTTGCACAATTTGCCAGCACGCTTCAAAAGCCGGTAGACGTACTGGTAAACAACGCCGGCCTTTTTGTTCCGGGCGACCTCAGTACCGAACCCGATGGGAACCTGGAGACGATGATCGACGCCAACCTCTATAGTGCATACCACGTTACCCGCGGCATCGTCGCTTCAATGAAGCAGCGCCGAAGTGGGCATATCTTTAACATGTGTTCCATCGCAAGCTTCACAGCGTATCCCAACGGCGGCTCCTACGCCATCTCCAAGTTCGCCCTGCTGGGGTTCTCACGATGCCTTCGCGAGGAACTCAAGCCGTTTGGGATTCGGGTCACATCCGTAATGCCCGGTGCTACCTGGACGGACAGCTGGATGGGCTCGGGGCTTCCCGAAGAACGATTCATCCCCGCCAGCGATATTGCAGAGGCTGTATTCAGCGCATACAACATGTCTCCCTCTACGGTGGTAGAGGACGTCGTGATCCGGCCGCAGTTGGGGGACATAAAGGATTAGTGATTAGGGATTTTCAATTATCGATTTTAGATTGATCCCCACAAAATACTTTTCTGTGCGTAGACAACTCTCCGGCTTCACCCTACACGTCGCTCGTACTCCCATTCGCAAATCGCAAACAGCAAATCAATAATCTCCTCCCTCTTATAATTCACTGATAATCACATTGTTACATACTATCTTTCTAATAGCTTAATTTTGCCCTAAATCTGAACACGTGAATGAGAGAGTAGCTTCCGTTAGGCAGTATTGCAATAATCTCGTACGATACAGCAGGCGTAAGACCATAGAGGTAAAGATCGGAGATGTTCCCCTGGGTGGCGACAACCCGATCCGGGTGCAGTCGATGACCACGGTCGATACCATGGACACGAAAGGGTCCGTCGAACAAGCCATCCGCATGATCGAGTCGGGGTGTGAATACGTTCGCCTAACGGCGCCGAGCGTGAAAGAAGCCCGCAACCTGGAGGCTATTCGCAAGGAATTGCGGGCTCGTGGTTACACGACACCGCTCGTGGCGGACATCCACTTTACGCCCAACGCAGCAGAACTTGCTGCCCGCATCGTTGAAAAAGTACGCATCAATCCCGGCAATTATGCCGACCGAAAGCGTTTCGAAGTAATCGAATACACCGACAGTGCATACGATGCTGAACTCGACCGGATACGCGAGAAGTTCACGCCCCTCGTGAAAATCTGCAAGGAGTACGGTACGGCTATGCGTATTGGCACGAATCACGGTTCGTTGTCGGACCGCATCATGAGTCGCTATGGCGATACACCCCTGGGCATGGTGGAATCGGCGCTGGAATTCCTGCGCATCTGCGAAGACCTCCAGTACTATGACGTAGTCCTGTCGATGAAGGCGAGCAATCCGCTCGTCATGGTGCAGGCGTACCGCTTGCTGGTGAACCGACTCGATGCAGAAGGATTCAAACCTTATCCGCTACACCTTGGCGTTACAGAAGCAGGTGATGGTGAAGACGGAAGGATAAAATCGGCCGTTGGCATCGGCACGCTCCTCGAAGATGGCCTCGGCGATACGGTGCGAGTATCCCTCACGGAAGAGCCGGAAGTGGAATCGCCGGTCGGTAAGATCATGGTCGATCGATATGTTGGACGCGAAGATCATGAGCCGATCAAAGCGGTTGGGGAATCTCCGATCGATCCGTATTCATACAACCGCCGGGTTACACGTGAGACCCTAAACGTGGGAGGGCCGCATCACGTGCCAAGGGTAATCGCCGACCTTAGCCGTTACCCAATCCAATCATACAAGGACTTGCGGGCAGTGGGGCATTACTATCTGCCTGAACCGGATAAGTGGCACATGAGCGATCAGGGTGTTGACTTTATCTATACGGGCCGCAATCCCGTGACCTTTATGCTTCCAAACGGCTTGAGAGAGATTATCGATGCGGACGTTTGGGAAACCCTGGCAGACCGCACCAACAAGCATCCCCTGTTCGGCTGGACGCAATACCAGGAAGCTACGGCAAAGGATCCGGTGATTAACTTTGTACAACTGGATGCCGATGACCTCGATGAGTCCCTCAAAGTGATCGTGCGTCATGACCCGACTGCCGTACTTGTTGTGTCAACACACAACGCGCATGCCATGGCCGCGATACGTCGTATGTTCTTCGAGCTTGTTGAGGACGATATTGACGTTCCCGTTGTCATCCGCCGCGAGTATGCCGTTACAGGCGAAGATGCGTTCATGATCGATGCCGCCACCGATATCGGGGGACTCTATATCGATGGCTTTGGCGACGGCGTTATGCTGGGCGCCACACCGATACAGGACGCCAGCGTGCCGGCCGAATGGATCGATCGATGCAATCGTACGGCTTTCGGAATTCTGCAGGCAACGCGGAACCGTATGTCGAAGACGGAATATATTTCCTGTCCCTCATGTGGACGAACGCTGTTCGACCTGCAGGAGACGACGGCGATGATCCGCAAGCGCACCGATCACCTCAAAGGAATCAAGATCGGCATCATGGGATGTATTGTGAACGGCCCCGGTGAAATGGCAGATGCTGACTACGGTTACGTTGGTTCCGGTCCCGGCAGGATCACACTTTACAGGGGAAAGGAAATTGTAAGACGCAATGTGCCCGCCGCCCAGGCCGTCGACCAGCTTATTGAACTTATACGCGAGGACGGGAACTGGATAGATCCACAGTCGGTTCCCCTTCCGGATGCTTAGCCTATGACAACGAAAAACCAAACCTCCACTAACCCCAAAAAACGCAACCGGCTGCGGGAGTTCTTCGAACTGCATGAAGTGTTCGGCTACTTCTTCCGAGGGGCGGACGCTTCGCGACCTTCAAACTTTAACATCCGGGTGATGCACGGTATTAACAAGATTTCTATTGTGGTCTTTCTCCTGGGTGTTATGTACTTGATTCTCAAGTTAGTGATTCAATAAAGTGTCGAAGTGTTGCCGCCGGGGGCCGCTTTACGGTTAGGGATAGGGGGTGTATTTAGCTTCGCCCGGGTGCGTTTGAGTCCCGGATTTCATACTTATTTCCGTGGTTGGGCCACTAAAACCGACCCTGTGTCGTTAGAACATAGTATGAATTGATTATCAGCGGGTTAGATGGCTTTAATATTCTGTGAAATTTTGGGTTTCCCTGCAGGAATGCGTAATTTTGAAGGTTTAGATCCATTATACGGGCATGACCGGGAAGCGCATGGGGAATTTGACCGTGGAACGGGTTTAGCCGGAGGCTCCAAGAGTTTTCCGGCCTATTTTTGGAACGCTGAAGCCTTATGATCAGGGCATTTTTTATTCTGGCCACACTTGGCGTGCTATTCTCCGCATGTACCCAGCGATTGGTGTGCCCTGCGTTCCAAAGCGCTTTCATTTACGATAAGGATGCCCTTCGCAAGAAATTCAGCTACTTTCAGGAAGACTCTACGCCCAAAATCCTCACCGCCAGCAAGAATCGCTACCTGATAGCAGAGAGCGTGCCTTATCGAAAAAAGCTGAACAGCCTTGCCACCGTGGAAATGAAGCCGGTGTTCCCCGTAGTTCCTGATTCCCTCACGATGGACCAGGATGTGTCGCTGGCTGAACTGGATGCGGCCGCGCGATCCGTTATCGACAGCACCTACATCGTCGACGTAGTGCAACCAGCCGACACAGCGGAAGTGGCCGACCCCGACAGTACCTATGTGATCACGCGTGACAAGGAGGTGAGGATGCTGAGGTACAACGCCGATAGCGCGACCTACAGAATCGACGACATTCGCTTCAATATCGATCAGGACAACTATATGTGGTATCTCCGCGACGCACTTGTGTTGCCCGACGTCCGTCTTGCCCAGATGCAGGGTAAGTGGGAAGAGGAAGACGCAGCCCGCGAGGCAAAGGAGAAGAAAGGAGGATTCTTCAGGAACCTGTTCAAGAAGAAGGAGAAGAAACAGGAAGTGGAACCTGTTGATACCTTGCAGGTTGAACCGCCCGTCGAGCGGTCGGAATTTGATTTCGAATACAACGAGAACGAGCCTGTGCAGGATACTGTAACCGAGGCGCAGCCTGAGAAAAAGAAAGGCTTCTTCTCGTTCCTGAAGAAGGATAAGAAGGACAAGAGAGACAGGACCAAAGAAGCGAAGACGTCCGACGGCCCGGCTTCAGATCAAGCCAAGCCGGCTAGAGAACGAAAGAAGAAGGCGCCCAAAAAGGACGACCCGACCGACCTCAAGCCAGCGGATGAAGAAGTCCAGGGGGATGAGGGATTCTGATCTCTAATCGAACAGCGTAAGGTTTCCGAACTGGTCGGCAGGAGGCGCCGGGGCGATGAGCGACGGCACGTCCACGGAAATCGCATTGATGCGAGGCGACACTGTGTACGCGCTAAGTGTCTCGCGGGAAGGTGTGCCCAGCACGCTAAGCAACGTGCTTTCATCTGCATCCGACGCGAGCCAGATTTTTTCCATGTCACGCGAAAGGATTACCGGCATTCGTTCGGTGATTTGCCGGATGGAATCCTCAGCGGGCCGTGTCAGAAGAATGAATGTGCTCTGTTCACCGCCGTCATTGTCTTCAAAATCTTCCCAGATGCCAGCAAAGGAAAACAAGGCACCCGAAGCGGCGACGATACGATAGGGGATGAGGGTCTTCTTGCCGGATCGTTTCCATGCGTAAAACCCATCCGCGGGGATCAGGCATCGTCTTTTCAAGATCACTTTCCGCAGCGAAGGCTTTTCTTTTAAGGCTTCCGCCTTCAGATTGACCACCTTTTCACTTACGGTCTTGTTCTTTGCCCACGATGGAGGAATACCCCAGTAAAAGAGGGATACGCCCTCGGGACTGGTATTTGTGATCACCGGAAGGAGTTGTGTCGGAGCAGCATTGTAATGCGGCTTGTAAAAGCCGGGAACGTCGACAGAAAAGCGAGAGCGAACACTGTCGGCATCGCAGGTTATACTATAACGTTCCACCATATTGCCGGAAGGTCAAAAATGAAAAAGATTCAGGAAAGCCCGGCAATGAATTGCACCGCCCTTTCCTCGGACCAATATAGTCCATTTTTAGAGAATTGTGTAAAGCCTGCATGGCCTCCCTGTATCGGCGATTCGAAAGTTATGAAAGGATGTTCGTCGAGTCGGGGAAAGCATTCCGCACTGAGAAAAGGATCGTTGCGCGCGTTGACAATCAATGTCGGCGTTTCAATGGCATTGAGAAATCCTATGGCACTGCACCGGCTGTAGTAGTCGGACGCGTTCTCGAATCCATGCAACGGAGCCGTGTATCGATCGTCAAACTGAACAAGCGTCCGAATCCCGGGGAGATGCGTCACATCAAGGCCCTGCATGAGCCGGGATTTTCTCATGACTTTGTCTTTCAGGCTTCGCAAGAAACGCTGGGCGTAAATCAGGTTTTCGGGCCGTGAGATCTTCTGGCAACTGGAAGCAAGCTCCATGGGCACAGAAAAGGTTACGGCCCGATGAATGGCAACAGCATCGGCATGGTGTTCGCCCAGATACTTTAGCGTGATGTTGCCGCCGAGGCTAAATCCTACCAGGCTGATCTGCTGATATCCCTTCCCCACCGCGTGCTTTACCACAAGATGCAGATCGTCCGTAGCCCCGCTATGGTAGAACCGGAGTGTGCGATTCATTTCTTCGCCACACCCGCGATAATCCCACGTAAGTACGTCATATCCATTCAGGTAGAACGCTCGTGCCATACCCTGCATATACGGACGCCGGGCGTTACCCTCCAGACCGTGACAAATGATGACGAGTCTTTCCGCATCCTGCGTGGTCCAATACAGGTCCAGGAAATCGTCATCCGGTGTGGTGATACGTTCTGGTTGAACAATAACTGGCTTAACCTTGCGGAATAGGGCAGGATAGATTGTCTCAAGGTGGCGGTTAAACAGTATGTACGGCCGCGTGTAGCTCAAGGTGCCGAAACGTGTGGCGCGACAAGTCCCAGGTGGGCCAGGTGATGCTCCCCATGCCAGGCATATAGGGCCAGCTGTCGGCCAAGACTTACAAACTTCCCGTTATCAGGGTGGATATATCCTTTCTCGAAGTCTTCAGGACGAAGCGCCCTGAGCAGCTTCACCCACCGTGCATGTAGGGCCTCTATCATGCGCACCGAAACTTCGACATCTTCTTTTGTCTCTGGCGTTTCAGCCCAGCCCTTTTCATCATAGGCTTTGATTGTGGGCGTGGATTCGGTTAGCGTCCATTTCAGCCGGACGTACGCATTTGTATGACTGTCGGCCAGGTGATGGATAACCTGGCGTAAAGTCCACCCGCCCTCTCGATACGGCGTATCCAGCTGTAAGGGCGTTAAAGAGCCCGCAACCTTTCGCAGTCGTGCGGGGAATGCTTCGATCCGCTCAATGCAGACCTGGAGTTCATCGAAGGTATAGGAGTCCTTCGGTGCAAACCGTCCGATAGGAAATCGCAGAGATTCGTCATTTTTCATTCGATGCAGCGCGCTTTTTTCTTTTTGCCTTGCGTATTCTCATGTTGATCATCTCGACCATCAGGGAGAATGCAACGGCAAAGTAAATATACCCCTTTGGAATCTCATAGTGGAGTCCCTCCAGGAATAGCATGAACCCGATGAGGATAAGAAATCCAAGCGCGAGTACCTCAAGGGTGGGATGCTTATGGATGAAATCGCTGATGCGTCCCGAGAACGCGATCATAATGACAATGGAAAGGACAATGGCAATCACCATGATGGGAATATGCGATGTAAGACCCACGGCGGTGAGAATTGAATCGAAGGAAAAAATAATATCCAACAAAATAATCTGCACGATCACCGAGTTCATGTTCACTTTTCTCGCCACTGCAGGACCTTCGTGAAGTTCTCCCTCCATTTCCTGGTGGATTTCACGTGTGCTCTTTGCGATAAGAAACAATCCGCCTCCGGCGAGAATGAGATCGCGGCCGCTGAAGGGCGTGTCAAACACGCTGAAAAGCGGTTGCTGAAATCCGATCACCCAGCTTATGCCCAGCAACAACATAATGCGCACAACCATGGCCAGGATAAGCCCCATGTTTCTGGTTCGCGCCCTGGCGTTCACTGGGAGGCGGTTCGAAACGATGGAAATGAAGATGATGTTATCGATGCCCAGGACCACCTCAAAGAATGTGAGCGTTGCTAGCGCAAGCCAGGTTTCTGGTAAGAGAAATATGTCCATACTGCAAATACGCTCTGCTTGATCAGAGAAAAGAGGCCTGCCTAGCTGTGGTGTCCAAAATTACTGAAGAAATCCAAAACGCAAAATAGCGCCATAGGCATACACACCTATATAACATCGTGCACAACATGATCTCCAAAGCACAATGCCGACTTCAACGTAATGGAGCCGAGTGTACTACCATCACCTTCTTCCGGCTTATCGGTTCACCGGGTGTTTCAAACTGCAATATGTACACACCATCAGCCAGGCTACCTGTATCAAATGCGCGAGTCTTTTCACCTATAGGATACACTTCTGTGGCAACCACTTGTCCAACCGCGTCAAACAATCTGCACACAACCGGATGCCGCAGTGGCCCGGGCATCGTAACGTTAAGTTCGTTGTTGGCCGGCACAGGATAAATGCGAACGCGATCCGCAAGCGTTGGTTCGATACCCGTTACAACACCGGTTGGAAGATACTGCGGTGCATCCAACAGCCGGGTCTGAAATATTTCTCCGGTCTCTTCGTGTTGCAAGAACGCGATGACCGCGAGGTTGGAGGGGTCGTATGCCCGCGGAAGCCAGGAAACACTGACGGTACGTGTTTCTCCCGCAGGAACACCACTGGCGAACACGGTGCCGCGCGCGGTGGGAAGCATTTTCTTCATCACGTATTTGAATTCACTCTCGCCATTCGAGATTCCTGTGGGGGCGGTGATGATTTTCTCGATAACCACAACGTGCAGTGACGTCCTTGGCGGCAAGTCGGTTTCGGCCGTAAACTGCACGTCGATATTTAGCGGGCTTCCGGCCGATCCGCTGGTAATAATGGTGTCGATGGCCGCTTCAGCTGGCCTCAGGCTTTGGTTGCTGAATGATTGCATAAGATTCGATCCGAGCCGTCCGTCGACGAGCGCAAACGGTGTGAATGTAATGCCATAATAGGCGGCACGTGCATTTGCGTCGACCGGATTGTCCTCGTACAACGGATCATCACCCGGACCGCCAAGTCCCACGTGATACTCTACCTTCACCAGTTCGCCGACCAACCCGTCGGCAAAGGTGTTGATCAGGGTGTTGGCCGACTTGTTAGGTTCGTCGGGTGTATTAGGTCCGCCTGCATTGGTAAAGCTCTCAAGCAGAACGATTCTATCGCGTTGCCCGATTCTGAAGTTATCAAAAGCAAAACCCTCTTCAGTAGCGCTGAAGCTGGAGTCGACCGGACTCGAGAAGGCGATCCTGAAACGCATGCGCGATCGCTGTGCGGGCGATAGCGGTGCGAGCGTATTGTCAAGTGAGATTACCGCTTTCCGCCAGGCAGTCGAGTCGAGGGATCCGGACCAGCCCGTCTGATTTAGCGACTGGTTACCGGGATTACTCAAAATACCTGTAGCGTTGTACCAGTTGACGCCGGTGCCAACACCGCCAATTGTCTTCCAGTCCGACTCTTTGTCCGTCGAGCCCGTAACGTTAACCTGCAAAACTGCCCCCTCGATCCGGCTTCGCGTCAGCGACCGAATGTCAAGTGAAAGGACAGGACGATCGATCTCTGAGAGATCGATGCACGGGCTGTGAACCCAGGAGTCTTCGTTAATATTAAATGATCCGTTAAGGCTGGTGACCCACGCTTTGCCTCCGCCGGAGGCGTCATCGTTGATGAGGGTCTTTGCGGGTACGCCCCACTCCCAGGAAGAATTGCTTCCGCCGCTTACCCATTGCTGATCATCCAGGGTTGCTGCGTCGAAGTCCTGCAGGTACTCGTTGTCTCCATTGATAATTCCGGTTCGCGGTACTTTGTATAATACGACGGTATCGGAATTGGTACATCCCAGGTCGGTCTCGAGGGTCACGTGCGCCTGAAATGTCCCTGGCCCGGCATACGTGTAATTGCGCACTGTATCCGACAGCGGCGGATTGATCCGCGAAGCGGTAACGCCGTCCCCAAAATCCCACGACACCCGGTACACGTCTGAGGGCGTCGTGTTAAAAAACGAAGACTTGAAAGCAAATCGCGTTGGGTCGCCATCGCATACCGATGACCATCCCAGCTTAACATCCGGGATATCGCCCACAGAAATTTGATGCGTCACCGACGTAAAGCATCCGTCGGCGGTAGTCGCACCAAGGGTAATATCATAGTCATTACTTGAGGTGAAAACGTGCGTTGTCGGATCCGGCAGGACAATGTGCGCTTCCCTGCGGTCGTCGTCGAAATCCCAAACGTATCCGGTGACCGTTACACCTGCGGGCAGGGTAACAGACGGATCGAATTCCACGGGTATCCCTACGCAACCATCGGGAGCGGTAAAGTCGAGCACGGGCAGATCATACACCGTCATATCAACGCGCGTTGTGTCGCGGCATCCGTTGCCATCTTCATAAATGTACCGGATCGGATTGGTTCCTATGTTTGCGGATGAAGGGTCGAAGGAAGCCAGACCGTTGTCGCCAGAAGAAAACTCCGGGCTTGCATCGTTGCCGGGTGCCGGTGTGAGGGCCATACCTTGCCAGATCCCGCCGGCCGGCGCACCTTCAAGTGTAAGCGGAGTAGCATTACGACACAGTGCAGGCACCTCCGACTTGAATGCAATTTTCACTTCAGGCTGAGGATTGATAATCATGGGTACTTCCACGACAGTCTGCACGGGACCGATGATCGGCGTAATGTTGTATCGAATGCACAAGCAGGTTACGTCAAGATAAGGCGTGTAGTTATAACCTGTGATTCCGAGGATGTTGTAGACGATGCTAAACCGGTTCTTGCCCAGGGGAAGAAGATCGAGGTTCAGATGGACCGTTCGTGCTGCGACGTTTTTCGTCCAGGAAGTTCCGACCGGTATAGCAATCCCGTTTTCATCATACATAAACACGTCGACAAAGGAAAGGTAGGGGGGAGGAACATTGATCGTCAGATCGTCATCGCCGTACGGACAGTACGAATTATCCAGGCCGCTGATGAAACCGTTGGGATTATAAACGCTTATCGTTTCAGTGATCTCGGTAACACAACCGTCTGTGTTCGTGAAGGTAAGCGTGATATCGTTTGTTCCGATGTTTGCTGCACTGGGATGGAACTGGTTTGTTGTGCTGTTAACACCGGTGCCGCTCAGAACGCCAGATCCTGCACCCCCACCGCCGACGGTGAATGAAAGATCGACCGGACCGCTTTCCACGCTGTAAGAGTTCGCATCGGGGTTGAAGACAATGTCCAAATCCGAGGGGTCAGTCCGAGGTTTGATGGTAACGGAGATGACGTCGATGTCGATGTCCCCGTTGGAGTCCATGACGGTAAGTATATAGTCAGTATCTTCGTCGGGCGTGACGACGGGATTGCTTGCCTGGCTGGTGAACCCTGGGGGATTCGAAGTCCAGGAGATGCTGTAGAATCCAGTGCCACCGTAGGCGCTTGGATCACCTCCAAGGACGAGGCCATCACCTTCACACACTTGTGCTGATGACGGTCCGGCATCCGCAGTCAGCGGCTGAGCCATGCCACTCAGCGCCGTGCCTGCGCACAGGACTATCGATATCAGCAAAGCGTTTAGTAAAGACTTTTCACTCATCGGCCGTCAATCTTGAATTTCTCCCATTGCATTCATCTTGATGAGGAACATGGAGGGCAGGCCCGAGGCGTCGCGTGACCCGCACAACAGCAGACCACCGTCTGCCGTTTCCGTGATGCTGCCAATCGCCTCATCGCCCGTGCCACCCCACACCTTGTTCCAGAGAATATCGCCCATTCCGTTTACTTTCACGAGGAAAATGTCGCGTCCACCGTTTCCTCGTAGCGGTGTCGTAGACATGGTGCCAGCGAGTACGAATCCGCCGTCCCGTGTTGCGCATAACGCCTCCCCGGCATCACTGCTTGCGGATTCGAAGGTCGCCACCGGTGTATCGGATGCCGAAAGCTGCCCGTCAAAATAGCGTTCGCTGCCTGCAACAAAGTTGCCGTCGCTGCTGACCCGCGCGAAGAAAAGGTTAGCGTTGTCACCGGAAGGGGCAGCATGTGTGCCGACAATACCATAACCAAACTCCGGAGTCGAGGCGCGCTGTATATCCCCCACGAGTAGCTTTTGGTCGGTCGTTGCTCCAAACACGTCGTTGTTTTCAAACACAGAAGTTTCCCGAATGAACGGGATGCTTAGATACGTACGTTCGAAGGTCTGTTGCTCTTTAAGAATTGCGCTTGCCCAAACGACGTAGCCCTCTGCGGTGTAGTGAACCGTCCGGGCGTTGACATAATCACGATCTATGATGTTGTACTTCTTGTGCCACAGGGTATCGAATGTGTCGGCACCCAGCGCGGCAACGAAGGGTCGTTCTGTAGCGTTTACACCGGGCTCCCTGAAAGTCCCGAGCGCAATGATGTCATCCTGGCTGTTCAGCGTAATGGCGTTTGCCGTGTAGTCAATTCGGTTGGAAAGGGAACGGTCGGCGATAACAAGCTTCTTCGTCGGCGATCCGCTGAACGATATGCGATAGAGGAGGGCCGACTGGATGATGAGGTCGTTCACATCGGGTGACTCGGGATTCACGAGGATGCTGTCGCCAAAAACAAAGAATGCATCTGTTCCCACCACCAGGGACTTAGGAATAATACCGGGCAGCTCGCTCGTCCACAATACTTCGCCACGCCCTCCAGTGCGGATCAACAGCCCCGTCGTATCATCGGGCGTGAGCCGGCTGCCCAGCAATACATACCCGCCGTCGAACTCGCGGGCGGCGACTGCGCGCTGGCCCATGCTGCTTTCGTAAAAGCGGGCAAACGTAGTCCGTTCCATCGGCCTGGCGTCGCGGGCATCCTGACAGGCCACCAGGCAAGCAATTCCCAGGATCAGGCACGCGTATCTCATTTTCCGGGCTTCAATTTTTTGGGGTGGAACACATTATATACATATCCCACGGTGAGGGAAATTGAATTCAAGCGCATGCCGTTGTCGGCATATCCGTTATCAAACAACAGGTAGTCATCCAGGGTGAAGGTGGATGAGGGATCGTTGATGGAGGTTAGTCCATAACTTAACCTAAGTTCAGTTACAACGAATCCGCTACCCAGCCGAGCTTTTATGCCGGCCGAGGCCAGTGCATTTATGTGAATACGCTCTCTGCTGTCGGTAACGTCGAACGTCCGCTCCTGGATCGAGTTGGCGTTCACCCGTACCCGGTTCATGGTAATGGACGATTTGAGCAGGTAGTCTACAGATATTCCCGCTGACACATAGGGATTGAGCTTTGTTTTTGCGAGAGCATACTGAAGTGACACGGGTACGGAGACAGAAGTTTGCGCTTCCTTGCCTTCGGATGAGTTGGTAAGGCCGTCAGTCAGGTTCAGGTCTGAATCGTAAAGGAACGTCTTCATTTGAAAGTATGCTTCCGGGTTGAGCGTCAGACGGCTGCCAACCGGGATTTCGAATACGAGCCCGGACATGAAACTGACGGCTGCGGAGTACGACACCGCTGCACCTTCCACGGCGTCGACATACGAGGTGATATACGGCTGCGTGGCGTTGACGCCTGCTTTAGCACCCACCCGGTACACGGGCCAGGTCCTGAACGTGCGATACAAGGCGATAAACTCGGCCGCATCGGCCGACTCGTTTATTTCAAAGTAAGGATCGGTGCGCAGCAGTGCCAGCATAGCCTCATCGGCCTTTGCCGGCTCTTCCAGGTAGATGTAGGAAAGCACAAGGAGCTTGTACGCTTCAACCGCTTCCTGCCGCGTAAAACCGCTCTTCAAACACGGCGCCAATAAGCTGGGCAGCTCGTGGAGACGGCCTTCGTCATAGGTCGTCCTGGCTGTTCGAAGCGTCACGGCGCAGGCGGTCTGGGCATACGTGGCTGTAGTAGTTGCCAGCGCGATCAAAAGAAGTACAAAAAATCCTATAGACTTTCTCATAAAAAATTCCGGCATTCAAAAAATGAAAGA
The DNA here is from genome assembly GCA_032907565.1 of Cyclobacteriaceae bacterium. Lineage (GTDB taxonomy): Bacteria > Bacteroidota > Bacteroidia > Cytophagales > Cyclobacteriaceae > ZC4RG29. Next base: position 24,325 of record JAJJPK010000163.1, on the reverse strand, counting down.
ATGCCCACGCTACTTGCTCTTTGTGGAAAACTCAGCGCACGTTGCTACGTAGTCGAGGTCCTCCGAAACAAAAATATCCCATTCATCCTTGGTCATGTTCCGAGTCACCATGCCGCACAATTTTCCTGACATGGTTTCTACCCGGGTAGGCCACGATTTGATTACTTGTTCCTGGGTGCCCGCGAGCAGCTGCTCGTCATCGGGCGAGAAAGCTATCGACCATACCCAGTTCGGGTGATCGTAAAGCTTGATCGGTTGCTCCTTAAGGTTTTGCAGGTTCCAGAGCCGAACGGTCTTGTCCTTGCTTGCGGTGGCCATGAAATTGCCCGCATGGTTGAACCGTATGTCCTGGATAGCAGATTCATGACCAGATAGTTCGCGAACCACTGATCCTTCCTTCAGAATTCGGACGAGGCCGTTCGCGGCGCCGATCACGATTGTTTCATCTTCCGGTCCGAACGCCACGGCATAAAGCCCTGCGCCTTCATTGGTGTATGCCGATTGAGATGTCATTGTAGCCAGGTCCCAAACGAGCAGGTTGCCGGATTTCTCTTCGTCAGTCACTACTGCGAGCTTCCGGCCATCCTTGCTGATGTCCATGCTTCGGATTTTTTCCGTACTCGTAATCACTTCTTTCACTGTGTTCAGATCGCAATACCGGATAGTGTATCCTTCGTTGTCGCGGGCATAAAATCCATTCGAATCGGGTGTGAACCGGATATGTCCGACCTCACCGACAAATCCACGGAACACCTTGGCAGGTTGTCCGGGCGACTTGAGATCGTACAACTCCACGAAGTTGCTGTGAGGATCGGATGCGTTGAAGTTGCCGCCGGCAATCAGCCACCTGCCATCAGGACTTACGTCCATGCAAGCGATCAGTCTGTATGCCGCCTCTTGTACAACCGGCTGGCCGGTCCACCTGCCTGCGCGGTTGGTCCACTGAATAATCTTTCCTTCAGCACCACCGGAATATATGGTCCCATCACGGGGTGATGTAACCAGGCTGCGCACATTGTTTCGATGGCCGCTGAGGTTAATTGTAAGCGGGTCGCCGAATTTTTTCAAAGCATTGTACAACCCATCGTAGATGTCATTGTCGTAAGGATACCCCTTGAATTGTGTATTGAAGTTGTACGCCTGCTGCGCCAGCAGCGCCTCCTGCTCGGGATCGTTGAGCTGAACGGACTTGATGGCCATAGCTTTTGCTATGGCGCGGTAGCGAAGTTCTCGGGCACGCTGCTCTTCGCGCTGCGCGCGTTCGGCATTCTCGACGGCGCGTTTTTCGTTTGCTTCGGCGCGTATCCGCTCACGATCGGCAATCTCCGCGTTTTCACGCGCCCTTCGTTCATTGGCAACAGCCATCCCCCGTTGAACTTCAGCAATCCTGCGCTGCTCGATGGCGGCCTGCCGTTGTTCCTCTGCCAGTCGCTGCTGTTGAAGCGCATATGCTTCTTGCTCTTCCGCGATACGTTGCTGGTCCAGCGCGTATTCTCTCTGTCGTTCCGCCTCGCGCCTCGCACTATCGGATTTTACAACTTCTACAGCAAGAGCCTCTGCATTTCGGATCGCCTCGGTTTGTTTGAGGAATGCAAACACGAGCGCGAGGAGCGCGACGAGTGTCAGGGAACCGAGTATCAGCGCCACAACGCGAGCTGCCTTGAGTTTTCGCTTCTGCCTAAGCTCTTTAATACGCTGTTCGGTCTCCCATTCCTTTTTGGAATACTCCAGGAAAATCATCGTGCGCTCGAAGGCTGGATTGTATCTCCGACCCCAAACGATACCTGGATTGTATTTTTTCTGCCAGTTGAGTGCGAGTTGCAGGTCAGGCGGACGCCAAAGGCCGGCCTTTCCAACCTGGTACATCGCTGCCGCTTCCGACAGCCGGACATAGATCTGTGCAGCTTCCGCTTCGTCTTCTACCCAGCCCTTTAGACGTGTCCATATCCGCATGAGACTTTCATGCGAAATATCGATCATCGACCGCGATGTAAGTGGTACACCGTGTGCCGGTGTCAGCAGCGAACGCCCCGGATCCCTGAACTTTTCAATGACGTGAATTACCTCCTCCTCGGATACATTGGCGATGGCTGCGATCTCCTCCAGTCGGGTAGGGCGCCTCACGCCAAAGTTCTCGCCTCTTTTTTCAGTGATTGCTTTGAAAAGAACTTCGCAAATGACTTTCTGCTGTTCGTCGAGCTCGTCGTAAGCTTCATTTGCGTGGAGTGAAAGAGCCTCCGACATGGTGCCGATGGCCTCGTAGTGTTTGAGGTCGATCGGCTCGTCTTCGTTTTCACGATTCTCTACCCAGTAGTTCCAGGTCCGCATCAACGCATGTTGCAGGATGGGAAGCTGGTCGGGGTTGTCACCCAGATCGTTCAGTAATTGCTGCACCAGGCGGGGTGTAATACTTCCTCCGCCGACAGCAACGGGTCCTTCGATGGCACTGCGCTTTTGTTCGCGCGTGAGTTGCGGAATAAGATAGTGGCTATCGTTGATTCTGCTGGTGAGCTCCGGGTATTGTGCGCAGTCGCCGATAAAATCTGAGCGCATCGTAAGCGCCACGTAAATCGTCGCCTCTTTGTTTGACGAGGCTTCGAGGAGCAGGTTAACAAAAGCGAGGGCCTCGTTTATTGCGTTGACCTCCTGCCCATCCTTGTAGCGGAACAGCTCTTCAAACTGGTCGACAAGGACCAGGTACTTTACGTCCTTTTTTCCTCCGGCATGTCGTACGGCCTCCACCAAACCGAGCGAACTGCTCCGCAGCAGGGTCGAGAATATCGTTCGCTTGATCTTCTTTTCGTCGTCATCGTCTGCCGCATACTGTGCGTTCTGTTTTAGCACCGCCTCAGCGAGGTTGTCGATGGGAGCGTGGCCAGGTCGCGTAACGATAACTTCCCAGCCCGAGCCCGCTTCAGCAAGAAACCCACCATAAAGGATCGGCAAGACCCCGCAGTAAACAAATGACGATTTACCGGAGCCGGAAGGACCGACGATCGCAACAAAGCGGTGGCGCGCTAACTTGAGCAAGACCTCATCGGTCTGACCTTCGCGACCAAAGAAGAGATGACTTTCCTCGATCCGGAAAGGCCGCAGCCCCGGGAAGGGATTTGTTGTCAGGATATGCCGCTCAACTTCCGCCGGATTCATGTTTTGGCTGCTGTGAATTCATGCAGTAGATCCTGCAATTGGTTAATCACTTTTGGGATCTCGCCGTCGAGTACGGTAACGTCTTGCCCATTTAGAAGGCTGCCGGCAGCCGGAGTGCCGATCAGCACTTTTCCGAGGATGGGCTTTTTCCTTCCAAACCCCGGGGCCTTGAGAAGGTCGAGCAGCTTCATGCGTACCCACTGCTCGTTGACCTGTCCCTTGTAGATCACCGCGATATCAAAGCTTCGCAGATTGTCGATATGTTTCCTCCGCAATTCGAGCACTTCTCCTTCAAAGGCCGGCGTCAACACCTGAAATCCGTTTTCTTCCAGCGCCTTTTTCACGGGGCCGACCGCCTCGCCATCGGCGCGGTCATAGACCAGGTATACGGAAGGACTGCCTGATGAATGGCTAATGGTGCGATCATCCCCTTCGAGAAGCTCTTCCCGCATGATGTTCTTAAAATCCTCGAGCGGTGTCTGCAGAATTTCTGCGCCCTCCTGAACTTCGGCATCGCGCTTAATTCGTTCAATGAATGTCTGTTGCTTCTGACTCGCGTTCGTGATGTGGGGATAGATCCAGATGAGACGTGAAAAGCTTTCGTTGGCTTCCTTCGCACGCTGGCTCTTCTTCGCGGCCAGGTTATTCTGGATCTCTATCACGGAAATATCGGAGCCCTCCGGGATCTCGCCGTAAGCGGCGCCGATGAGGTGGATGGAATGACTGCTGGCCTCCAGGTCGCGTTCAACAGCTTGTTCCAGTTCGTCACGACGGGAGGGGAGGGTGCTTCCAGGCAACACCAGGTAGCCATGGCGCTGAAGCTCCCTCTTGATTATGTTGCGTTGTACCGAAAGATCGTGACCCGTCTCTGCCAGGTAGATGGCCTTACGCTCGTAAAGTGTCCTGACCTCGGTGGGGCCTTCACCCCGAAGTCGCATCAGCGTGTCGTAGATGTCGTAGGCGAGGTCCACCATTTTCATCCAGTACTGGCGTTCTGCTTCGGTGCTGAAATAGTCGGTGTACTCTGTGGTTTGACCCGAGTCGGGATCAAGCTGGTACATGTCGTATCCGATCAGCGAACGCAGACGCGGCGGCTGATCCATTACGGGAATATAGTTTTTGAATACCTTGAAGATGCGACCTATGGTTTGCGGCGTATCTTCGGTTGCCTTTACAAAGGCCTCGGTGTAGTCGAGGCAAGGTCCCGATTTGCAAAAGTCTTTTGACAGGATCGTCACCAGGGTAGCCGCATTGTCGAGGCGTGGCGACGTCAATGAATCGTGCTCGCCCTTAAGTAAGACATTAGGTTTCTCTCCCAACACCTGCGTAAGCATCAGTTCAAGAAACCGGCGGAACTGCGAGACCCAGCCCGGGTTGCCTTCACCCGAAGGCTCGTTGTCCTGTTCCGCGAAAATGATGAGTACGTCGATGTCGAATTTCATTAGGGTGTATGTTTATCTTCTGCTGTTTCGGCTTCGACAGGAACAATGTTCCGGATCATGCCTTCCATGAGTTCGGGGTTGTTGACCATGACGAAGTAGAAGTCGGCGCTATTTATCTTGAAGACAATAGCGCGCTCTGTGGCTTCCATTCGCAGTACCGGGTGCACAGGTTCTTCCTGGAATACGTCGCCGTAGACGTCGCCCCGCTTTATAAATGCGGGTGCATTGTTGAGGAGGTCAAGTCGCACGGCGCCGTACGCTACGATGAGTACGGGACGATCACCATCGGGCGACAGGTCGTGCGCAAGTCCTTCCTTGAGTTCGATGGTAGTCATATGACCGGCGAGTTCCGCCAGCTGTATTCCATCGATATTTTTAAAGCCGGGTAGCGATTTAAGGAAAAGGATACGCTCAATTTCCAGGAATGCCCCATCGTTCAATCCGTCGCCGAGCTGGTTTTCTTCGAGCGTTGAGTGCAAATACTTCCGGTCGGCGTCGCGAAGCCTGCCGACAACGGTTTCATAAACGGTGCGGTTCTTGCGCCAGATCACCCATGCGGCAGTTTCCTGCAAGAGCTTGTCGGGGTTGAATACGTGCGCAATGAGGCCGCGGCTTACCCGGAATTCTGGCAGGAACGCAGTGGCGTACATGGCGCACGCTTTCGTCCACCGATTGACCTCGTTGTAATCGCGATTAAGGATATAGTTTATCGTTTGTATCGGCGCGTACGATTCACGGGGATAGAAAAGCTGAAGACTTTGTAATTTCTCCGGCACTGATGTGTCGTCGAACAGGGGAAAGAGGCGCACCTTGAGGCCGGGATCGATAAAGGTCTCCATAAGTTCGAGCGCAAAAGCAATGCTGTCCGGATCCCCCGAGTCGATGTTATCTTTCACCATCCGCACTGATTGTGGATCGTATCGCAGCGAAAGCAGCAGCGTGATATGGTTGTAGTTTGCCTCTATTTCTTCGCGCAGTGCGTCACGAAGATGCTGATAGGGCCGCTCGTCAGGAAGTTCATACAGCGCTGCCAGGTTCCAGATGGTCTTCCCGATCTCGGCGTCGAGCATGTTGTTGATTTCGAGCGCCTCGCGCCCCTTGGCCCGGTAATTTCTGTATCGCAGTGCGTGGAGAATCTGTCGTACGATCCGTTTGTCAGGATGTTCTGCCTTCCGCAGCAGAAGTTTTAGCGCGTAGTCTCCACCGATCCGCCCCATGATCTGTACAATGCGTAGCATGGTGATGTCGCTTTGCGCGTTCTTGTTGAAAGCAGCTTCCAGGGTAGGAAGGACAGATTCTCCGGCTTGCTGGAGCGCAGCGGCTGCGTGATGACTGAAGGCAGGGTGACGCAACAGCTCTATCAACACGGGCCATGTTTCGGGCCGCCGGATTTTTCGGGCGGTTCGAAGTGCTGCGTATTTCACGGTGGGGTCAGGATCGCGAAGAAGTTCTAACAACAAGAATACAGCCTTGTTTCCGTAGGTGGTGCTCAGCGTGCGGGCGGCGATAAGGCGGTCATCCCGATCGCGCGAGTTGCCCAGCCGGATGAGGCGATCAAGTGTGATGCCGATGTGATCGCTGTCTTCCACCTGATCGGCAGCACGGGTAGCCAGGCCATGGATTTCATCTCGGCGATTTTCGACGAGGCGGTCCACACCAACATGTTCTTCCAGGAATTTCCGGATACGCGGTGAGCCGGTCCCGGCAAGTGTCACTACGGTGCTCTCGAAAAGCGCAGGTTCAACCTGTTCCATCAACCGCAGCGCGTACATAACGCGACACTCAATGCCGCTTTCGATGCCGTTTTGCAGCACATCGGGAACATTATGCCCGCGTTCATGCTGCTGGTCAGTCGCAGCACGACCAAACGCCAGTGTATTTTGAAGCGTGGTTCTGTATCCCTTATTGAGTCTGTTTGAAATGTAATACCAGGCACCGACGAGCGGGATGGTGCTGACAGTAACCGAGAAAAAGTCAAATACACGGATTTTGTTAAGCAGGATGATCAGCGCACCCGCAAGCACCGTGGCAAGTGCCATGACCACACCTTCAACCTTCGTTTGGACGTCGATGCGGATGTTGTGTTCTAGGGGCAGCAAATATAGCCGGAAGGTTTGCTGGTCCAGAGCGTCCCTGAGGGAGGCAATGAACAGCTTACTCATGGCAATGGAAATGAAGAACACGACGAAAAATTCCGAGCCACGATTGTGGCCGGAAATGTATCCGACCAACACGGCGGCGAGTGTGAAAAGTCCTATGAGCACGGGGTTGATCAGCATGGCCACCCGCATGCCATAGTGCTTGACAATATTTTGCGTTGCGAACGACTGAAACAGGAAATTGAACACCACTACAGTCATCCCAAAGTAGCTTATGAACCGCGCGATGTCTTTCTCCGGAAGCATGATCGTTGTTACGTTCAGGAAGGAGTAGTCCACAAACGTCACGACGAGCATGGAGACGACAACAAACGCAGACAAATACAGCATGTAGCGGTTCCGCACGAATTGGGAGGGGCTAACTTTCCGGTAGTATTGTCTTTCATCGCTGAAATTTCCTGCCTTGTGTACACGACTAGATGAGAGGTAGAGGAACACAAGGAAGAACAGGGCAATGCTTATCAGGCTGAGGGTGAACAACGCCGATTCACTCTGCACTGCTTTGAGGATCTGAGGTATTGAGAAATAAGCGACGAACGATGCGATCATTGCGCCGGCATCAACGGTGCTGAGCAGGCGCTTGGACTGCCGCGTGTTGAAGAGTCGTCCGAACGACCCCCAGAACACGAGGTTGAGAATGTAGGTGAAAGGAAGTATCAGTGTAAATCCCGCGAAGTAAAGATGCTTCGTGTCTTCAATAAACGCAGGACCGAACTCCAGGAGCGCCGTAAGACCAAGAATGATGGCGATGCTCAGTCCACCCAAAGCACTGAAGGGAATCCGGTTTTGCAAGAGATTATAACTGATCGTCGCGAGCAGACCGATCACGCCGGAGAGAAGAAATGCTTTGGGTAGTGTTGTCTCTTCATCGAAACTGGATAGAAAAAGCGCTGACGAGGCCACTGTGAGCGTAGCGAGGAACATGCCCATGAGAAAACCCATGGTTAGCAATGAAGTTACACGTGAACCCTCGCCCTCCTGAAGACTGAGGAGTTTTGCAAAAAATGACTTCATGGCAGTCGCAGCAAAACGCTAAAATTCTAATATTCCAGTTAAATTCCTAAAGCATGCATATGATCGACGTCACATAGCGATGTAGACGTGTCGTGGTCTGTCGTCGATTGTTCATTTTATCGAATAAAATTACCCGGGTTCTTACATGGATATTTTTGCCCGGTTTGGTTTTGCACACATGCTCATCTTTATGTTTCGTGAGTTCTTCCCGCAAGCCAAAGAGCACGCGGTAACGGCTCACAGCGAATCATTCCGCGTCATGTGCGGTAAGCGGCCACTGCCTCCGGGCGTTGCGGAGTGACAATTTTTTACGGTTGCAGTGCCGGCTTTGGATAGAATTCCTGTCGGATCTAAACTTTTTGGTACATGAAATCACACTACGTGCTTTTCTTTCTGATGGCGTTCGCTTCGGTAGCATGGGCGCAAAGCCAGAAAGCCCTTTCTGACGCAGAACGGTATTTTGGAATCCGCAACTATGAAGAGGCGCTGCCGCTTTTTTTGCAGGCAATTGAAAGCGGCGCAAAGGATCCCATGGTACACTACAAGACCGGTGTGTGTTTGGCAAACGCTGTTCAGACGGACAAACAATTGGAGGCCATTCCTTACTTCGAGTACGCGCTGAAGAACGGCGCCTCATTGCCCGCGACCGTTCACTATGATCTTGGAAACCTGTATTTGCGTGCCGAAGAACTTAAGAAAGCAATTCAGGCATTCACAAAGTTCAAGGAGTTGTCGAACAAGGCCGACAAAAAGGCAATGGCATTGGCCGACCTCGCACTGGAGCAATGCAACAACGCCGTCGTGTTTATGTCGGTACCGCGGAGTACTTCCGTGACGCGCATGAGTAACGTCATCAACACGCCGTACACCGAATACAACCCGGTAGTATCAGCCGACGAAAGCGTACTGGCCTTCACGGCCCTTCGGCCGAACACGGGCAAGACGCGTTCGGGAGACAAGTTTATAGAAGAGATATACATTTCCTATAACCATTCGGGTTCCTGGTCGGAACCGAAGGTAGTTCCCGTCGCGTCCGACTTTAACGTGGGAACAGCCGGGATCTCACCCGACGGCCAGAGAATGCTGATCTTTATGGGAGGCGTGAGCGACCCGGGGAGCATCTTTGTAATCGAACGCACCGGTGAGAGCTGGTCAAAACCCTCTGTTGTCGCTAACACACTTAATACGCCAAAGTATCTCGAGTCGACCGCAAGCATCACACCGGACGGCAAGACTATCTATTTCGCCAGCGACCGAATTGGTGGTCAGGGTGGCCTTGATATCTATCGCATCGAAAGGAAAAGTGACGGAACCTGGACGGCGCCAATAAACCTGGGACCCGAAGTGAACACTGCGGCTAACGAAGACGCCCCGTTTATTCACCCCGACCAACAAACGCTGTTCTTTACGAGCGATGGTCCCCGAAGCATGGGAGGACGCGACATATTCAAAACGATGCTTGTAAATGGCAAATGGACGCGTCCTGAGAACATGGGATATCCGGTCAACACTACTGCAAACGACAATTACTTCACATTGATCGCAGACGGAACGCGCGGTTATTTCTCATCGGATCGCAAAGGGGGACAAGGCGGTCAGGATATTTACTTTATCGACATGCCCGAGGAGTCGCGGAATATTCCGCTGACTATGCTGAAGGGTCGAATCCTGAACGCGGAGACGGGCAAACCGCTTCCGACAACGATTTACGTTATCGACAACGAAACGAACAAGAGGCTGGACTTTGTATACAGCCCCGATCCTGAAACCGGTAACTACCTGGTGATCCTTCCGCCTGCAAAGAACTATGACATCATTGTCGAGTCTGAGGGATTCCTTCCCTATACACTCAATATACACATACCGAACCAGTCGTACTTTTACGAGCTCTTTCAGCAGATTAGCCTGAAGACCATTAAGCAATTCGATGTGGTTGTAGGTCAGGAAGTCTCCGTGAAGAATGCCTTTTACGACACGAACCAGGACGTGAAGACCAGCCTGAGAAAAACCCATGAAGCAAAGCTCGTACAGGATGGGAACGTAGACGTATATGATATGATGATCGACCTGATGGCGGCCGGCGACCAGGAAGGTATCGACTATCTCGTCGAACTGATCCAGATGCAAAACAGTATCGACGAAGTCAATTTCAATGAGGAAGAAAACTCCCGCCTCCAGGTTGCAACGCGCACGTACTACTATGACGAAAGCGATGAGAGCAAGTTTGAACGGAAGTTAGTGCAGGGCAAAGAGATTTTTGCACTGCCCACTTTCCACGTAACCGAGGAGGCTGCAAAGGTGAAGGACAAGCCCGCTGCGCCGGCGTACGACAAGACTTTGCTTAACAAGCTTGTCAAGATATACTTCGACGCAGGGAAGAGCGACCTCAAGCCGCAATACAATCACGAATTGGATAAGATGCTCGAAATATTAAAGAACAATGCCAGCCTGGGCGTTGAAATATCGGGTTTTGCCTCTGCAGAAGGATCCGAGGAATTTAACCGCGAAATTTCCAATAAGCGCGCGATCACCGTCCTCGACTATTTGAATCATCGCGGTATTGTGCGGCGTCGTATTGTTGCCAAAGGATACGGCGCGACAAATCAGGCGCAGACCAAAGAAGAGGGCCGTCGCGTAGAAGTACGCATCGTGGACCTCGCCTCGCGGTAGCGTCAAGGTAGCAACAGCGAACTGTCTCCGAAGCTAAGAAATCGGTAATCGCGTGCCAGCGCTTCCGCGTACACTTTCTTCCAGTCGTCGCCAATAAAGGCAGCAATCAGGAGCAGCAAGGTTGAGCCGGGCTGATGGAAGTTCGTGATCAGCCCCCGACATACCCGGAAGCTGTAGCCAGGAAGGATGTAGATCGATGTCTGTCCGTGGAACGCATCAATGCCGCGATCATCCATGTATTTCAGTACGCGCGCCAAGGCATCTTGCAAAGAAGGGCCACCGGGCTGAATATGTTTGTCGACATCCTGACCAATAATGAACGGTGCATCGCCCCGCTCCATCAGCTCAACTCCATACCAGTAAAGACTTTCCAGCGTACGCATGGAGGTTGTTCCTACAGCGATGGCTGTCTTTCCTTCCAAGAGATGCTCGACGGTGTGCCGGTGTACGGTAACGTGTTCGGCATGCATCACGTGTTGTGCCGCGTCTTCATGCTTGACGGGAAGAAACGTGCCTGCACTCACGTGTAATGTAAGGAAGTCGAAGGAAAAGCCGGCGGCTTTGAGGCTTTCGAATACCTCTCTCGTGAAATGAAGTCCTGCGGTAGGCGCTGCTACTGCACCTTCGGTACGTGAATACACCGTCTGATATCGTTCCCGGTCGGCTTGCTCTGCTTCACGATGAAGGTAGGGGGGGAGAGGCATGACACCCGCGCTGTCGAGAATCGTGGCAAAGGTGACGCCGCCTGTCCAGCGAAATTCCACCAGGCCATTTTCCCTGTCCACGAGGCGCGCTTCAAGCGTGTTACCGCCGCAGGGAAGCGTGAGCGGAAGGCCGTCCGTCCAGCGTTTGAGGTTACCGATCGTACAACGCCACGTGCAGGATTCCCGGGTGTCCATCACATGCGCGATGGCTGCCGATGGTGCTACCGGGTCGAGAAGCAGGACTTCGATTTTTGCACCGGAAGGTTTCTTGAAGAACAACCGGGCCGGAATCACCTTTGTGTCATTGAAAAAGAGTGTGCTTCCCGGAGGGAGGTATTCGACGAGACGATTGAAAATTGCGTGTTCAATTCTCCCTTTACGGTAAACGAGGAGCTTTGACAGATCGCGTTTGGCAATGGGATATCGGGCGATCCGATCATCGGGAAGATCGTAGGTGTATTCGTGCAGGTGAACCGGTCTCATTCGGCCGCAAAGTAACGCAGTAAATTTGTAACATTGCGCATGCCGCTTTCTGGAAGTTTCTTTTCAAAGACATTTGTATTTGGTTTTGATGCGCGCACATCGCGTGGACGCATGCGTGAAAAGCGGTCGTGGTTCATCCGTTTAATCGACACGCAAAAGCCTGATGTTGTCGGCGTAGGAGAGTGCGGGCCGCTTCCCGGCCTGAGTGTCGACGATGTGCCGAATTTTGAAGCGGTGCTTTCTGATGTTTTGGAACGCGTCGAAGGACAAGAGGTCCCCCACGATGCGGAGGAGTGGGTGCGGGACATGGTGCCTGCGCGGTTTCCTGCGATAACGTTTGGACTCGAGACAGCCTTGCTGGACCTGATCCGCGGTGGTAAGCGTTTACTGTTCGATAACGATTTCATTCGGGGTGTACCCATACCCATTAACGGCCTGGTGTGGATGAATGATGTGGAGTCGATGTTGGATCAGGCACACCAGCTCGTAGAACGCGGCTTTACCTGCATCAAGATCAAAGTCGGTGGCTGTGATTTTGAAGAAGAGTACCGCATGTTACGCGCGTTTCGAAACGCGCATAGCGAGAATGATGTCATTTTGCGACTTGATGCGAACGGCGCTTTTTCTCCGGACGAGGCGCTGGAAAAGCTTAAGCGTCTCGCCGATTTTAGTGTACATTCTATTGAACAGCCCCTCAAGGCTGGGTCAAGTGAGCTGGCTGCCCTTTGCAGGGCGTCGCCCATACCCATCGCACTCGATGAAGAGCTGATAGGAAAAGAAGATGAAAAAGAAGCGCTGCTCGACGGGATTATGCCAGCATTCATTGTACTCAAGCCGACCTTGCACGGGGGACTGCTGCATTGTCGCGACTGGATCAGGAAAGCCGAGGAGCGGGGAATCGGTTGGTGGATCACGTCGGCGCTGGAATCGAGCATTGGCCTGAACGCGATAAGCCAGTTTGTCGCATCCTTCAAGCCGACCATTCCGCAGGGACTGGGTACCGGATCGATCTATACAAACAACTTCACATCGCCGTTGAAGGTTGCGAATGGATCGCTGCTGGTCGATCCGGAAGGCGAATGGGAATTGATGTAAGTCAGCCTTTCTTGTTCTTGTTCTGGCGTGCCCTGATAATTTCTTCCCTCAGCAGGCGAGAAGGTCTCATACGGCTCACCTTGTAATTGCGGATGACGTATTCCTGTATATACTGGCTGGCTTCTTCGATGTCGTCCGTGATCAGAACCAATTTCAAATCCCTGTCGTCGATGGTGCCATGTTCTACCATCTGCCGAAGTTGTTCGGCCAAAGGTTCATAATATTTCTTCCCGATGAGAACAACGGGGAAGTCTTTGATGATTCCCGTTTGTATCAGTGTGAGGATCTCAAAGAATTCATCCATGGTTCCCAGGCCGCCGGGCATGACCACGAAGGCGAACGAATACTTTACCAGCAGCACTTTGCGTACAAAGAAGTAACGCATGTTCACCCAGCGGTGCATGTAAGGGTTCGGTCGTTGTTCGTGTGGCAGTTCGATGTTGCATCCGATGGAGATGCCGCCATTCTCCCACGCACCGCGGTTTGCTGCTTCCATGATGCCGGGGCCGCCGCCTGTCAGTACGGTAACGCCGGCTTCGGCGAGTTTTTTTCCTACTTCATACGCCTTCTTATAGTATTCGTGGTCTTCTTTAAATCGGGCCGATCCAAAGATGGTAATGCAGGGTCCTACAAAGTGCAGCATACGGAAGCCTCTTATGAAATCCCTTAAGACCCGAAGGACGAAAAAGAATTCGAACATTCGGGTGCGCGGGCCTTCCAGGAAGACTTCCTCATCTTTCGATCGAAGAGACAAAGGTTTGTAATCCGGCCGGATGGGCTTTATAGTCGACATTATTGAAACATGAATTTGTGTATCCGCGCGTTTCAGTGTCGGAAAATAGTTGATCCCGGCACCCGCAACGGAGGGTCAAAATTAGTATTTTAGTATTAGTATTATAACGTATAGCGCTGAGCCACGTGCCCGCGGTGCTCATCTGTTATACGGCTATTTACCCATGGTCGAAAAAATTTTGTATCTGGGCGCGCGGCTTGTTGCTGCGTTGATCCTCTTTCAGACACTGTACTTCAAGTTCGGTGCGGCTCCCGAGTCGGTGTACATCTTTACAACTGTCGGCATGGAACCCTGGGGGCGCATTGGCGTCGGTGTCGCCGAGTTGATCGCGGTGATATTGTTGCTTCTGAACCGTACCGCCTGGTTAGGAGCTGGCCTCGCGCTTGGTTTGATGATCGGGGCGATCGGTATGCATTTCACACTGCTTGGAATTGAAGTGCAGGGGGACGGTGGCTACTGGGTGGTGGCGTTGTGCGCGGCCTATGTGTTAGTGGCCGATCGCCATAGAATTTTGGCAGTGTTTCGCCGCGCTTGAGGTCGCGCTACTGTTCCAGGGACGCTAGCGCCCGGTTGAGGGGCTCGGCCAGTGCGGACCTGTTGCCGACTGCATCCTTCAAGCCCTGGATGATGAAGTTGGGAACCTTCTCTCCGCGGTTTACACGGTTTTGAATATCCGCCACGATCTCTAGCGCTGTTTCTCGATTTTCAAACTCGCCTTCGTTTTCAATAGCCGTATGTAACTCTTGCCAGAGGGTCAGTGCGGATTTGGTTTCAACATAGGTTTGTATCTCTTTCCGCACGTTCTGCGTTCGTTGTGCGATGCAGGCATTGTAACCGTCGATGATCGTATCGATGTCGGACCTCTTCAGTTCGCCACTCTCGATGCGGGCGCTGATGTCCGGGCAATCGGCGAGAAACTCCGTCATTTGTTTTCTGAAGCCGATGTTAGGGAGTTCAATTCCGCTTCCGTCGGCCTTACGCAGGAAATTCGCACTGTAAATGTTTGAGTTCTGTGGCTGAAAGCGGTACAGGCTCAGGTATCCCGGCTTGATGAGTTGCATGAAGGTGTAGCCATTGGGTCCCTTTATGGGATAGTACGAAACACCGTCGACGTAGAAGAACCTCGTCTGCGTGATGCTGTATATTTCCTTGCCTTCGTCGCTTCTTACCTGTACCTTTTTCTCAGGTCCGAACATAAGGGGCCGTATTTCCCCATGCAACGTGTCGGAGCTTGTCGTCACAAGATAATCCTGACCCCGCACGACCTGGTGAATGAGAATGAGGATCAGGAGTAGCAGCAGGTGGAGAATGGCTAAACGTTTCATGGGGGTAGAAATTCACAAAAGCAACGGGTCCAAATTAATGCATCCATTGCCCGGCTCCAAATCTTCGATGCGTTAGGGTATTATTTCGTTTTCAGTCGCCCCGCTTCCTTCAACGCCTTGGTGATCAACCACTCCAGTTGGCCATTGGTGCTTCGAAACTCGTCGGCGGCCCACTTTTCCACCGCTTTCAACAACTCAGGATCAATGCGAAGTACAAATGGTTTCTTCTGTGCCATCTAAAAAAATTCCCTCATTTCTGTGCCTGCAGGCGATCTAGTTGTGCAATGTTCCCGCGTTGACAACGGGGGTTGCATCTTTGTCTCCGCACAGGACCACCATCAGGTTGCTTACCATTGCTGCCTTCCGCTCCTCGTCGAGGTCGACGATTTTTTCCCTACTCAAATGGTCTAAAGCCATCTGCACCATACTCACTGCGCCTTCCACGATCTTGTACCGCGCTGCTACAACTGCTGTAGCCTGTTGCCTCCTCAGCATCGCGCCAGCAATTTCCGGCGCATAGGCCAGGTACCCGATGCGCGCTTCAACAACGCGGATGCCGGCGATATCCAGTCGGTTACGCAGGTTTTCCTCCAGTGCGCCGTTCACTTCTTCATGTCCCGAACGCAAGGTCACTTCCGACTCATCGTCGAAGTTGTCGTAGGGGTACATGCCGGCCAGCCGACGTACAGCAGCATCACTTTGGATGCGCACAAAATTTTCGTAGTTGTCGACTTCAAACGCGGCCTTGAATGTGTCTTCAACCTGCCAGACAAGGATCACACCGATTTGGATCGGGTTTCCGACCTTGTCGTTTACCTTGATCTTTTCACTGTCAAAGTTCCGTGCCCGAAGTGATATGGCCCGTTTGCTGAAAAGGGGATTCACCCAGAAGAAGCCGTTCCTCTTCACAGTCCCCTTATAGTCCCCGAACAGCACCAGCACGCGCGACGAGTTGGGGTTGATGAAGAAGAACCCCGGCACCAGGAGGAGCGACAGGAGGAGAACAGCCCCCATCCACTCCATCGAAGGGGTGTTGAATAGCACAATTGCGAGAATCAGCGCGAAGAATATCGCTGGAAGCATCACATACCCCGACATGGGGACGTACTCTTTTTCCTTACTCATAAACGTATGGTTGATATCGTATTGATATCATAAAGATATTAAAATAAATCAAGTGTCAAAAAAAAATTTTGAATGGGCCCTCTTTTGTCGAAACCTGAAGCGATTTCGTTCGTTTGGGCTATCGGAAATCAGCTGGAGATGGAAGATCTAATCGAGGAAAAGACTGATAATGAAGTAGAGCATGATCAACAGGATGAGCACTCCATACATTACCAGGTCGATGCGTACATAGGGCCTGTACTGCCGGTAAAGGTCTTTCAATCGTTTGAACACTCCCGTAATAATTTGCCCGAAAGTAACGATTCTTTTTTTTGGGTTGAAACGCATAGGCCCAAGCAACCTTTCGTTGTCAAAATTCATCTTAGGTAAGATTCATCATACAAGAGGACCGGAGCCAATTTTTATTATGTGGAATGGATAATGTTATAACCTTATGAAGTATTTCTCCTGGGGGGTGATTTTTTCTTTAGCCCTCTCTTTGCCCGCCATCGCACAGGAAAAGGCCACGGTCAGCGGGTATGTTCGGGATGCCGCCAACGGCGAGGAGTTGATCGGCGTCACGGTATATATCCCTTCGCTCCAGGCAGGCACCACTACAAATGCCTATGGATTTTACTCACTAAGTCTTCCGCCGGGCACGTACACCATACAGTTCAGCTACGTGGGTTTCAGAAACGTGAACCTCGACATCGAACTGACCGGGAACATCACCCACAACATTGCCATGGAGGCGGAAGCTACATACATCCAGGAGGTAGTAGTGGAGGATGAGCCTCTTGACGCGAACGTGGTCGACGTGCAGATGAGCCGCAACACGATCGACATGAACCAGGTGCGAAAACTACCCGCGCTCTTCGGAGAGGTAGATATCATCAAGAACATACAGATGATGCCCGGCGTTATCACGGCAGGCGAGGGCACGTCGAGCTTTTTCGTTCGCGGCGGAAGCGCCGACCAAAACCTGATCCTCATCGACGAAGCGCCCGTCTATGATCCGTCGCACCTCTTCGGTCTTTTCTCCGTCTTCAATGCCGACGTCATCAAAGATTCAGAACTGTATAAGGGCGGCATTCCCGCTCGATTCGGCGGCAGACTTTCGTCCATACTGGAAGTAAGAACGAAGGATGGAAACAACCGTGAGTTTCACGGCACAGGCGGCATCGGAACCATGGCGAGCCGTATCATGTTGGAAGGGCCGATACGCAAGGAAAAGAGCTCGTACATTGTGTCGGCGCGTCGTTCGTATGCCGACCTCTTCTTGCGCGCGGCTAACGAGGACAACCTCGTATACTTCTTCGATGTGAACGCCAAAGCCAACTGGCGACATAACAATAACAACCGGTTCTTTGTGGCACTTTACGCTGGCCGCGACGACTTTTCCTTCAGCGACGACGCGGGGTTCAGCTGGGGAAACGCGACGGCTACCTTCCGGTGGAACCACCTGTTCAACGATCGCCTCTTCTCCAATACGTCGCTCATTGCGAGCAACTTCGACTATGCGCTGGAGATCTTTGATCCTGCACAGGGTCTCAAGTGGACATCAAACCTTCAGGAACTGAGCCTAAAGAACGATCTGTCTTACTATATCAACCCCGACAATGAAATTTCATTTGGGTATCATATCACGGGGAGGCGATTTTCGCCGGGGAAAATTAAGCCAAACACGCCCGGATCAATATTCACCACAGTCGAGCTGCAAAAACAGTACGCCCTGGATCATGCATTTTACGTAAGCAACCGTCAACGACTCGGAGATCGACTCACCGTGGACTACGGGGTGCGATTATCCGTATTTCAGCAGATCGGACGGGGAGATATCTTTTTGTATGAAGATCCCAAAGACAATGTCCATGTCGTCCGTACCGACACGCTCCACTTTGGAGCATGGGAGAACATCAAAACCTACGTCAACGTGGAGCCGCGCGTGGGGGTTCGCTACTCCCTCAAGCCGGGACAGTCGTTGAAATTTTCATACAACCGGATGGTGCAGAACACCCACCTCATCGCGTCCGGTACCGTCCCAGTGCCCTTTAATACCTGGAGTCCAAGTGGGTATTATCTGGAGCCGCAGCTTGCCGACCAGTTCGCGGTGGGATATTTCCGAAACCTTCGCGACAACACGATCGAACTCTCGGTCGAGGCATACTATAAGAAAATGCGTAACGTCACCGACTTTGCCGACAATGCCCAACTCTTTTTCAACGAGGATCTGAGCACAGAATTTCGGCAGGGCGACTCAGAATCGTATGGCGCTGAATTCCTGCTGAACAAAACCCAGGGAAGGCTTACCGGCATGGTAGGATATACCTGGTCGCGTACGGTGCGACACATCGAAGGCGTCAACCTGGGTCGTGAGTTTTTTGCCAACTACGATCGACGCAATGTTGTCAACGTCACGGCTACCTACGAATACAGCCCGAGGTGGTCGTTCGGCGCCACGTTTACGTATGCGACGGGAAGGCCGATCACCCTGGCGGAAGGCAAGTACGAATTCGGAAACTATAATCCCGACGTCATCACCGAGCGCAATGGCTACCGGCTGAGCGATTACCACCGCCTCGACCTGTCGGCAACGTTGCGTCAAAAGGTGCGGCCCAATCGGAAGTGGCGTGGCGAATGGGTCTTCTCAATATTTAACGTGTACAGTCAGCAGAATCCCTTCACCATCTATACGCGTACCAAGCAGGACGATGATGGTAACATCATAGGCGATGGCACGGAAAAAGAAGCGCGCCTCGTTTACCTGTTCCCTATTCTTCCGTCGGTTACGTACAATTTCACGTTTTAATGCCATGAAACGATCACTGTTCTTTCTTGCCTCATTTTTCGCCCTGATAGCGCTTGGGTCATGCGAAAAGGAATACATCCTGGCAACCAATCCCGCTGACGCAAAAATTGTAATAGAGGGACTGGTTACGGACAGCGCAGGCTATCACTATGTCAAGGTCAGTCGCAGTACGGATTTTTATGGCACAGGAAAGACCCCGCGGGTTACGGACGCCACTGTAACTGTTACCGACGACCAGGGGGTAACTACCGAATTCCTTCACAATCCAAACGCTCATCCCGATTCAGTCGGATATTATAAACCTGTCGTGCCCTTTATTGGCGAAAGGGGTAAGACGTACACGCTGATCGTGACTGCAGATGGGCAGGAGTACAAGGCGGAGGACATGCTCTATCCGATCATCACAATAGACTCGCTCACCTATCGCATCAGCGAAGAGGAACAATCGGATCCGGAGCATCCCGGAAGGTACTACGAGGTTCTCATTTATACTAAGGAGCCACAGGATACCCGCGACTATTACCTGTTTAACTTTTATCGCAACGACTCACTCACGCTAGCAGCTCCGGAGGACATATACTATACCGATGACGTTGTGCTCGCTGAGGCGATCAACGGGATCACGATGCCGATCTATTTTTCGAAGGGAGACAAGGCGACCGTGGAGGCCTTCAGCATCTCGCGGGAGGCATACGTATTCTTCAACGACCTCTTCAACCTGCTCAACAACGATGGGGGAATGTACAGTCCGCCTCCTGCCAACTGCCGGAACAACCTGTCTAACGGCGCGTTGGGTTTCTTTCGCGCGAGTGCAGTCACGAAGATGGACATCGTAGTGGAATGACACCCCTAAAAAGTCTTTTTTTCAGGAACCGTTTGTTTTTCTAGGCGGGGAAGTGAATATTTCCTCCCCTATTAATCCGGTGGTGGATGAAGAAAACCCTTTGCCTGCTCCTGTTTTCCCTTTCGTTCATCGCAGGTTCTGCTCAAATCGTTCTTGAAAACAACCCGCCTTCGATCTCGTGGTTCCAGATTAACACCCCGAACTTCAGGATTCTTTACCCGGAAGGTTTTGAGACCGAAGCACAACGCATTGCGGGTACCATGGAGCGATTGTACCGCGCTGAGATGCGGTCACTCACCGGTCGCCCGCTCAAGACTTCGGTGATCATGCAGGCCAGGGCAGCGCAGTCGAATGCCTTCGTATCCGTATTGCCGCGCCGTGCCGAGTTTTTCACCATGCCGGCACAGAACTACAATTTCATCGGCAACAACGACTGGTTCGACCTGATCGCCGCACATGAATTGCGTCACATCATGCAGTTCGCACATGCCAACCGCGGCATGACACGGCTCATTTATTACGTGGGTGGAAACTACGGCCTCGCTGCTGTCGCCGCGGCCGCCGTTCCGCAATGGTTCTGGGAAGGCGACGCCGTTGCTACCGAAACGGCTCTTACCACAACAGGCCGGGGCAAGATCCCAAACTTCGGTCTTGTATTTCGCACAAACCTTCTTGAGGGACGTGAATTCAACTACCACAAACAATACCTCCGTTCATACAAACACTTCATCCCCGACGAATACGTGCTCGGTTATCACTTCGTGAGTTACCTCCGGTGGAAAACGGGTGATCCGCTCGTGTGGGATCGCATCACCGCCAACGCCTGGAAGTGGTCGCTTATTCCATTCACATTTTCAAACGCCGTCCGCAAAGAAACCGGGATGCCGATCACGCGGCTGTACCGCGAAATGGCGAAGGACCTCAAGGAGCTATGGGATGTGCCAGACACGCTCAGGGAAACACCAGCGCGGCTGGTGAGCGCGCGCAAGAACAAAGCTTACACGGATTACCTCTATCCCCAGGTGCTTCGTGATGGTTCCGTCCTCGCGATGAAGGCCGGCATTGGCGACGTTGATCAAATTGTGCAGATCTCCGCCGACGGCGAACGGAAGTTGGCCGTTACGGGATTGTTGTACGAAACGGGATCCATTTCTGCCGGAGGGACACGCGTTGTCTGGAACGAATACCGCTTCGATCCACGATGGCGACGAAACACCGCGACGGTAATTGTTGCCTACGACAAACAGACCCGGAAGTTGTGGGATGTTACGGGACCTCGATCGCGTTATGCCGGTGCAGCCATTTCGCCCGACGGCACGAAGGTAGTTAGCCTTCATTCTGATACGGGCTATCGTCATAACCTCGTGCTCCTCGACGTACAGACAGGCGCCCGGATACGCGTATTCGAGAACCCAGGCAATGCATTCTACTCCATGTTCCGCTGGTCTGAAAACGGCACGCTGATCGTATCACTGAAGACAACCTCCAACGGAAAATCGGTGGTAACCATCGATCCTAATACCGGCGAAGAAAATGAAATACTTCCGCCGGGTAACCGAAACATCGGCTATCCGTTGCTCACGGAACGCTACCTACTCTACAATGCGCCGGCAAACGGCATCGACAATATCGAGGTATACGACTTGCAGACCGGCGTTACCCGCCAGCTTACCGAGAGTCGTTACGGTAGTTATAATCCAGAGCTTTCCTCTGACGGAACCCAACTTTACTTCAACCGGCAGGGACGCGACGGTATGGATGTTGTAGCGATGCCTTTCAATCCGGAGGCAGGAAAGCTGGTCAATACTACAGATGGCCGCCTGGATCCACTTGCGGCGGCGCTGGTTACTCAGGAATCGAAATTTCTCGCTGACGCGGATACTTTCGCACAGCCACAAACATATCCGTCGCGACCGTATTCGAAATGGTCAGGCATTGTGAATCCCTACACGTGGGGTCCATACATTGACAATAGCTTCGGACAGGCCGACATTGGCTTTACTTCGCAGGACGTTCTGAGTACTATGCGGTTTTCGGCGGGATATCGCTATGATATTAGCGAGCGCACAGGTGAGGTGCATGCAGACGTCAGTTTCCAGGGATGGTACCCCGTCATCAACGCGGGGATCCGTCACGGACGACGCGAAGACGAATCCACATTAACACTGAGCAGGGAAGACCGGAGGAGTGTAGCGTTCGCGTGGGATGAAACGGGAATCAGCGGCGGGATATCTATTCCCTTGTTGCTGACCCGCTCAAAATACCTGACCACACTTACCATATCCAATAATGTGGGCCTGACGATGACAAAGGATTTCGGCAGCACGATCACGACCAATGACGGTTCGGTTACCCATGGCGCCGACCGATATGTGCCGGCGAACGACACGCTGTTTTTTCTTTATCGCGACATTACGGATTTCGGCAAGCTGATATCCAACCACTTCTCCGTGAGTTATACTCATGCGCTTAGGCAAAGTCGCCGCGACTTCAACCCGAGGTTCGGGCAATTTCTTGGATTTGAAAGTTTTAGTACCCCGTTCGGTGGCGACTACAGCGGGTGGCAATGGACAGCCTCCGGCTCGCTGTTCTTTCCCGGCTTGCTTCGTCATCATTCTTTATATGTGTTGGGTGGGTACCAGGAGTCGATGGACCGTGTTGAGCTGGACGCTTACGCATTCCGCAATCGGCTCTTCAAACCGCGTGGCTACAGTTACCCGCAGAATACGCAATTTTTCACCATCTCCGGTAACTATGAGTTTCCCCTATGGTACCCCGACATCGCGTTGGGTCCTCTGGTTAACATTCAGCGCATGCGACTGAATCTGTTCTTCGATTATGGGGAGGGCGAGGGGCTGGAATACTACTACAATTTTGAGAGTGGCAATGTGTATACCCTTGACGTGGGTACTCGCTATCAGAGCGCCGGCGCAGAGCTAATCTTTGATGTGAATTTTTTCCGTACCCTGCCGCAGTTTGAAATTGGCGTAAGGGCCGTAAAAACAGAAAGTAACCTTTTTACCGCCGGGGGATGGGTGTATGAGCTTCTGATTGGAAATATTCCCCTGTAGGTTCCGCGCGCTTGAATATCGACCTATTTCACCCTATTTTTGGCGGTATTCAATAAAATCAGTCTTTACATACCAGCTCAATATCAATGGCAGAAATAGTCAGGATGCCCAAGATGAGTGACACCATGGAGGAAGGTGTTATCGCGAAGTGGCACAAAAAGGTAGGCGACCAGGTGAAATCAGGGGAGCTTATGGCCGAGATCGAGACGGACAAAGCCACCATGGACTATGAGTCGTACAGCGAAGGCACCGTATTATACCTGGGCGCCAAGGAAGGTGAGGCCGTCAAGGTGAATGACGTCCTGGCCGTGGTGGGAAAGAAGGGCGAAGACTATAAGGCTCTGCTGGAAAGCGCGGGTAAGTCGGGTGACGACGGCGGAAAGGTGGCGGACAAACCCAAGGACGAGGCCGCAACTGCCAAAGCCGAAAAGAAATCCGAAGAGGCAATCGACACATCGAAAATAAAAGCGGAGATCGTCCTGATGCCCAAGATGAGCGACACCATGGAAGAAGGGGTGATCGCAGTGTGGCATAAAAAGGTGGGCGACCAGGTGAAATCGGGCGAGCTCCTGGCCGAGGTGGAGACCGATAAGGCAACGATGGATTACGAATCGTACTCCGAGGGTACGCTGCTGTATCAGGGTGCTGAGGCAGGCAAGGCTGTACCCGTCAATGGGGTGCTCGCCATCATCGGCGAGAAAGATGCCGATTGGAAGACGTTACTCAAAGCGCATCAGCAAAAAGCTGAGGGCAAGCCGGAGCAAAAGTCGGAACCCGCGAAGGAGGAAGCTAAGGCGCCGGAGCAAGAGCCAAAAGCTGCCGCCGCTGAAAGCGCTGAGGAGTCAGGGGACCGAATAAAGGCATCTCCGCTTGCGCGTATGATGGCGAAAGAGAAGGGCATTGACCTTTCCCGCATCAAGGGAACCGGAGACAACGGACGCATCATCAAGCGCGACGTAGAAAACTACAAGCCGGAAGCTGAACCGAAGGTTGACAAGGCCGGCACGCCTGTCGTCTTGCCTTCCGTTGTAGGAGAGGAGCGATCGGAGGAAGTACCTGTATCGCAAATGCGAAAGACGATTGCGCGCAGGCTATCGGAAAGCAAGTTCACTGCACCGCACTTCTATCTCACCGTTGAGATCAACATGGACAAAGTCGTTCAGGCGAGGAAGAGCATGAACGAAGTGAGCCCGGTGAAGCTATCCTTCAATGACATTGTAATAAAGGCTACCGCTGCGGCTATTCGCCAGCATCCGGATGTTAACGTATCCTGGCTGGGCGACAAGATCAGAAGGAACCAGCATATCCACATCGGCGTCGCCGTTGCCGTGAAGGACGGGCTGGTTGTTCCTGTAGTACGCTTCGCTGATAACAAGTCGCTCTCGCACATTGCTGCGGAAGTGAAAGAGCTCGCGCAGAAGGCGCACGATAGGAAACTCCAGCCGTCAGACTGGGAGGGAAGTACCTTCACCATATCCAACCTCGGCATGTTTGGCATTGAAGAGTTTACTGCAATCATCAATCCTCCAGATGCATGTATACTGGCCGTGGGCGGTATCAAAGAGACCGCCATTGTGAAAAATGGCGTTGTCGTTCCCGGCAATGTGATGAAAGTAACACTTTCGTGCGACCACCGCGCAGTCGACGGCGCTACCGGCGCAG
>JAJJPK010000162.1:0-12781 GCA_032907565.1 Cyclobacteriaceae bacterium | reverse complement strand
TCAACAGGCCGCAACAGAACCCGGCCTGGCGATACGCAAATGATCAAAACCTTCTCCTTCCTCCTCCTGTGTATGACTACCCTGCAGTCCTTCGCCCAACCCCTGAAGATGGGAATCGCAGGACTGACTCACGGACATGTCGGATGGGCATTCGAAAGCGCTAAGAAGGGCGATATCGAAATTGTCGGCATCGCCGAGCCCGACCAGGCGGTGGCCCAACGATACGCCACCCAGTACGGCTTCCCAATAACCCGAATCTACGCGTCGCTGGAGGAAATGCTGGATGCCACTCGTCCGACGGCGGTTGCAGCGTTCGGTAGCATCCTCGCACACCGCGACGTCGTGCGCGCCTGTGCCCCGCGCGGCATCCATGTCATGGTGGAAAAACCCCTCGCCATCAGCGCCGAACACGCGTCGGAAATGGTCCGCCTGGCAGAACAATACGGCATCGTCCTGATGACCAACTATGAAACGACATGGTACCCGACAAACCATATTGCCCAGGACTGGATCAAAAGCGGCAAGGCGGGGACCGTCAGAAAAATCGTCGTGCACGACGGCCATGAAGGCCCCAAAGAAATCGGCGTCCAGGAGGAATTTCTTGCCTGGCTTACCGACCCCGAACAAAACGGTGGAGGCGCCATTATCGACTTCGGCTGTTACGGTGCAAACCTGGCGCTGTGGCTCATGAATGGCCAACTGCCAATCCAGGTCACCGCCGTCACCCAAACCCTCAAACCTGAAATCTACCCTCGCGTGGACGATGAGGCGACCATCATCCTCACCTACCCCGGCGCCCAGGTCATCATCCAGGCATCGTGGAACTGGCCCTACGGCCGCAAGGACCTCGAAGTCTATGGCACCAACGGCTATGTCTTCGCCGAAAACCGCCATCACCTCCGGTATCGCTTTGGCGACCAGCGTGAACGACAAGTCGAGGCAAACGAACGCGAAACCCCCTACAACGATCCCTTCCTATACTTCGCCGCCCGCATTGCCGGTGAAGTCCAGGCGGATGAAAATGACCTCAGCGGTACCGTCAACAACCTGAACGTTATGAAGATCCTCGATGCGGCCCGTGAAAGCGCTCGCACCGGCCGAAGTGTGTCGCCGGGCAAGGTCAACTAGTTGCACATGGTTTTTGACATCTTTCTTACGCTCTTTCTCGTCTTCCTTAACGGGTTCTTCGTTGCAGCCGAGTTCGCCATCGTCAAGGTGCGTTCTTCACAAATCGCGCTGCAGTCCGGCACCGCATCCAAGCGGGCCGCCCTGGTCATAATCAACAACCTCGACGGCTTCCTGGCAGCCACCCAACTGGGCATTACCCTGGCCAGCCTCGGGCTCGGATGGGTTGGCGAAGATGTTGTTTCGGCGCTCATCCTCCGCCTTATGCATGCCCTGGGTTTCGATATGGAGCCCGAACTCGCGCACAGAATTGCCCTGCCTGTCGCTTTCGTTGTCATCACCATCCTGCATATCGTCTTTGGTGAACTTGCTCCCAAATCACTCGCGATCCGCTATCCTACATCCACTGCGCTCAAGATCTCCCTGCCACTCAGGTTGTTTTACTTTATTTTTAAGCCCTTCATAACGCTCCTTAATGGCTTGGCGATCGTTATCCTCAAAGCTGTGGGAATAAAGCCTGCCGGCGAGCATGCCGTTCACACGGAAGAAGAACTGAAACTCATCATCGCCGAAAGCGAAGAAGGGGGAGCCATCGAATCCAGTGAGCGTGAGCTCATCCAGAACGTCTTCGAATTTGACAACCGGGTCGTCAAACAGATCATGGTGCCGAGAATAAAGATATCCGGGCTCTCGGCAGCCCTGTCACTTGACGAGGCGGTCAGCACCATTTTCAAAGAAGGCTATACGCGATACCCGGTATTCGACAAAAACCTGGACGACATTGTCGGCACCGTCCACGCCAAGGACGTCTTTCATGCCTACTGGAGCAACAGCGGACAAAACCTCTTCACGCTGGCGCGAAAACCATACTATATTACGGAGAACAAGCCTATCGATGAACTGCTGAGGGAATTCCAGCGATCGAAAAGCCAGATGGCAATCGTCGTGAATGAATACGGTGGAACCGTAGGCATCGTCACGCTGGAAGACATCCTTGAGGAAATCGTAGGAGAGATTCAGGATGAACACGATCAGGAAGTGCAGATCGTAACCCGCGTTGGAAACATTTACAAGGTCGTTGCCACATCACCGATCCACGACATTAACAAGGTCCTCGAACATCCCCTCCCAGAGTCAACGGAGTACGACACGCTCTCCGGACTACTCGTAATGCACAAACCGTTCGACCTCAAAGAAGGCGACGAACTGGAATTGTTCTCGTATCGCATCAAGATTCTGAAAATTACTCGTTCCCTCCCCGAGTTGGTCGAGATGCAGTACATCGAGCCACCTGAGCAATAAAAAAGTGGTATGGATCATCCATACCACTTTAGTTACCGGGCGATTGTATCGCCGTTACGTATGAGCTGGCACGGGCTTACGCTCAGCCGTAGCCTTCTTGGGTTCCGCCTTGCCCGGCTGATCCAGGTCGAGCGTAACGGGTGCAGCGATGAATATTGACGAAAACGTTCCGGCTACAATTCCGACAAAGAGAGCAAACGCAAATCCGCGTAAAACTTCTCCACCGAAAATCAGCAGCACAACAACCACGAGAAGGGTTGTGCCCGAAGTGATAATGGTGCGGGCAAGTGTCTCGTTGATCGCGTCGTTGAAGATTTTGGGTTTGTCGGAGGATGTACCCAGGTTGATATGCTCACGGATCCGGTCGAAGACGATCACGGTATCGTTGATAGAGTACCCGATGATCGTGAGAATGGCAGCCACGAATACCTGGTCGATCTCAAATGTGATTCCGAACAGGCTTGCTATCGCAAACGCCGCAAACACAAATAGCGCGTCGTGAATTGTGGAGACAATGGCGCCCATACTGAATTGCCACTTCCGGAAACGAACCAGGATATACAGGAAGATACCGATCAGGGAAAACAGCGTTGCCTTCCAGGCAGATTTCTTGATGTCGTCCGCAACCGTCGGTCCGACTTTGGATGAACTTGCAATAGTAAAGTGCTGGTCGTCTACCTGTGCAGCAAATTCTGTGTACTTGATTCCAGGAAATGCCGCTTCGATCCCCTCGATCAGCCTTTGCCGTACCTGTTGCCCTGCTTCATCGGAAGGATCGTCGATAAGGTAGGAGGTTGTGACGCGTACGGTGCTGTTGCCTCCGTAGTTTTTCACTTCTGTTCCTGCATCCTCAAAATCGTCACTCAGTGCAACCTTCAAGTCCGATGCACTCACTGGCTGCGCAAACGACACGATGTAGGAGTACCCACCTTTAAAATCGACTCCGAGATTTAGTCCTCTTATGAGGATCAGCACAAACCCGAAGACCATAATGGCGGCCGAGATCGTGTAGGCCAGGCGGGCGTTGCGTATAAAGTGGAAGTATCTCCGCTTCTTGACCAGCCGGGACAGGAAGGTTTCGAAAGAAATCTTGCTGGCATCGCCACGGCGGGTCATCCACTCGACGATCACTCTTGAGATGTACACAGAGGAGAACACCGATGTGATAATACCAATCATCAGTACGGTCGCGAAACCCTTGATAGGTCCCTGTCCGAAGAGGAACAGGAAGAGACCTGTGATGAACGTCGTCAGGTTCGAGTCGATAATAGTGGCGAAGGCCTTGGAGTAGCCCGTCTTAATGGCATCCTTGAGTTTCCGCCCGAGGGCCATTTCTTCCTTGATACGCTCAAAGATGAGAACGTTCGAGTCGATCGCCATACCCATCGTAAGTACGATACCTGCGATACCGGGCAGCGTCAGCGCAGTGGCCAGCGCGGGCTGAGCGAGCACGCCGAGAATGAAGAAGATATTGAATGTTAATGCGATGTCTGCTACGAATCCGCCTTTGGCGTAGTACGCGACCATAAAGATGATGACCAGTATCAGCCCGCAAGCAATCGAAACAAGACCTTGTTCCAATGCCTCTTTACCGAGGGTGGGACCTACAATACCTTCCTCAACGATGGTGAGCGGTGCCGGCAGCGATCCTGCACGGAGTACGTTTGCCAGGTCTTTCGCTTCTTCCACAGTGAAGTTGCCGGTGATCTGCGAGTTGCCGTTCGGAATTTCGCCCTGCACATAAGGAGCAGAGTACACCACGTTGTCCAGAACAATTGCAATACGTCCCTGGGGCTGCTTGTTGGCGGCTTCGGCCGTCATTTTAGCCCAGATCTTTGTGCCGGTCGCGTTCATAGTCATGCTGACCGCGTAGCGTCCGCTCTGATCAATTTCGTGACGCGCGTTGGTGATCGTCTCGCCGGTGAGCTTGGGTTTGCCGGTCCGACCGATATCAAGAAAATGCAGCTCCAGCATCGGTTCTTCGGTCAGGCTGGTCCGGTCCATTTTCTCAGGCTTGTTCGCCCAGTAAATGCCTACGTTTCGGGGCAGGAGATTTCTTACGTCAGACCGCCGGAAGATTGCGTTGATCTGTGCCGTGTCCTGAAGTGCGTATCGGAATGATCCAGGAGGATTACTCAGTGCGAAGAGTGGCGAGGTGGTCATGGCGCCGACCGAATCGAGCCCGGCGCTTGAACTATCGCCGGCAGCGGATAACCGTCGCTCCAGCTCGGTAAGCGCACTGTCAGCCGCTGGTCGAGGCGGTTTCTGAGGATTGTGTAAGACCTTTCGATGGCCTCCTCTATTTCAGTGTTGATCACTGCCTGGACCTGCTCATCGCTGTCGTTGATGTTGATTTTACCGCGCGTGGTTGAATTTGCGAAGATGTCTCTCAGCCTGCCATCCGGATTTACCTCTCTGAAAGCCTGGAAAAACAGGTCGGCAAAATTTCCGCCCGACGTCCGCTGCATCTGTCTCGCGCGATTCATCGCTTTCACGAACGCGGAGTCCTGGCTGTTGTTTGCCAGCCCACGGATGATGTCGGCAGGAGAGACCTCAAGGGTCACGTGCATCCCACCTTGCAGGTCGAGACCCTGGCGCAGCTCGTTGTCCTTTACTTCTTTGTATGTGTACTCGGCCCCGAAAAAGTTATAGACGGGCTTGTTCCAGACCGAATCGATGTATCGTTGCTTCTTGACATAATCGAATACGCCGTTCTCATCCGTGGCGTATGCTGTTGCATCGGCCTGGACCTGGCGTGAAACGATGGTGAACGACAGGTAGAAAAGGCATAGCGCCGTAATAATTACCGTCAATGCGATGACAAAACCTTTGTTCTGCATATGAATTGTTAGAATGTAAAACCAAACGGAAAAAGAATCAGATGCGCGCGCCGTCTACCAGGACGATGCGGCGCGGGTAACCCGCGCTTCAGGGAGCGTTTGGCGAGATGATGGTTCGGAAGAGTGTAAGGAAATATTTCCCGAGCGATACCGGTACCTCAGGCGACCATGCCTTGTGCTCACGGCCGTCCAGAAGGATCTCAAAAAGAAACACGGCCTCATGGCTAAGGCCCGCGTTGAATGACGACAGCACCGAAGGCTGGGGTGCTGAAAAGAAGACTTTCTCGCCCGACGACTCGTCGCTGGTCTTCTCCGTCTTGACGCCCGAATCGTGCGTATCCCGGGGACCTTCGAAAAAAAACAGCTGCGTCACAACGACCATTGCGGCGGTCAGTGAGCCGAAAATCATCATAAACAGCCTGCTTCTTTCCCGGGTCATCATTTCCTTTAAGCGTACAAAACTAGCACATCGCGGCAAGAAAAGCCAAGATTTGACTGCCTTTGCGCGGAGCGGCTCCTAATCCCGGCCAATTGCGGCCAGGCGGCCCCGGATGGCATATTCCAGCCACTCCAGCGCTCGTCCAAAATGGTGGTTGTTCGGGATAACGAGGTCGGCCGTATCGCGAAGGGGTTCAATGGCAGTTTGATACACCGGCATAACGTGATGCTGATAGCGGTACAGCACGTCGTTCAGACCGTAGCCCCGTTCCTCGCTGTCGCGAAGGATGCGGCGCGCCAGCTTGAGGTGATCGCTGGCGTCGATGAAAAGGGTCAGGTCCAGTTCGCGGTCGATTTCCTTGAAGTATCTGATGAACAGGCCTTCCACAACGAGTACGGGGGCGGGTTTCAGGACAATGTCCTTTGGGACGGCCGCAGGATTATTGAACACATATTCCTTCCGGGTAACCGAATGGCCTTTCTTTATCTGTTGTATATCGCGAAGGAATTGCTCATGGTCGATGGCTGTCGGGAGATCGAAATTTTCGATGCCCTTCGCGTCGGCCACCTGGTTCTCAATGGGTTTGTAGTAGTGGTCCTGGCTGACCACGCACAGTTCGCCGCTGGCGAATCTGCGAGCGAGTTCTGTGATGAAGCGCGTCTTTCCCGAGCCGCTGCCACCTGTGATCCCAATGGTGAAGTGAACGGTAGTCATACGGTCCAAACTTAACGATC
The DNA here is from genome assembly GCA_032907565.1 of Cyclobacteriaceae bacterium. Taxonomy (GTDB): domain Bacteria; phylum Bacteroidota; class Bacteroidia; order Cytophagales; family Cyclobacteriaceae; genus ZC4RG29. Next base: position 6,341 of record JAJJPK010000162.1, on the reverse strand, counting down.
GCCGGGGAGATTCGTTAGGCCTTCGTCTTTACGAATTCTGTGAGCTTCCGCAGGGCGTTTGTCCGATGGCTGATGGCATTCTTTTCCTCGTCTTTCATCTCCGCGAACGTTTTTAGGTAGCCTTCGGGAACGAACAACGGGTCATAGCCAAACCCGCCATGGCCTCTTGGTTCGGTCAGGATCGTGCCCTTTACTATGCCTTCAAATCGATGAAGGCGACCGTCATTGTCAATGTAGGCGAGCACGCATTTGAAACGAGCTGAGCGGTCGTCTACGCCTTCCAGCTTTTTCAGCAGCAGCCGCATGTTTTCTGCGCTGTTTCCGTGGGTGCCGGCATATCGGGCCGAGCGGACTCCCGGCTCTCCATTGAGAGCCGTCACTTCGAGGCCACTGTCATCTGCAAGGCAAGGCATCTTAAGACGTTCGAATACATACCTGGCTTTTTGCTCCGCGTTGCCCTCGATGGTGTCTTGCGTTTCCGGGATGTCTTCATCAAAGCCTACGTCGGCAAGGCTTAAAACCTGGAAGTCAGGCCCGAGGATGGACCTGACTTCCGAAAGCTTGTGTTCATTATTGGATGCAAGCAGTATCCGGATCATTCATGAATGTTCGTGAGCGTAATCTCGTAGATGAGGATCGCATTCGCTGGCACACCTGAGGACGTCCCGGTAGGCCCGTAACCCAGGATCGACGGTATAATAAACCTTGCCTTTGCCCCTTCGTTCAACATCGGCATCACAACCTTAAATCCGTCGATCAATTCGAAGATCGGACGCTCGGTCAGCGTGCCCTCGTCGAACACGGCTGCGGGGTTAGACATCAGGCTCAGCTTGTAGTCCAACGTAACTACTGAGTAAGGATTGGGAAAAGGTCCTATTCCCGGCTGATCTACAGTCATCCATACATCGCCAGTACGAAGCTCATGATCAAGGCCGTTGTCGTTGATGTATTTGACAATAGCCGTACTGTCGGCCTTGAACTGCGCCTTTTCAGTCGCCGTTCGTTCTGTGTGGGCGAGGAAAATATCGTACACCAGGATCGCATCGGGTGGCACGCCATTCGCGCCAGCGGGGCCGAAGCCGCTGCTGGAAGGGATATAAGCGGTTACGTTCGATCCGGTCATCACGCTTCGCACGGTCAGCTCAAGTCCAAAGGGCGACAAGTTTTGAACCTTGTCGGTGATGACGCCCTGAGAGAAGATGGCTCCGGTTGAGAACAGCTTACCAACGTAGTTGATAGTAACGTCTTGTCCATCGTGGGGTGGGGCCAACTTTCCGTATTCGTGGACATGAACCCTGATGCCGTTGAAATTGTCGTATAAAACATTTTCTGTGATCCCGTTGCTCTCGAGGTAATCGTCAATCAGTTTCACCTCTTCATTTAGCTTGCTGTTGCTGCCGTCGTCATTAAGGCACGAGGCGAGGGATAGGGCAATCACTGCATAAAGTACAAACCGTCCTGCTTTCATGTCTGTGTATCTATGTGATTCAAAAGCCATCAATTGTACGCCCTCTCCTTTACAATTGGGGCGTCACTTTATATCTACCATCTTGAGGTCAAATACCAGCACGCTGTTGGCCTTTATGCCGTTGAATGCCTGCGGGCCATACGCCAGTCCTGAAGGGATGTAGAAAGTCCCTTCCGCTCCTTCGTTGAGCTGCTTGAGTGCGTGATGCCATCCCTGGATCACGGACGTCTGGTCGATCACCACTTCGTACGGCCGATAGCCGTTCTGCGCGTCGCGTCGTGCGTCAAAGAGTCCCTTTTCCTCAGCAGTCGCCTTAATGGACGTATCGAAATAGGTACCGTCAAGCAAGTAGCCGGCATAGTCGACCATCACCGCCTGCCCTGCCTGGGCCAGGGGCCCTGTTCCCTCTTTGTGGATTACGTAGCGTATTCCTGAGGGCAACTTGTGCGCAACGATATTCCGCTCAGAAAGAAACGAGTCGATCGCGACTGTATCTTTACCCAGCTGCTCCGTTGCGTTTTTATTCATAAACGCATAGTAGTCTTCCTCCATGCGCGACTGAAATTCGGCGAAGTCCTCCGGCTTCACGATTTCGCGGACCGTAATCGCGTACGTCACAACGAGCGACGAGTCGAGGTGTGGTGGCACCGGCTGACGTGCAAAGTCGCGGAACAGTTCAGCGATGGTTAGGCTGAACGTGGCGCTGTCACCTGTTGAGAGCATCCGCAGCATTTGCGTGATGCCATCCTCATGGGCAATTGCGCTGCTGTCCTGGATGCGGGAAAATTCGGGGTACCCGCGGTCGTACGTATCCACCCAGATCGAATCCTGTGAATCCGTCACTCTGAAATTGAATACCACGTATTGCGCGGGGCGCGCGACTTCTCCAGTCCCTTCCTTCACTACCGTAAATTTGAACCCACTGGGGGTTTCCCGTATCGCCGACTGGGAGCAGGCTGCTAGCAAGGCTATCCCTGCCGCCAGTATTACTGAGATTCTCATGCTTTGTTTTGTTTAGACTCCTGATTTGTAGGTAAGGTTGTAATGTATCCCTCTTGTAGCAATAAATCGCGATACGAGGGCAGTATGCTGAGGAATTTCGCGAGCGTATCGTCAAGGGAAAGGGGAGATTGCCCCCCTGATGCGTGCTTGTGTCCTCCGCCTTCAAAATGCTGTCGGGCGAGGTCGTTTACGGAAAAATTGCCGATTGACCTGAACGACAGTTTTACGCTGCCGTCTTTCCGTTCATAAATCAGGACGGAAAGAACAATGTCTTTTATTGATAGTCCGTAGTTTACGAGTCCTTCTGTGTCGCCGGTCTGGGATTCATATTGCCGAAGTTCGTCGCGGCTGAGCGTGATGTATGCTGTCCTTAATTCGGGAATGACCTGCAACTTCTGAGACAACACATATCCCATAAGTCGCAAGCGCGCCAGCGTGTTATTGTCGTAAATCAGTTTGGATACCCGGTGAGGGTTCGCTCCCTTTTTGACAAGTGCGGCTGCCGTGACAAATACCTCGTGCGTGGTATTGTTGTGCCGGAAGCTTCCTGTGTCAGTCATTAATCCGGCGTAAAGACAATCTGCTATGCAGCAGTCGATTTTGTCTTCACCACCGAGTTGGACAATTAACCTGTAAACGAGCTCGGCCGTTGAAGCTGCGGTGGCATCCCATTCTTCGAAATCAGCAAAGCGCTCAGGCTCAAGGTGATGGTCGATGAGCACAGTCTTCGCGGATGACCGCCGGACCATTTCGCCGAGTTCGTTGATTCGGGAAAGGCTCGAAAAGTCCAGGCAAAAGACCAAATCTGCCTCTGCGATCGCCCGTGCAGGCACGTCAGGCCGTGCAGCCTGGTACACTACCACCTCACTGTTCCCCGGCATCCAATTGAGAAATGACGGGTAATCGCTGGGGGAAATGACGGTAACCGTATGATTTCCTTTTCTCAACCATGCCGCCAGCGCGAGGGAAGAACCCAGGGCGTCGGCATCGGGCTTGTAATGCATCAGTACCACCGCTTTTCTGGGCTGCCCCAGCAAAACCTTTAATTCTCGTGCATTTTGCATGCTTACCGGAAAACCAAAGGGCAAAAATGCTAAAAAAATTCCTTTCGTAGCGTCCCAGCCCGATCCATGGGCGGTGTAAGCCTCAGACTGAAGGATTTTTTTCTATTTTTGCGGCCGTATTTGGCGAAAACGAAGGAAAACAAACAATTACTCGACAGAATGGCAGGAAACCGGACATTCACCATGATTAAGCCCGATGCCGTAGGCGCAGGCCACACCGGGGCTATCATCAAAATGATCGAAGAAGCAGGATTCAGGATTGTGGCGCTCAAGAAAGCTGCGTTGAGCCCGGAACGAGCCGGTCAGTTCTATGCCGTTCATAAGGAAAGGCCGTTCTATGGCGACCTCGTGAAATATATGTCCTCAGGTCCCATCGTCCCCATGATCCTCGAAAAGGACAATGCCGTTGAGGATTTTCGAACGCTCATCGGTGCCACCGATCCCAAAAAGGCCGCACCTGGAACCATCCGCGCGCTATTTGCTACCTCCATCGAAGCCAACGCCATCCACGGCTCCGACAGCGACGAGAATGCTGCGATTGAAAGTGACTTCTTCTTTTCGGAGTTGGAGCGGTTCTGAAGTGTTGGAGTGTTGGAGTGTTGAAGTTGATACCCCGAATATAGGGGGTGCCTTTACACCGGGTTCCTTCATAGGTCCGTAGTCGCCAGCTGCTTAACGCACACTAGCGGCCCACCAGAAACTTCAGCACTTCAACACTTCAACACTTCAACACCTCGATTATATCCCCAACACTTCCCTTCGCGTCCAAATCTCGTCGAGGGGTTCACCACGACTGCTGAGGCCTTTATGTCGCCATTCGCCGTTTTCTAGACTGAAGTCGAATTCAAGGCTGGCGCCAACGCGCGATTTGTCGCGGGAGAAGAATTCGATGCGTTCGGTGTACTTCCCGTTCTCAGTGGTGTAGGTTCCTCCGCCGGTTCCGAAGAACTCCTTGGTTTCTGTGTTGTAAGCGATCCACTGGAACCGTGTTCCGGATAAGATCTTCATCGTCCTTCGGACACCCGGTGTGCGTCGACGGACCTCACCGTCCTGATATCGCCCCGTGATAAGCCACGCCCCTGCCAGCTGCCCGGGGGTGCCATCGTCGAGACGTTTCCACATTTCTTTTTGATTGCCGGATTTGAGCGAGAACGCGTCGTCGCCCGCTTCCAGCGGAAAGCGTTCTTCCTTGCCTACAAGGTCAGGATTGGCGGTGTGGTATTCATACAACTGAACCAGGTTCGTCCCCTCGATCCTCCAGGAACCCCCCGCAGTGCTGATGAAATCGCCGTCTGATTTTTTGTATACCGCGATGGTAAAATACTTCTCGGTAAATATGCGCGTCATGCGCTGGTCGCCCGCATCATACTGCCATCCCCCGAGGAGCGAACGCGATGCATTGCCAACGGGATGGAAGGAAATCAACACTACGGCAATGCCGATGAGAACCGGTGCGAACGCCCTGTACCCGACAAAGCCATTCGCAAGTCGCACTATTGCATCCATGCAACTAAGATACGAAACGGACGGGATACCTGACCGCTACTTTTTTACGGGATTTTCAACTCCACAACTTCGCCGGATATTCGCCTTTATCGACCAGCTCCTGGATACGCGATGACACCATGTTTTTGTCTTCCTGGTAAGTTACGCCAAACCACGTGTGACCACCAGAAACAATCCGGACCTTCCCGCGCCCTTCCTTCACCATACGGTTTACAAATAAGGGAATAAAGAATTCCGATTTCGGCTCTTTGTGTTTTTCCCTGAGGAAATCGATAAACATTTCGCCGGCTATTGGGAAAATTGAGGGATAAAATCCCCAGAAGTTCATGGATGTCGGTGTTTCGGGGTCCATTACGATATCGCCGTCGGGTTCACGTGCGATGATCTTGCCGTTCTCTTTCAGGATTTTCGTTCGTTCTACCACCGATATCAAATAGCCATTGGCATCCTGCTCACCGCAGCCCCGCGAAACGCTGCCGTGTTCCGACAGAACGTCCTTCAGTGTGTAGCCGACAAGCGCATGAGCACCTTCTTTATCTTCTGCAAAATGCTGCGCAACGGCACGGAATGATTCACGTCCGTAAAAATCATCTGCGTTAATTACTGCAAAAGGCTCATCAATAACGTCCTTCGCACAAAGCATGGCATGTCCCGTGCCCCAGGGTTTCTGACGATCCGCATTCCGGAATTCCTCCGGTATGAGCTTGTCGAGGGACTGGATTACGAATTGCACCTCAACCTTGCCCTGAAGGCGCGGCAGGAACATTTCCTTTACGGTGTCCTGTATTTCGTCCCTAACGATGAACACAACCTTCGTAAACCCTGCCCTAATGGCGTCGTACAGCGAATAATCCATAATCGTTTCGCCGTTGGGGCCGAAGCCGTCGATCTGTTTTATCCCCCCGTAGCGACTGCCTATACCCGCGGCGAGTACGAGCAGGGTTAACTTTTTTTGCGTGCTTTTTGGTGTGTCCATAGGGTTTTCGTTTTTTTCTTTTTAGTAACCAAATACCGGCCTGTAATAATGTAAGGCCAAAATTATAGCTTTAACCGGGATTTGCTTAATTATCCAGTTCGTGACCCAAATAAAACCTAACCTTCATTTGCATGACTGACCAGAAGAAGCAGTATGTCCTCTCGATGACGATCATCGGGGCTTTGTTTTTTGTGTTTGGGTTTGTAACGTGGGTAAACGGAACGCTCATTCCGTACCTGAAAATTGCTTGCGAACTGGAGACTGAATTGCAGTCCTACCTGGTAGCCACTGCATTCTTTATCGCCTACACTGTAATGGCCTTGCC
>JAJJPK010000161.1:0-13216 GCA_032907565.1 Cyclobacteriaceae bacterium | reverse complement strand
ATCTTGATGACCCCACAAAAAATCTCCATTTCTCCGCGTCACTGCGGTGAAAAAAACAATTCGCCGCCAGGCGCGTGAGGGGTGCGGTGAAAAGAAAACCGGCACATCACTGCGCCGGTTTCCAGGTATTCAACTCAGAGCAAGTGGAATCAATTACACAACGGTACGGAAAAGTTTCCGTTAACAAAGTTATCTTCATCGGCGCGGGCATCAATGCGGCCGGTGATATGCGTTTCTGTGATTGACGTTATTTCAACAGCGCCTTCCGTGGCGATGACGTTCATGACTTCTTCGCTGTCGAAGAGCGTAACCGTCCGGCTGTTTTCTACATCGTTGAAGTCGAGTTTGAGCACATGGATCCCCGCCTGCAACGGGAAGGAAAAGAACACGCGGTCCCCTTCCGGCATGATGTCGCAACCTTCATCCTCCGAAGGCAATACGAGGGTGATATGCATTTTTGCAGTCGCACCTTCGCCGGTAGTGGTGGCATAGCCGTCGCCATACATCCAGTCGACTCCCTCAATGAAGCCCGACAGCTCCTGGTCCTTGAAATCATAGGCCGGAGATTCACTGTCCTTGCTGCACGAAAACAGCAGGAGAAGACAAAGCCCTATAGCATTTACCAGCGTCCAAAACAATCGTCGCATGGTCGGTTAGGTTAGGTAAAAAAAATTGGGTTAGGCGAGGGTATATTCCCTGGGGGGAGGAGGAGTAACCAACGCCTAAGGGGAGGGGTAGATTTTGGGGGTTAAGTGGCAGTAAAGGACGTTAAACAGTTGGCAGTGGTACCTGCCATGTAAAATGTCTAGGTCCTTGTGATGACCCTGGTGATGAATCACTGGTTATTTTCCTACCAACTGCTCACAACTGCCTACTGGAGCGCAGCGATTAGGGCTTGGTTCATCTTCTGGAAGGCCAGGTCCTGTGCTGTTTTGGCATTTTCAAGAGAGGCTTTGGCCGTGGCGAGGGCGCCGGACTTGTCACCGAGGCCCTGTTGGATGCGGGCTTTCTGATATTGCAGCCAGTAGGCGTCTTTGATGCTTTCTTCAGCCTTGGTGATCCAGGCTAAAGCCTGCTTCAGGTCTTTGCCGTTTTCGAGGTAGTAAACCGCCGCCTGGAACAGGTCGAAGGGATTCATCTCCTTCGTATTCTGGATAGACGCCATCACCTTGCTGTCGTATTCCACCTCCACGGTAAACTTCACAGACGTTTTTTCCCAGGCGAGCTCAATCTTTGCCTGTTTGCTGTCGTCTGAAATATCCCCAATGTTGACCGTGAATGTTTGAACGGGCTGTGGCAGTGTCGTGGGCTTTACTTTAAAGCTGGCGGCCTCCTTCGACTTATCATACAAGTGAACGTCGCCACCCAGGGATAAGTCGCTGTACAACGACACCGTCCATTCCGATGCACCGGGGATGGTGAGGATCAGGTATTTTCCGCTGGGCACCTTAACGCCTTCTACCATTACGTCATCTGAAAACGAGATCACGGTACCGCTGTTTGCACCCGTGCGCCACATGCGGCCGTAGGGCGTAACGTATTCCTGACCCTCTCCAAAAATTTTTCTACCCCGCATCTGTGGCCTGAAATATTCGACCTGGATATCAGTGAGTCCTACAGTAGTAGACACTGTGCCTTTCGGACTTGCCGACGGGATCCTAACCTGCGCTTCTGCAACAATGCATGCCGCTGCGAACAGTAAAATCAATGGAGTCTTCATAGTTTAGGAAGTGGTATGTTAACTTAAGGTGCTGAGCGACAAATATAACACAAAAAGCGTCCGGCATGCCCCGGGCGTTACCGCCTAACCTTATGAAAAAGCCTCTAGCATGATCACACGGCGAAAACTGCTTCGGAACACGGTCTTGACGGCGCTAGCCGCTGCGGGAATCCCCATTTGTCATGGCCGGGGTGGAGCTGCCCCACAACAGCGGAAAGATCGGACGATTATGACCGTACGCGGACCGGTATCCGCCGACGAATTGGGCTTAATACTGAGTCATGAGCATGTGCTCGTTGATTTTATTGGTGCAATGGATACGGGCTATCATCGCTGGGATCGCGACGATGTGGTCCGGGTGATGACACCTAAGCTTGCCGCCATAAAGGCTGCCGGCTTTGATGCGCTGTTTGAATGCACCCCCGCCTGGCTGGGCCGGGATCCCCGGCTCCTGGCGCGACTATCCGAAGCCAGCGGCCTCCACCTGGTGACCAACACAGGCTATTACGGCGCGCGACAAAACAAATTCTTGCCCGCCCACGCCCTGACGGCTTCCGCGGAATCCCTCGCAGAAAGGTGGATCAACGAATGGGAGCGGGGCATTGAAGACACTGGCATCAAACCCGGCTTCATCAAGATCGGGCTCGACGAAGGGTCGCTGTCGCCCGTACACGCGCGTCTTATTCGTGCCGCCGCCATCACACACCGCGAAACGGGACTTGCCATCGCCTCGCATACGGGCGGGGGGCCGGGGGCGTTTGAGGCATTGGACATCCTTACCAAAGAGGGGGTGCCTGCCGAGGCATTCATATGGGTTCACGCCCAGGGAGAAAAGGATGTCCAACGGCACGTGGCCGCCGCCCGGCGGGGTTGCTGGATCAGCCTTGACGGCGTGCAGGACGACAACGCGGCTGACTATGCAGAGAATATTCTAGCTCTTCACAACGCGGGACTACTCCATAAGGTCCTCATTTCACAGGACGCCGGCTGGTACACTCCGGAAGAAAAAGGCAACGGCTCCTTCCGCTCGTATCTTTCCATCCATAACGTGCTGATTCCGTTATTAAAGAAAAAGGGGGTCACTGATGACGAAGTGCGACGGTTGTTGCACGACAACGTGATCAATGCATTTGGTAATAAGGTTTAACCGCAGAATCGCGCAGATAGAGAGATTTTTTTGGAATCATCAAGATAGATTGGTGTGTACGAATGCATCCAAGGGCGTGCCTGAGACTTTTTTAGTACGCAGATCCGGGTTGCCTGATGGCGACGAAGAAATGTTGAATGTGTAAAAACGTGATACTGGAACAGATTGAAGAATCAGATTGACCGTGGTGAAGTAAACGTGTGAATGAAGTACGAAAGGAGAATAAAGCGCGAACTCAAGGCGTGGCAACGAAAGATGGAAAAGCGTCCGTCGGTGATCAACGACGTGTCGAAAGACATCCAGGTGGCCGTGAACCGGCTAATCCCGGAGAAGGTCCACCAGGTGATCACAGCGGCCATCGAACAGATGACGCGCGCGGTACTCTTTGGCGCCGGGTACACGACGCGCAAACCGCGTACCTTTGATTCGCTGGAAGTTCTCGAAGAATACGTCCGTGGTCGCATCGCCTTCTATCGCAACACCGCGGCAGCCGAAGGTGCGGTAACAGGATTTGGTGGGGTCCTTCTCGGCCTGGCCGACTTCCCCATTTGGCTCAGCCTCAAGATGAAGATGCTGTTCGAGATTGCTGCCGCCTACGGTATTAACACGAAAGACTATCGCGAAAGGGTATACCTCCTGCACATTTTCCAGCTGACCTTTTCCAGCCAGCGACGCCGGCGTGAGATCTTTGCTATCATGAAGGACTGGCAGCGCGTCAGCAAAGAACTCCCGGACGACATCCACAAGTTCGATTGGCGAAACTTCCAGCAGGAATACCGCGACTACATCGACCTCGCTAAACTCCTCCAACTCATCCCCGGCATCGGGGCTGTTGTCGGCGCGTATGTGAACCATCGGCTGACGGAGAAGCTTGGGGTGACGGCGATGAATGCTTATAGGTTGAGAAAGGTATTGTAAAAGTAAGAGAGCGTGCGAACCCGATCGGGATCCTTCGCTCGCGCAACTCCAACGCGCGTCCACCGCTCAGGATCACAACCTCTTACTTTTCTATTGTGCGTAACTTGACTCAAAGTCTACCCTTAATCAAATACTTATAATGCATTCATAAAGAAGGCATTACAGTTGTCTCGCGTGACCATTACATAAACGGGTGAAAGGCAATACGCATTTGGTTCCTGTTGCCGGCCACGAACGATGTTTCCCTCAAAATGATCTGTAGTCCGTGATTTATCGCGACCACTGTACGGCGTTGCAGGAGAAAATATTCTAAATTGCAGTACTTTTTAAGCTGACTTTAAGCCCCACGAGGCGTGTTCAAAAATTATTTTGTTGTTTCCCTGCGGAGCATACTCAAGAGCCGTGTATACTCCATCATCACCATCGCCGGTCTGGCCGTAGGGATAGCAGCCTTTTTCCTCGTCTGGTTATACGTAGACCACGAACGCAGCTACGATGCCTTTCATGCTAACGCCGACCGCATCTATCGCCTGCAGCAAGACCGCTACAACCAGGGCGAAGTAACAAACCGGTCGGTTATGATCTGCTCGGCAGTGGGAGAGGCGGTGGCCGAGACCTTTGCCGGAGTTGAAGCGTATGTCAACATCCTCTACTCACCAGCGGTGCTTACCCACGATGACAAGGTGCTTGAGGAACCCCACTTCTACTTTGCCAGCGAGAATTTCTTCGACGTATTCTCCATACCCCTGGTTCGGGGTGACGTGTCTTCCCTCGGGCGTCCGGGTACGGTAATGCTTTCCGAATCAGCGGCTGCCAAATATTTCGGCGCCGAGGACCCGATGGGCAAGGTCCTTGACCTCCGCGGGTTGTTCGACCTGGAAGTGACGGGCATCTTCGCAGACATCCCGGACAACAGTCATATGGACATCGACGTGCTGGCGTCGCTACAGACTTATATCGACTACGCGGGCGAACGCGCGGTCGACTCATGGAAATGGGATGGGTATTATACATACATCTTGCTGAGACCCGGTGCCGATCCGGATATCATCCGTGCGGGTTTGCCGGACCTGGTGGAGAAGCGGACGGGCGACTGGCTGCGGGAGTCGGGCCAGAACATGGTCTTTCACCTTCAACCGCTGCGCGACATTCACCTGTTCTCAAATTTCAAGAACGAGATGAAGGCCAATGGCAACCACCAGATGGTGTACTACCTTGGCCTGATCGCATACTTCATCCTTTGCATTGCCTACATCAACTATATCAATGTCGCCACAGTAAAGTCGCTCGAGCGCGCTAAAGAGGTGGGCATTCGAAAAGTGCTGGGCGGGTTCCGCTTCCAGCTTGTGGCCCAATTCCTTTCGGAGTCGCTCATCTACAATGTCGCTGCCATGGTGATTGCGTGGATTGCGGTGTTTCTTCTGCTGCCTGCCTTTGGCGACCTGTGTGGACGGTCGTTTAACCCCGCGTCGCTGGTGTCCGACAAGTTCCTTGGGCTGGTGTTCTCCATCCTGCTGGCGGGCACGCTGCTTTCCGGCTCATATCCGTCCATGGTGTTGTCAGGATTCAAGCCCATGCAGGTTTTGAAGGGCAAGTTCACAGGCTCGTCAAACGGCACATTGCTGCGAAAAGGACTGGTGATCATGCAGTTTGTGACCGCCATCACGCTGATCATCTGCACGTACGTCGTGCACCAGCAGATACGGTTCTTGCGTACGCAGTCGCTGGGCTTCAACCTCGACCAGGTGCTGGTTGTGAAAGCGCCGCTGAAGAAGGATTCGCTGTACGCAGAAACGCTGAAGACGTTCAAGACGGAGGTAGAGCGAATCGCCAGCGTGGCGAGCATGACATTTATGCGCGAGACGCCGGGCGCGCGCATTGTCGAATACGCCAACGGCATCAAGCGCCTGGGCAGCGGCGACGACCAGGTCAACCAGTTCCAGATCGTGTCCGTGGATGAGGACTTCACCAAGGTATTCGACCTGGAGCTTACGGCAGGACGGATGTATACCCCATCCGACCCGGCCGACTACACGCTTATGGTCATCAACGAGCAGGCAGCGACGGTGCTGGGATTCCGAAGTCCGCGCGAAGCCATCAACGAAAAGATCATTTGGTCGGGCGACACCATAACGATCATCGGCGTCCTGCAAAACTATCACCACGAAACGTTGAAGTATGCAGTGTCGCCCGTGTTTTTCCCCCTGGATCCGTCGTACGGTGCGTATATTCCGATACGACTCAACGGCAGCGACTTTGCGAGAACCATCAGCGAAATTGAGGGGCTGTTTCGGGCAAGCTTCCCGGGGAATCCCTTCAACTCCTATTTCCTCGACGATCACTACGACAACCAATACAACAGCGACATCCGCTTCGGGAAAGTTGTCGGTGTATTCTCGTTCCTGGCGATCGTTATCACCTGCCTCGGACTGTTTGGTCTTTCGTCATACACTGTACTGCTGAGAACGAAAGAAATCGGGATACGGAAAGTCCTCGGTGCCACCAGCGAGAGCATCATCGCGCTGCTGTGTAAAGAATACACCATCCTTATCGTCATTGCCATTGGGCTGGCAATTCCCCTCTCATGGTACGCCATGACCGGGTGGCTCGAAAATTTCGAAAACCGTATCCACCTTGCCTGGTGGATATTCCTCCTTCCCAACTTCCTCATCATCCTCATTGCCTGGCTTACCATCGGAGCACATACGTTGAAGGCCGCCGCGACGAATCCGGTGGATACGTTGAGGCATGAGTAAGAGTGTTGAAGTGTTGCCGTAAAGCAGGCCCGCGGCCGCTTTACGGTTAGTGTTGGAGTGTTGGAGTTGCGGTATCTGCCGGGGGCGGAGGTAAGTTGATGAGGTGGAGTTCCTTACAAAGGGCGCTGGGCTTCAATCTTTAAGCCTGGAACTCGATTCATGCCCGGATTATTCAATCTTCAACTCTTCAATCTTCAACTCTTTCTCAGGGTAAGCCTCACATGTACGTTGCCGGGTTCGGCGCTCATGGATTCGATGTCGAGGATGAGGCAGCGGACCTGGACGCCGGGCGCCTCGGTGGCCTGCACCGTGATCTCGTCGCCCGGTGCGAGTGCAGCCTGGGTGAATTGATCCTGGCCCAGGAGGAGTACGGTGGTAACTACGGCACCCTGATCGAGCGCGTAGACGTGGGACGAACTTACCCACGCGTCGAATATCGTCTCCGACGGAATGTGCATGCTTTGAATTACGTACCTCGCATCGAGAATGTTCCCTGAATTCAGGGAAAAAATAACGACAATTGCTGGACAAAATCGTCCTTTTTCCCCACGCGCATGCTAATTTCAACGGCAAAAACAATCAGCTATGACAACGTTGAAAGGAAAGGTCGCCCTCGTGACGGGCGGAAGTAAGGGTATTGGTTATGGGATAGCGCAATCGCTGCTGGAGCAAGGACTGAAAGTAGCCATAACGGCTCGCTCGCAGGGAGGTGTTGATGCCGCCCAAAAGAAGCTGTCTGACAAGGGCGAAGTGCTCGGCTTCGCAGTCGATGTGCGGAATGCAAAAGCGCAGGCCGACGCCGTCAAAGACATTATTTCACGCTGGGGCAAACTCGACGTGCTGGTAGCAAACGCCGGTGTGGGTCATTTCGCTCCCATTGAAACGCTTACGGAAGAACAATGGAACGAAACCATCGACACGAACCTGACGGGCGTATTTCACAGCATCAAGGCAGCGCTGGACCCGCTGAAGGAATCAAAAGGATATATTATCACCATCGCCAGCCTGGCGGGCGTCAACTTTTTCGAAAACGGCTCGGCATACAATGCGAGTAAATTCGGCCTTGTGGGATTCACTCAAGCCGTGATGCTCGACCTGCGCAGACAAGGCATAAAAGTGTCGACGATCATGCCAGGATCAGTGGCTACGTATTTCAACAACCACACGCCGAACGATAAGGATGCGTGGAAAATCCAACCCGAAGACATCGGACAAATCGTCGTCGACTTGCTGCGCATGCATCCCCGGACGCTGCCAAGCAAAATCGAGGTGAGACCAAGTATACCGGCCAAAGGCTAGCCCCCATCCCGATTGCTGAGCAGGTTAAAGCATTCGGAACTCCTTAGGTAACCACTCGCTATCAATCGAGCATACCTTTAGCAAGTTCCGAAACATCAACGCTTGCCGTAAAGCGGCCATCGGCCTGCTTTACGGCCTAAACCGGATCGACATCCAGGACCACCCTTGCATTCCGATACTCCTTTTCTTTAAGGATCGTTGCGACGCAATCCTGGATACGTAGCTTGACATCCTGGAGTCCGGCGTAGCCGCGGGGGATCTTGACGAGGATCGTCATGAGATACTGGTTGCGGATGCGGGCGATGATGGGCTCGGCGGGGCCCATGATCCGTACGTCGGAGAGGTGTTGTCTGAAAAGGTCGAACAGATGTCCCGCGCAGGCATGACATACCTTACGGTCGCTGTGTTTGACGATAATTTCTACGAGTCGCGTGAACGGTGGAAAGTGACTCTTCGCCCGTTCCGAAATTTCGTAGTTGTAGAAACCGTCGACATCGTGCCGCAACACCATCTGCAACAGCGGGTGGTCGGGATGAGACGTCTGGATGACGACACGTCCGGGCACATCGCGACGGCCTGCTCTTCCGCTCACTTGTGTGATGAGCTGGAACGCGCGTTCGTGCGAACGAAAATCCGGGAAGTGCATCATCCGGTCTGCGTTGAAAATGCCCACCATCCCGACTTTATCGAAGTCGAGACCTTTCGTCACCATCTGTGTCCCGACCAGAATGTGCGTATTGCCCTGTTCAAAATCTTCCAGGATGGTTTCGTGACTCTTCTTGGTGCGCGTCGTGTCCAGGTCCATGCGCTGAATATGTGCTTCGGGAAAGTAGACCTTCAGCTCTTCTTCGAGTTTTTCCGTCCCGTACCCTACAGTCTTCAGTCGCGTTGAACTGCAGGTGGGACATGCTGTCGGGGTCGTTTCGCGATAGCCGCAATAGTGACACACGAGTGCGTTCCGGTACGAATGATAGGTTAGGCTGACGGAGCAGTTGATGCATTTGGGAACCCAATGGCACACGTCGCACATCATCATCGGAGAGTAGCCGCGACGGTTTTGGAAGATGATGACCTGTTCGGCACGGTCGAGCGTCTGCGCAATGCTGTTAAGCATGAGCATGGAGAACTCACCCTTGACAGTTTTAGCCTTTCGCTCTTTTGTCATGTCGGCGATGAGCACTTCGGGCAGTCGCGCCTCTCCAAACCGTTTGTCGAGTTTCACAAAAGCGTACTTTCCGTGTTGTGCGAGGAAGTGCGACTCCATTGAAGGGGTTGCGGAGCCCAGCAGTACTTTTGCGTGGTGAATTTGTCCGAGCATCACCGCGGCGTCGCGTGCGTGGTATCGTGGCGCGGGATCTTGTTGTTTGTACGACGGGTCGTGTTCTTCGTCGACGATAATCAATCCGAGGTTGTCGAAGGGGAGCAGTACAGACGATCGCACGCCAACGATGAACCGGAACGTTCCGCTCTGGATACCTTTCCATACTTCAACTCGCTCGGCATCGGAAAAGCGCGAGTGGTAGACGCCCATAGCGCCACCGAAGATTTTCTGAAGCCGTCGCACGATCTGGGTGGTCAGTGCGATCTCCGGCAGCATGTACAGCACTTGTGATCCACCGTCCAATGCCTGGCGTATGAGGTTCACGTATATTTCGGTCTTGCCGCTTCCTGTAATTCCGCGCAAGAGTGTCACCGGCTGCTGCGCGAAGGCTTCGAGGATTCCGGCGTGCGCCTGTTTTTGTTCGGCGCTAAGCTGAACGTGCGGCGTCTCGGCTTCTGTTTCACCGCCAACGCGTGAGATGGTCACGTTGAAGTCTTCAAAGACACCATTGCGGATGAGTGTTGCCAGCGAGGAGGCGGATACCCCTTCGCCCAACAGGTCTTTGCGTGCGACGCCCTGCCGGTTGGCTGATCTGTCGTGCATTACCGGCACGAGCTGTAGGTACTTTAACAGTACGGCCTCCTGTTTCGGCTTGGTGGCCAACGATTCAAAGAGGCTCTCCAGCGTCTCGCTGTCGGTAAATTCCTTCACAAGACGTACACGCCTTTCCGTTTTTGGCTTGTACTTTTCTTTTATCTGCTCGAACAGGATAATGGCCTCCTTGGCGACGAGCGATTTGATGATGCTGTAGATGTTTTTTATTCCCAACAATTCCGAAATGGCCGAGTAACTCATCGGCGCGTTGTGAAGGGGTGTGAGCAGGAGGAGTTCTTTTTCGGAAAACGGTTGGTCGGTTTGCTCCAGATCGAAGTTGGGGTAGAGCTGTACCATGGATTCACTCGACAACTTCAGTCCGGAAGGAAGTGCGGCGTTCATAACTTCGCCCTGCGTGCAGAGGTAGTACGACGCCATCCACTGGAACAGTCTGAGCTGTTGGTCGCTGACGACGGGAAAGGGATCGAGTACTTCCAGCACATACTTTGCCTCGTAAGCCTTTGGCGGCATGGTGTGGAGTGACATGACGATGCCGGTCAGGATCTTTCGATCGCCAAACGGCACGATGACGCGTTGCCCTTTTTCGATTTCATCCTGTAAGTCGCGTGGCACCCTGTAGGTGAAGTACTGGGCGAGGGGGATGGGCAGCATCACCTCGCAGAAGAGCGTGCCGCCCGACGCTTCGAGGTTGTCGGGTCTGGTCGTGTTGGCGGGTTGTTGAGATTCGTGCACGCTATCCTTCACTTCCCGCCGTTCGTTTCAGATTCTCTGCGATGATCGCCTTGATGAGGGTGTGTACTTCCACCAGGGTACCTTGCTGCATGGGAACGGACACCCGTATCTGGTTTTCGCGGACGAAGGGGCTTTCGTTGTAATTGAGCACTCCAGCGAGGCGGTTGTTCAGGATCAGCACCATAGTAGATCCGCGGAACGAGGCCGCAAGGGCTTTCAGAACGCGCACGCCTTCGTCACTCAGGCTGAGGTCGGCATAGTACACGCCGGCATCAAGGTCCTCCTTAATGTCGGTAATGGCCCGAAACTCGCTGGTGGGGATGATAGGACGGGGCGCCAGGCAGAGAAAATCCTTTTTTTTCGTGGACAACCTGACCATATTCTGACAGTTCGGCGACTTCTCCTGCGTCAGGTAAAATCCCGGCTCGAGTTCTTGCGACTGGGGCAGAAAAGCAATTATGATGAGAATCAGCAGGCTCATTGGAAGGGCTTACCTGCGAATTTAGACAAATTCCGGCCGTATACAGGAAACTGAGGCGCTGGGACGGATACCCCATAAAAAGAAAACCGCCTCTACCCCGAGGCGGCCTTCTACTCTACTAAACTAAGCTATCGTTTTATATGGAGATTGTCCTTTCGGACAATCCATAAATTCTCACGGCTCGAAATTAATAAAGAAATCGTGTGCAGGGGCCTGCTTTAGACGTTTCAGCACCTCCTCCGGCGTAAAATTTGGACCAGGGCAGTTCGATAGGGAAGCGGCAAAAGATTTTGGTTTCGCGGAAAAACTTAACAATTTCTTAACATTGGAGTCCTCGTTTCTGCGAATTCAGGGCAGAAAGCGGGTTTATTCTTCGAATTCAAATGTGATCCCGGGCGCGCGTTATTTGTCGAACTCCCCGTCCTCAACAGCCGCCCGCACCTGCTTCACTGCCTCTGGCACGGTATGCACCGGCAGCCGGCAGGTCTTGTTGAAGCACACGTATACCGTGGAGCGGCCGCCGAGCGCTTCTTTGTCCTGAAGGAGGGGCAGGGTACTTTGTGTTTTCGAGCCGAGGGACAGGGAGAATGGATAATAGCCGGATTGGAACTCTTCGCGAAGTTTGTGAACGTCGTCGCCGACAAAGACAACTTCAGCAATGGGTTGTTTGGACTCGAGGAGTGCGATGCCCCAATTGGACATGTAATGCGGTTCTGTGCGTGTGAGGTCGGCAAGCGCGCTGGTCATTTCGTCGGCAAGCTCGACCCATTCTGCTTTGTCGTATATGAGTCCCAGCCTTCTGAGGCTTCGCGCCATAATCGAATTGGATGAAGGAATCACGTTGTCGAAAATCTCTTTCTTTCGGGAGATGAGTGATTCCGCCTCCTGGTGAGAATAAAAGAAATAGCGTTCCCTGCTGTCGAAGAAATTTTCCATGGCGTGACTCAGCAACACGGCCGCTTCTTCCAGGTAAGATTCGTCGAAAGTAATTTCATACAAATCGATGCACGCCTGGATCGTGAGCGCGTAGTCGTCGAGAAATCCGAGCGTAGGCGAACGCTTTCCTTTAAAGGAACGGTAAAGCGTTGTTCCGTCACGAAGGTTGGCGTTGATGAATTGCATGGCCTTAATTGCGGCATCGCGATAGCGCGTGTCTGAGGTGGCGCGGTATGCATGCGCCAATCCAGAGATCATAATGCCGTTCCAACCGGTGATGATCTTGTCGTCGAGACCCGGCTTGATCCGTTGCTCACGAACTTTCAGCAGCCTGGTCTTGCTGTCCGTGAGTATTTCGCGCCAACGTTCAGCGGTGAGCTTGTGTTTTGCGAGAAACTCGTCGTCGGCGCTGCGGCGCATCAGGATGTTGTGGCCATTTTCCCAGTTGCCTTCCGCGGTTACCCCGTAATAGTCGCTGACCAACGCCGCGTGATCGCCCAGGTGTTGATCGATTTCCGCTTTAGTCCAGACGTAGTACTTACCTTCTTCCCCTTCGCTGTCGGCGTCGAGGGCGGAGTAGAAGCCCCCGTCGGGATGCGTCATTTCCCGCGAAAGCCAGTCGAATATGCTTTCGACAACATCCTTATACTCGGCGTCACCGGTGGCGGCAAACGCCTCCGCGTAGAGGGTCATGAGCTGGCCATTGTCGTAAAGCATTTTTTCAAAGTGCGGCGCGAACCATTCACCGTCGACGGAATAGCGGGCAAAGCCTCCGCCGATCTGATCGTGAATACCGCCCATAGCGATCTTTTTCAGCGTAAGGTGGATCTGGTTGATGAGGGCGGTGTCGGGCGACAAATAGTGGCAGCGCAAGAGCAGCATCCACACAGATGGCATGATGAACTTCGGAGCGCGGTTCATGCCGCCCCACGTCGTATCGAAAGCCGATCCAAGTTTTGTTGTGATGGTATCTATGTCGTGGGCGAGTTCAGTAGCTGCGGCGCGCGACCGGAACCGTTCCACGTCGCTTTGTGCGAGGTGGCTTGTGAGTTGGCTTGCCGACGCTTCAAGTTCTTCGCGGCGGTTTCTGAATGTCTTTGCAATATCGCGGAGCAGCTTCTCCCAGGATTTGGGCGGATAGTAGGTGCCGCCATAGAACGGTTTCTGATCCGGCGTGAGGAATACATTGAGTGGCCATCCGCCGTTCAGTCCCATAGCCTGTACCGCCTCCATATACACCTGGTCTACATCCGGGCGTTCTTCGCGGTCGACTTTAATGCAGACGAAATGT
>JAJJPK010000160.1:0-13235 GCA_032907565.1 Cyclobacteriaceae bacterium | reverse complement strand
GTTTCGTGGAAGGCACCCTGCCGCACGGCGCCGTCGCCCATGTAGCAAATACAGACGGCCCGCGAACATATCGACGTCACATCGGATTTTATTCCCAGACTTGTGCCCAATGACAACGGTAGCTCGTCAGCCGTTGTATTTATGTATATGATACCACGTCATCCGGCACAGCTATACGAGGCCGCGGGATATCTGCTGCTGTTTGTCGGCTTGTTCACGGCCTGGAAACGGACCCGTGAACATACACCCCCGGGGAGGCTGTTGGGCATTTTTCTTATTGTATGCTTTGGACTTCGATTTGTCCTTGAATTCCTGAAGGAACCGCAGGTTGCCTTCGAGGAGACGCTGCCCATAAACATGGGACAGATATTGAGTATTCCCCTGATCCTGGTCGGAATTCTGGTATTGTTGCGTTCATATCGAAAAGGCATGACTTCCAACGGATAAACGCGTGCGCATGAAATGGGTGGTAGTTGTGGGATTGTTGCTCTTATCGTTGCCAGAAAGCCCGGCACAGAGCCGGCGTGAGCTCAAGCGTACGCCCCTGCCAGACACCGTGCTAACGAAGCCCGACACAATCCTCTATATCAACCGTATCTTCGTCGTGGGAAACCGCCTGACCCGCGACCACATTATTCTTCGGGAACTCTCGCTCAAGGAGGGCGACACGGTGAGCCTTTCACGCATCGACGAAGTGATTAGTCAGGATGAAAAGAAGCTGTTCAACACTCATTTGTTCAACGTAGCCAGGATCAGGAAACTGCCAGTTGACAACATCACACTCGACCTCCTGGTGGACGTCGACGAACGATGGTACACTTTCCCTTCGCCAATATTCGAGTTGTCGGACCGCAACTTCACCGAGTGGTGGCAGAATTACGATCACGATTTTACGCGTGTGAACTACGGCCTTCGGCTATACCAATTCAACGTCCGGGGGCGCAACGAAACGCTCACTGCCACCATGCAGTTTGGCTTCAACCGCGTGTTTGCCCTTCGTTACACCGTTCCCTATATCGACCGGAAACAAAAGCACGGTCTCATCTTCGATTTCGAGTTTCAGGAGTCGAAAAACCTGGCATACCAAACGTTCGATCACAAACGGGTCTTCCACCGAAGCCGTCATCTGCTCAGCGAACGCCGCACCTTCGGGTTGACGTACACCTTTCGGAATTCATTTTATGAACGCCACTTTTTCAGTGTCGACTACCGGCTTACAACTGTGGACGATTCCGTCCGCATCCTCAACCCGGGATATCTCGGGAACGAACGGGTCGAACAGGATTTCCTCGCGCTTGAATACCAGTTTTCATCGGACCATCGTGATGTGATCGCCTACCCGCTCAATGGATATCACGTGTGGCTCAGCGCCCGGAAGCTGGGCTTTGGATTCGATGTCGATAAGACGGAAATCGCCGCCTCGTACGCGGTCTTTCTCAACCTGAACAACAACTACTACCTCTCCAATTACTCCTACGGATACTGGAGCGGTCCCGATACGCAACCCTACAATCAGCTCGGCGTGTTGGGTTTCCGCAAGGAGATTATCCGGGGATATGAAATCTTCGTCATCGAAGGTCCCCAGTACTTACTCAATAAGACGACCTTCAAAAAGCAGATCTTCTCCCGTACCTATCGTTGGGGAAACGGACCAGTAGAGCAGTTCCGTCACATTCCCATTGCACTGTATCTGAAGTCTTACGCAGACCTGGGGTATGTGTGGAACTATCCCGATTATGAAGCCAACTCCCGGCTGACCAACAAAGTACTCATCGGAGGCGGTGCTGGTCTTGACCTCGTCACGGCATACGACGTGGTGCTGCGCTTCGAGTATACGTTCAATGGGGAGGGCGAAAGCGGGTTCTTTTTCAATGTGAAAAAGGAATTTTAAAGGCCACATTCCCACGCACCGATTTTCGAGTTATCGATTATCGATTTGCGGGGTACCTATTACATATTCCTATGAGACGCACGCCGTGCGTCTCTACGACGCAACACCACCGATTAGCATTCTATCCCAACCCCGGGCTACCAACATGTCCACCAACCTAATGGCATGATCAATCTCCGATTACAAGTTAGATTTTAGGAACATCTAAAAGACGCACGCCGTGCGTCTCTACAAGGGAACACCACCGATCACAGATTAGGGGTTACCTTTTTACTAAAATAAACCTCCCCCTATGCGCTTCCATTTGACTTGATTTTTTATTTTAGCATCAAAGACTCTCTCATGACTCCGCAACCAGTCTGCATAGCAGCACTGTTGCTATGCATTTCTTTTGCCCAAGCTCAAAGCGTATCTACGCTCATGGGTGCGCGTTCGCACGCCATGGCATGCGCGTCGTCGTGCCTTGACGATGAATGGTCGCTCTTCAACAATCCAGCAGGTCTTTCCGGCGTCGACGATGCGATAGTCACCATGGGCTACGCCGTGACACCTGCGCTTCCTGGCAGTGATCGCATGGCCATCACGGGATCACTCCAGGCATGGCAGGGCACGCTCTCCGCTGGCATGTTCCGATTTGGCGACGCCCTATACAGTGAACAGGTCATCCGGTTGGGCTACGGACATCGACTTGGCCTGGCCGCACTCGGCATAAGCGTAAGCCTGATCCAGTATAACGCCGCCGGATTCGGTACGACGTGGGTTCCGGGTGTAACCGTGGGCGGCATTACAGAGCTCGCACCCTGGTTGAAGGTGGGCGCTTATGTTGTCAATCCCAACCAGCCGGTCATATCGCGCGACGACGGGGAAAGGCTACCTACGCGTCTCACCGCAGGTATTGCAATCATCCCGGGCGAGCGCGTCCTCGCTGCCGTGGAAGTCGAGAAAGACATGGAGTACAACGCTTCATGGAAGGCCGCCATTGAATACCGGCCGCTGGGTCGGTTTCACTTTCGGATGGGATGCAGCCTGGTGCCACAGCATTTCTCCGCGGGTGTAGGATTCCGTTCGACAAGGCTCAGGCTGGACTACGCCATGGATTATTCCGCCTATCTCGGCATAGGCCATCACGTAACAGCAGGATATCCCTTTCTTTCCAAATGAAGCCGCTTCTCGTTTCATGGGCACTGTTAGCTTTGTCATGTCACGTGCATGCGCAAGAGACTGCGCATATCCAACAACTGATTGATGATATTGCCGGGGTACCCGACATGGACGTACCGTATGAAACGCTGTATGAAAATCTCGTACAGGTTTTCAGCGAACCGTACGACCTCAACCGGGTAACTGCTGAAGAGCTTCAACTGCTTGGCTTTCTTTCAACACAACAGATTGACGCGCTAATTAGGCATCGAAACACACTCGGCGACTTTCTTTCTCCGTATGAACTTCAGGGTGTCGAAGGCTTTGACGAAGTTACCATAGGCCGGCTGCTCCCATTCGTGCGCGTATACGAACCCGAGACACGACTCGACAAGTCTGTTCTTAGTCGCATCGCGCATAACCGCAATGCTTATGTCCTGGTTTCATATGGAAGGGTGTTGCAGCGGAGAGCTGGTGATGACAGCACGTTTCTGGGCAGTCCCGACCAAATGAAAATTCGATTCCGGTCCAGCCGCCCCGGTGATTTCAGCCTGGGGCTCACCTTAGAAAAGGACGCCGGGGAGCCGTTCGCCTTTGAGTCACCAAGACATCCGGGATTCGACCATATGTCTTTTCATATTCAGTTACAGAATAAAGGTGTTCTCGAAAATGTGGTCGTGGGCGATTACCAGGTGCAGGCAGGACAGGGGCTTCTACTCGGCGGCTTGTTTGGATTGGGAAAAAGTGGTAGCGAGACTGTAAATGCCCTGCGCCGGCCCAACATCGGGGGCTTGCCGTTTACGTCGTCGAGCGAGAACGGTGCACTCCAGGGCGCCGTCACAACGCTGAGGCTTGGACAACACATGCGCGTCACCGCATTCTATTCCGACGCGCCCCGCGATGCTTCTGTCGAGGGCGATAGCCTGGACACCCAACTGGCCACAGCGATGCGGACCTCGGGCCTTCACCGGACGAAAGGAGAAATCGATGGAAGGGCGGCGATACGCGAGCTCAACACGGGCATCGTCGTCAACCGCAGGTCAGCACGACTCGACGCAGGCATCGTATGGAATTCCGTGATCTTTAGCACACCTGTGCAACGAAAACCTCGACCTTACAATCAGTTTGCGTTTGCCGGTTCAGAAAATCATTCCGGATCGTTCTTCCTCAATTACAGCCATCGCAATCACGCTTTCTTTTCGGAAGTTGCCGTCAATACCAATGGAGGCACTGCCGGCATTGTCGGCGTGCTGTCAAGCCTCACACCGCAGCTTGAAATAGCCACTGCGTATCGCAATTATAGCCGTGACTTTCACGCGTTTTATTCCAACGCCATTAGTGAGGGCAGTTCGGTTCAAAACGAAACGGGAATTTACTGGGGATGGAAATATCGTCTTACCAAATACCTTCATCTTTCGGGATACTTCGACATGTTTTCGTTTCCCTGGCTGAGGTACCGGGTTTATGCGCCGTCGCGAGGATATGAATGGCTGGTTAGAGTCGCGCGGAACAGTCGCACCGGCTCTTCGTGGCAGATCCAGTTTCGCGAAGAAAGCAAGGCGAGGAATATTCATGATACGACCAGCCCTCTGGTTGATGCTGTTCAGGGTGTGAAACAGAACGTCCTGGCAGCTGCTGCAATTCCGGCAGCGCCGGGGCTCACGCTGAAAACGCGCCTTCAGTACAGCGCGTATCGCATCGGCGGGAAAACCACGGAAGGCATGGCACTCATTCAGGATATTGTGGTCGAATTGGGCAAGCTACGTATGGCAGGGCGGTACGCATTGTTCGACACGGATGACTACGACAACCGGCAATACGCCTACGAACGCGACGCCTGGCTTTCATTTTCTCTACCTGCGTATTACGGCGTAGGCGTGAGAAGTTATGTGCTTCTCTCCTATTCGATAGGACGCATGACGATGTGGGCGCGGTTTGCGCACACGCGGTACACTGATCGGGAAGAAATTGGTTCAGGCACCGACAAGATTGTCGGGAATAGACGAAATGATGTTAAATTTCAGGTCCGATATCGTTTCTAATAGTCCTATGCACGCTACAAAACTTATAACACCGGAAGTACTACTTGTAATCAGCATTGGAGGCATCATTTGCGTGCTCATTTTTATGGCGATTTTCAGGAAGCGCAAGTGATCGTGTGCTGTGGCCATGTAAGGTTTTCTTCCTAAATCCATATTGTCATGTAGGTTTTCCGATGAATGCGCTGATTCGTCGTCAGGCACATTTCATAATTTGAGGCTGTCCTCCGTAATTCATTGCTTAATCTACACACTGACGAAACCACTATGAAAAACAGGTTTTTCTGCACCATGGTATTTGTGCTTGCGGCGCTGGGTGCGGTTGCGCAAGTAACCAAGAAGACGCTTGAACTTCCTGAATTCAACAGCATTTATGTGAATTCAAATTATACGGTCTATTTAAAACAGACCAACAAACAGGAAGTTGTCGTGGAAGCCCTGACGGAGATCTACGAGCTGACCGACATACACGTCGAGGATGGTGTTCTCATGATTAATGTCGAACGCAAACCCAGCAACACCAACAAGAGTATCTGGGCTAAGATCGACGACATCAAGCTCAACCCCACGATGAAAGTAACGGTGAGCATGAAGAACATCAACGAGCTCCAGGTAAACGGCGGGGGTAAGATCATCAGCCAGAATTCGCTGGCAACGTCAAACGTCGCCCTATCCGTTTCCGGAAACGGCATGATGGACCTCGATCTCAAAGGCGATGTGATCAAAGCTGAAGTAAGCGGCGCCGGAAAAATCCACCTCCGCGGCTACGGTAACTCGATCGAAGCTTTGGTCAGCGGATCTGGCGGCATCAATGGCTTCGCCTGTGGAACAGAAACGGCGAAGGCAAAAGTGACCGGCACAGGATATTGCGAACTGAACGTAACGAACGAGTTGTTTGCAGCCGTGCAGGGCAACGGCGTAATTAAGCATAAGGGAAACACTAAAAACGTTCAGAAGAAGGTATACGGTTCCGGTTCTGTCGACCGGGCCTATTAACCTCGTGGGTAGTAACCGTTTCCCTCAAAATCACGAACAGGATTCCTCGGAATCCTGTTTTTATTTCTGGCCCAAGTTAGTAGTTTCGGGCAGCACACCTCTAGTCTTGTGTAGCCATGAAGCTGATTGTAGTTCCTCTTTTCGTGTTGGTTGGGATCGCTCTGATAAGCGCCGATATGCGCGAAACGCCGACCAAGATCTTACCCTATCCCATTCACACCTACGATATGCCGAACGGACTCAGGGTAGTAACAGTACCCTACGAAAGTCCGGGAATCGCTGCATTCTATATTATTGTTCGTGCCGGTTCGCGCGACGAGACGGAGCCAGGAAAGTCCGGTTTCGCCCATTTCTTTGAGCACATGATGTTTCGCGGCACGGAAAAATACCCCAAGGAGCGGTATCAGGAAGTGCTCAAAAGCATCGGGGCGTCGGCAAACGCCAATACCTCAAACGACCGAACCGTGTACCACATGACGGGCAACGCAGAAATGCTGGAGAAAATGTTCGAGCTCGAGGCCGACCGGTTCATGAATCTCAAATACTCCATTCAGGATTTCAAGACCGAGGCGGGCGCAGTAAAGGGCGAGTATACCAAGAACTTCGCCAGTCCCTACATGCAGATATACGAAAAGGTGCGCGCCACGGCATTTACCCAGCACACCTACGGGCATACAACGATCGGATTCTTCGAAGACATCGTTGATATGCCGAACCAGTACGAATACTCGCTTCAGTTCTTCGACCGGTTTTATCGCCCCGAACACTCCACCATTCTTGTGGTGGGCGACGTGACACCGGACAGGGTGAACGCCCTGGCTGAAAAATATTTCGGTGCCTGGAAGCGGGGCAATTATACCACAAAGGTTACACCTGAACCACCTCAAACTGAGACCCGGTACGTTCACATACAGGTACCCAACTTTCCGCCATACCTTGGCTTATCATTTAAGGCTCCTGCATTCAGCGATACCTCGTTGGATATGCCAGCACTTGATGTGCTGAGCTTTGTGTATTTCTCTGAAAAGTCCGAGTTGTACAAGAAGTTGGTCCTGGAAGAACGCAAAGTGCGCGTTCTCAGCGCCGGCGCCCCCGACTCACGCGATCCCTACCTGTTCGATGTCGATGCGTCGGTGGTTGATGCCGCTGACCTTCAGTACGTCAAGGATGAGATCATGCGGACCATAGAACAGGCAAAGACACAACCGGTTGATCCGGAAGAACTGCAAAAAACCATTTCCCACCTGAAATACAGTTTCGCGATGCGCATCGACAATCCGGATGCCATCGCGGGTACCTTATCGAACTACATCTGGATAACGGGAGATCCCGAATCCCTAAACCGGACTTACGCCAACTATGAAAAAGTCACGCCCGAAGATCTAATGCGCGTTGCATCAAAATATCTCGTCAGCACCGGTCTGACTGTGGCTACCATCTCACCGGAAGAAACAGGAGGTGTAAAATGAACAAGAAGAACCTAATCCTATTACCCCTGGCATTCATGTTTTGGTTGCCGGTGGTGGCGACCGACTTTGTCGAACATCGGCTTGCCGGCTCCAACAAGGTGGTGTTCAAGTTCATGTTCCGAAACGGGTCGATGGCAGACCCCGCCGGCCAGGAAGGACTCACGTTCCTCACAACAAGCCTGGTTGGTGACGGGGGAACCAGCACGATGACGAGCACACAGGTAAAGGATTTCCTTTACCCTATGGCCGCGCAAATCTCCTATAGCATCGATAAGGAGGTGGCGATCTTTACGTTTGAAGTGCACGTCGACCATGTCGAAGCGTTTTATCCGGTTATGATCGACTTACTCACCCGACCTCGTATGGATGAAGGCGACTTCAACCGGTTGAAGTCGAACCAGGAGAATTATGTCAAGCAAGTGATTCGCACTTCCTCCGACGAGGAGTATAGCAAAAAGGCCCTGGAGGACCTTCTTTTCCGCGGCACGCGCTATCAACATATGTCAGCGGGTACTGTGAGCGGCATCGCCAGCCTTACGCTGGCAGCCTGCAAGACCCATTATCACAACTATTTCCGGCAGGACAACCTGATGGTTGGAATTGCAGGAAACTATTCCCCTGCCCTCTTCGATCGCCTGAAAGCGGACGTCAAGAAACTCCCGCCCGGCGCACCCAAGCTTCCGGAGCCCGTAACGGCCAGGCAGCCCGACGGCATTCAGGTGGAAATTATCTCAAAGAAAGGCGCACTGGGTTCCGCCATATTCACTGGCGCACCGCTTCCTATTACACGCCGGGACGATGACTTCGCCGCGCTGATGGTCGCCAACTCGTGGTTGGGAGAACACCGCAAGTCGTACTCCCGTCTCTACCAGAAGATCCGTGAGCAGCGCTCCATGAACTACGGCGACTATTCCTACATCGAATGGTATGCTAACGGGGGTGGGAACATGCTTCCACCTTCAGGGGTACCTCGTAACGCCAATTACTTCGCGATATGGATACGACCCGTCCAGATCGCAAAGGGACTCAAGGAGCAGTACCCGGAACTGTCGGACATCACCATCGGGCACGCGCACTTCGCGATTCGGATGGCCATACGGGAACTGGACCTGCTGATCCGGAACGGAATGACTAAGGAAGACTTCGAGCTGACGCGCACCTTCCTGCGTTCATATATCAAGTTGTACGCCCAGACTCCCGAACGACAACTCGGTTACCTCATGGACAGCAAGTTTTATGGTCGTAAAGACTACCTCGCCGAAATGGATATTCTACTTGCCAAGCTTACACTCGACGACGTGAACCAGGCCATCCGCAAGTACTGGAGGAGCGATTCGATGTTCATCACCATCGTTACCGACGAGAGCGAAGCCGGTCCGCTGGCAGAAAGTCTCGAGAAAAATCTTCCTTCTCCGATGAGTTACTCAGATTCGCTCAGGGAATCGTTACCCGAAGACCTGTTGAAGGAAGATGAAGAAGTTGCACGCTTCCCACTTAATGTCAAGTCCGTTCGAATCGTAGATTCTAATGAGACGTTCCTTGGGGAGAAGGCGAGTAAGGAGGCAGTGAAATGAGAAGTGAGATGTAATCAGTATGGGATAATCGGTAGTCGACCCCACTCACTTTCAACCTAACCACGCCTCCGGCAACTCCCACAACTTCAACACTTCAACACTCCAACACCAACCGTAAAGCGGCCACGGGCCTGCTTTACGGCAACACATCACTCCATCCCTGCCATCCTCTCCAGCATCAACGCCAGCGCACTATGATCGAGCTCCTGGTCGCCCTGCGCGATGAGCGCATCCATTTGTGCCGCGACGAGCGCCGATCCATGGAGTGGCACTGACAATTCCCTGGCGGTTTGCAGGATGATGTTCATATCCTTTCGGTGCAGGCGGACGCGAAAGCCGGGTGAGAAATTACGATCGATAATTCGCTTGCCGTATAGGTCGAGTATCCGGCTTTGTGCAAGGCCCCCAAGCAGCGCCTCTCGTACCTTTCCCACGTCCACATCTGCTTTGCGTGCCAACGTCAGTGCTTCAGCGACAGCCTGAATTGTAAGGGCCACCGCCACCTGGTTGCAAGCCTTTGTGACCTGGCCGCTTCCGGCCTTGCCGATATGCACGATGTTCTTTCCCAGTTTTTCGAAAACAGGTAGCGCGCGGGCGAAGGCCGACGCATTGCCACCGACCATAATGGAAAGTGAGGCGTTCTCGGCGCCAACCTGGCCTCCGGAAACCGGAGCGTCCAACGCCTCCACGCCTATCGCGTTCAGGCGTGCAGCGATTCCGATGCTCACTGCCGGCGCGATAGTCGACATATCGATATACAGCGACCCTTCACGCATGCCCTGCGCAACGCCATCGGGCCCAAAAAGTACGCTTTCCACTTCGGGCGAATCGGGCACCATGGTAATGACTATGTCGCTTGTCTTCGCGAGGGCTGCAGGGGTAGGCACAGTTTGGGCACCCGCATCTTTGAGTTCGGCCGCACGTCCGCTTGATGCGAGAACGGTCATAGGATAGCCTGCCTTAATCAGGTGAAGGGCCATGGGCCTTCCCATAATACCAAGCCCGATGAATCCGATACGCTCCATAGTTATGTTCTTAAACTATTTGTGATAACTGATTTTCTACCGCAGCGTTTTTGCCGCTGCGCGTTTTTTCAAATCGTCCGATAATGCCTGGGCGCCCTTGACAACAAAGGTCGCATCGGCACCGCTTGCAATGAAGCGATAGCCCAGATCATAGTACAGGTCGTAATGTTCGACATCGAGCAACAACACGCCACACGCCTTCCCTGCAGTCTTGGCGGCCGCTGCCACTTTCTTCACAACATTCAGGTAATCGGGGTGGGTAATCTGGCCAGCAATACCCATGGCCACTGTTAGGTCTGACGGACCGACAAAAAGCACATCAACACCTTTCAAACCTGCAATCGTGTCCAGGTGCCCAAGGCTTTCCAGGTTTTCGATTTGAACGACGCCCACGAGGGTTTCTTCCAGCGATGCCTTGTACGTATCGAAGTCGCTTCCAAAACCTGTTGCCCTGACCATCTTCGCGGTACCGCGAATCCCGGCCGGTGGATACCGCATCATACGCACGGCGTCTTCCGCTTCCTGCAGCGATTTGATCTGGGGGAACATAATGCCGGAAGCACCGGAGTCAAGGATTTGCTGCACCTTCGGTCGTCTCACGTCGTCGATGCGAACGATCGGCGTCGCGGGGCTGGCGGCAAGTACCTGGAGTTGGTGGTACATAGTATGCACGTCTCCCGCACCATGCTCAAGGTCGATCAGCAGCCAGTCGAAGCCCGACCGGCCAACGATTTCCGCGGAAACGAGCGAGCCGAGGTTAAGCCAGCATCCGTGCAACACCTCGCCTTCGCGCAGCCGCTGTTTGAATTCTTTCATAGCGTATTCATTTCATGGGAAATATGGCAGCAAGTACCATCGACATCAGCAAACCCGCAACACCCATTACCACCAAAAGAAAACTATTATTCCGGATGGTTTCTTTCTCCGTCATGCCGCTCATCTTGCAAATTATCCAAAATGAGCTGTCGTTCATCCAATTGAATATCTTTGAACCGCAGCCAATGACGATGGCGATGTAGACCGGATGGAACGGAAGTGACGGCGCCAGTCCGCTGACCATACTTACGGTGGTGATCATGGCTACTGTTGCCGAGCCTTGTGCCGTCCGGACTAAAGCGCTTATCAGAAAGACCAGCGGCAACACCGTTACGCTGTCAAGTTGAAAAACACTGCTTATCCTTGCACTAATTCCTGTCTGTTCCATCATCGCACCGAAAGCGCCACCGGCTCCGATGATAAGGATAATGACACCGGCGTCCTGAAGTCCTCCCTGGATGTTGGTCTTGACGGAGCCCTTCCCTTTTGCGTATACCAGCATAATAAGAGACACGCCGGCTGCAATGGTTAATGCCATATTGCTGTTGCCTGCCACGCGAAAAAACTCCGAGACAGCCGGGGCTGGTTCGAAAGTACCGGCTGTTCGGAGGAGTTGAATGATCGTGCCGCCGGATATGAGAATTACTGGCAGCAGAATAGGGAGTATTGCGAGCCAAAGCGGCGGAAGGCTGGCAGCATCGGGTTCATTTTGGCCTGCGCCTTCGGAGGAGGGTATCGCCAAAGGATAACGCCTGTTTGTCCACAGCGCGTAGAGGTACCCAATGGCCGCAGTAAAGGAGCCGACCAAAATGCCCATCAGGATCATCAACCCAATATTGATCTCGAGTTCTGTGCCCATGTACAGGGGACCCGGCGTGGGAGGAACGAGCGAGTGCGACATCACGCCGCCGCCAATGATTGCCATAAGGGAAAGCCCGTAATTCTTTCCCGTTCGAACAGCGAGCGTTCGCGCCAGGGGATACATGAGGTAAAAGACCGTGTCGAAAAAAACCGGTATGCCCAGTGTGAAGCTTCCCACGAGAAAGGCTATCGGAGCCTTTTTCTCACCGGTGAATCGCACCAGCGAGCGGATGATCCGGTCAGCGCCGCCACTGCGATACAACGCATTGGCGATGATCGAGGCCATTGCGATGAGGATGCCAACTCGTCCTATTGTAGCGCCGAACGCGCTGGATACGCGCGACCCGACGGTCGTCTGAAGCAAAGCATTCGTTTCGGTGTCGGACAGTCCTCTCGACTGAGCATATTGCATCAGGTTCGCGTCTCCTGAAAGCATTGCGACACAAAGTGTTCCTAAGACGAGTGCCAGAAAGGGATGTAAACGCAACCCGATGATACTGCCGACGACGACGAGGATGCCGGCACCAACCAGGATCAGGGGGTCCGTCATCGGGGTTCAGTTATCCATTTTACGCTATGATCTCCGGTGACAGCTATCGTTTCATGCGGGTCGTCCTGGTGGAAATAGGACCAGGGCCCTGGGAGGAACGGGTATTTTTCGATCACACGCTCGTTGACCTCCACACCCCAACCCGGTCCTGACGGCACTATCAAATAGCCATGATCGATGTGAAGGCGCTGGGCCAATATCTCATCGGAGAGTGGAAACGGGTACATTCCTTTGCGACCGGGGGCAGAGTAGCAAGGATACTCGAGCCACTCGACGACGGATTCATCCCGGCAAATTCCCAGGTGAGCGGCAGCAAGCACCTCAAACGTGTTGCCCCAACTGTGGAATGCAAATCGCAGGTTATTCTCTTCTGCGAGGTCGAATACTTTTAATCCCATTTCGAAGCCGCCCTGGCAGCACACGTCCATCTGCAGGAAGTCCACGGCCCGTGTAGAAGCGAGGTCCTTGAATCCCTCCAGGTCTTGTTCGTGTTCGCCTGATGCCAGAGGGACGTGTGTCGTCATACGCAATTCACGAAATGCAGCGTGGTCGTCCGGGGGGAGGGGCTCTTCCAGCCAATAGGGACCGTACACCGACAGTTCCTCGGCAAGGTCGGCAATGACTTCCGGTGAATAACTTCTGTTGCCCATTCGCCACCACGTGTGTGCATCAATCATCAGGCCCATGTCATCACCCGTTGCTTCCCGCATCAGCCGAACGGTTCTCAGGTCTTCGTCAGGTCCCAGCGCCGGTCGCATTTTGTACGCCCGGAAACCCATTTCACGTACGGCGAAAGCCTCTTCGGCATACGCTTCGGGTCGCATATACATTCCGGCACTTCCGTACAACTTGATGCGGTCGCGCTTTCGTCCAC
>JAJJPK010000159.1:0-3065 GCA_032907565.1 Cyclobacteriaceae bacterium | reverse complement strand
CTTTGTGAACTTCGTGATCGCCGTTGGGTTGGGCGTGGGTGTTGACGAAATAATGGTCCATGGTAGGTTAGGGTGATCGCTATGAATTTAGGTGGGGGAAGGGGAATGGACTAGTTAGTTTTCCGATGGCGGAGAACTAGTTTCCGAGGGTGTATCTTTTGGAAACCACGGAGGCACGGAGGTCACTGAGTTACACGGGGGGATGCTTTTCCGTGCTATACTACGGCTGGAGCCGAGTCGCGGCTGTTGGTGCAAGACGCCGAGCGGACAGGGAGGGCACAGGCGCTGACGCGCAGTAGCGGAGCAATTTCTGACAGCGATAAAGGTTTAGGGACTATTGCTGCCGTAGAAGTTGCACTCTCCTCAGATGCAGATCCATTTGCTGTCTGACGCGAGCTTCATAGTCGGATTCAGAGCCTCTCGATTTGTTTACGAGTACAAAAAGTTCAAGTCCGAGTATGAAGGAAAACCATAGGATCCATACCACTAAGGCGGTTCTTGATTGATTAATTATCGTAAACATGACATTCAACTCGTCGAGAAAACCGTTATGCGCCATCAATTCGGCTTCAATTGCTGGTCGTAGCTGCAGAAGGATGCTGTCCTTCTTCATCTTCTGCATTCGCAACGCTGAAATTTGTTCATCAAATGGCTGAAGGAATGCGATTTTCGGGTTGGGTATTTGTGACGAGGTCCTGGTAACGGTTTCTTTCGTAAGGCTATCGGGATTTTGAACTCCCACATTGTGTCGTGTAACTGACCGAGCGAAGATCGTCACCGTAGGATTCTTACTGATGTCATCAAGAAGGTCTTTCCGTTCCTGCTCTTTCGCCAGGATTGTGGAATCGACCTCGGCAATCTGTCGTCTGATTTCTGCTGCTTTTTTAGGCAAAATTGCATCGACCTTGTCATCGAGCATTAATATCTTTTGATGTTCTATATCTTCCTTGAAAATGATCTGATCAATGATAAAAGATCCGATTACGGCCATGATTATGGCTATTATTGCTCTGAACAGTCCAGGCAGGAGAAGATTTCTTGGAGTCAAAATGACCTGTCGCTCGATCTGTATTACTATCAGTACCATGATTGCAGCGCCGATCACCGAAGGGTACACCCCTGCCAGAAGGTATCGATCTGTGAAGAAGTAACCGATAAATGCCCACAATACGCAAACTATGAGCATTGCGGATGTATATCGCAAAACTTGCTTTGAAGAGGCTTCGCTACATTCACTTAGGATTCTGTAGTTATAACCTGTTAGAAAGCAGCCAAACCGTAACCATATGCGTCTCATGGGTTGCGTTTACTTAGTATAGTTTCATAGGTAATAGCTGCGAAACCATTCAAAAAGCCTCGCTTGTATGTTAAAATCAAGTTCTGACAAGGCCAACCGTCGTTAAATGCTTCATGCGTGATTTTCTCAACCGTTTTTTTCTCGTCCTCTATTTTGGCTTTGTGTGTTTCAAGTTCGGCAACCAACTCCAGGAGATTTTGTTGTTTCCGGGTTTCGATATGGAACTCAATATCCCTGAGATATCCTTGATAGTATCCTTCGACCCTGGATAGTAAGCTCTTGAGTTGATTACGGATTGTCTCAATGGTCCGATTCATATGTTGTGTGTCTGGATTGGTTAAAGCATCCTCATACCCCTTCTTTTCGAGATCCTGGTCTATGAACTTATATAGCAAGGCCAGGTCATATTTCCCCGATAGGCTCCCAAACTGTTCCGGCCTGGCAGCGTCTGGATGCTCATTTTCGATGAAAAATTGTTCCGGTATCTCAGGTGGTTCACGGGTAACACCAACTCCGTTATCGGATGTATGACTAACGCTTTGAAGGGGGTCTTCTGACGGTGGCATATTTTTTATTGTTTGATTCTTAGAGGAGAATGCGTTCCGGAAAAGCTTCGTGAGGCTCATTTGTTACAGATATATTGTTGGCACTTTGTAGCACGAGTGACCCCTTGAATGACACTTTTCACAGAGTGTCACCATTAAGCGCATGGC
This sequence comes from Cyclobacteriaceae bacterium, assembly GCA_032907565.1. Lineage (GTDB taxonomy): Bacteria > Bacteroidota > Bacteroidia > Cytophagales > Cyclobacteriaceae > ZC4RG29. The sequence continues at coordinate 1,055 of JAJJPK010000159.1, read as the reverse complement.
GTAGTCCCATGGAGCTTTGTACTTTTGCAAATCCTTAAGGAAGTGATACTGCCGGTGGTGCACCTGCAGTTGGTCGGTGCTACCACAGATTCGGCAACGGTACCGGTCGCGGGCTATTACCTCCGCGCGCTTGCGACGCCAACGCTTGTCAAATAGAAGACCCCTGTACGATCCATGCGCCTTGTCGTTGACACCTTCCCGTGCGCTGGCAAAGCTATACCGGCCATACGTGTATCGCTGGTACCGCGTGGTTAACAGGGACACATACGCCCGAGTAGCGTGAAACTTCCTTTCTAATCGCATTGTGAACCTGGGAGTTGGGCCAATGGGATTAGGAAATTACTCCATTAATTGGTGATAGGGTATTCTGTTTTCCCGGGAATAGTGGTTTTTTTCCGATCGCTAACGTGGCGATTCCAGACACGCTCTCTGGTTCGGTCATTCGGGTTCCGAGGTGACCTCAATTCTGGCTAATTTTTTCCAGTAAAATGTAGCCTCTCGTCTCCGTCCCATCCGGAGCCGTATACGTAACGAGGGCGAAATACTTGGTTTTTCGAACTATGGTGAATCTGGAGCCGGCTTTCGCGGTACCTTTCACATCAGACGCGATGTCTGGCCTGGTGTATATATCTGTATCCTCAACTAAGATCGCCAGATTTGGATCGGAAGATTCGGTTTGCTGAGGTGGCGTGCTTGCCTGGATTTGTTCGGGTGACATGTTGATCGCCCATACCACGAATGCGAACAACAACCATAAAATAAAGGGTGCCTTAAAGCTGGGCCTCCCTTGATAGAGGGCTATCATGGTCCTAAACTCCCGATCCTTGTCCTGCCACTTTTTGACAGCAGCGTCGATGCTTGCATATCCTGTGAAGGCGGACGATGTACTTGCATAGACAGGTTCACTTTGATCTGTGCCGAGCGTCAGATCATATTCATTTCTTTTCTTTGGATCAGAAAGAATTTGATAGGCCTCGTTTATTTCCTGAAACAGGTCATGCGCCTCGGCCACTCCTGGATTCTTGTCAGGATGGTATCGAAGAGCAAGCTTCTTG
>JAJJPK010000158.1:0-13568 GCA_032907565.1 Cyclobacteriaceae bacterium | reverse complement strand
CCAGATATCGAATCCGTTGACGCTGACAAGCTATAGCGGACTTGATCCTCAAGTACCGGGCGGTGTCGATACAGCAACGTACTCGAGCAACCGCCAATACCAGATAGGATTCAACCTGTCCTTCTAAACCATGGCCATCTCCTGAAGAAAACTCAAAGAACTGAAACGATGAAAACGTTAATAAACAAGTTCCCTGGTGTTCGGTCCATACTTCTGGCATCTCTCCTTGCCGGGTGCACCGACTCTTTTCTCGACATTCCACCTCAGGGCTCATTAAGCCAGGAAGTGCTCTCCAATGCGCAAGGTGTACGTGCGCTGGTCATTGGTGCCTACGGAGCACTTGACGGCGCCGTCATCGGCGACACATGGCGTACGTCACCCGATCATTGGGTATAGGGAAGCGTTGCAGGCGGCGATGCCCACCAGGGCAGCGTACCCTCCGACCAAAGCCAGATCTTCACCATTGGCACCGGTCAGGCAACGCCCGACCTATCCTTCCTCGACAGCCGCTGGCGGATGTTGTATGAGGGTATATCGCGTACTAATGCTGTCCTGAAAGTCCTCGACCAAGTGAATGACATGACAGAGGAGCAAAAGACCGGTGCTGCGGCAGAAGCTCGCTTCCTGAGAGGCCATTTCTATTTTGAGTTGAAACGCATGTTCAACATGGTGCCGTGGATTGATGAGAATACGTCCGACTTCTATCAATCCAACGACGTCGACATCTGGCCCAACATTGAAGCGGACTTTCAATATGCGTTAGACAATCTCCCGCAAACCCAAGCCGAGATCGGCAGGGTGAACAAGTGGGCTGCGGCGGCCTATCTCGCCAAGGTGTACGTGTACCAGAAAAAGTGGCCGCAAGCCAAAACACTGTACGACGATATTATCCCCAATGGTGTGACGTCGGCTGGCGTTGCATACGATCTCCTTCCCAATTTCCGGGATAACTTCGAACCCGCAGTGGAAGCCAGCAGTCCCGAAGCTGTGTTCGCCGTGCAGCAGGTCGGCGATGAGGGCACTGGCAATCAAAACAATTCCAACAACGGTCAACGGTTGAATTTTCCTTACAACAGTCCCTTCCTCTGCTGCGGGTTCTATCAGCCTACTCAGGATCTTGTCAACTCGTTCCGCACTGATGCCAATGGGTTGCCGTTTGTCGATAACTATAACAGCGTTATGGTTACCAACGACATGAACATCAGCAGCAGCGAACAATTTACCCCTTATAGTGGGGAACTCGACCCGAGACTTGATTGGACTGTAGGCCGTCGTGGCGTTCCTTTCCTCGATTGGGGACCGCACCCCGGCGAAGTTTGGGTCCGCGATCAAAGCTCGAGCGGCCCGTATGCAGCGAAGAAAAATGTGTATTGGCAAGCTCGCGCAGACGAAGATGCTAACTTGTCGTGGTCACCGGGAACATCCATTAACGTGAACATCATTCGCTTTGCCGACGTACTGCTGATGGCGGCAGAAGTTGAAGCCCAGCTCGACAATCTGGAAACAGCGCGGGAGTATGTAAACCGCGTTCGGAAAAGAGCGGCAACGTCCTCCTGGGTCAACAACGAACATAACCGTGCCTATGCTGCTGCTGTCGTTTCCAGCGAAGCAGAAATGCTGGCGCTGGGCATTACGAGCGCGCGGGCGTGGGTCATTCGCGAAGACACAGAGTCTACATTTGTCTTCCTGGGGGGCAATTCAGCCGATATTTCCAGGTGGCAGGAGTACAAGACACCCAACTATAAGATAAGCGAGTACACGTCACCTTTCGCAAGCAAGGAAGCGGCACTGAATGCGATCTACTTTGAACGCAAACTTGAGTTGGCGTTGGAAGGGCACCGGTTCTTCGATCTCGTGCGGTGGGGTGTAGCGGAAAAGGTCTTGAACGACTTTTTCGCATATGAAAGTCAGATCGTGCCGACCATCGGCGTGGGCCACTTCAGTCCCGGCAAGAACGAGCATTTCCCTATTCCGCAAAATCAAATCGATCTCAGCACAGTCAACGGTGTATCCGTGTTGAAACAGAATCCGGGATATAACTAAGACGGAAATATGAACACAATGAAATTTGAAAATGCCGCAGCGGCAGGCGCTGACGCGTCGCACTCGCGAAGAGCACTCCTCGCACGGGGCGGCGCGGTGCTGGGCGCCTGCCTGCTGCCCTCCGCTGCAGCACAGGCACAAGGTCCGGTTCAGACCACCCCTGAGCTGACAGGCTCAGTGTATGATGTCAGGAAGTTTGGCGCCACAGGCCTCCGAAAAGACAACGCCACCCAGGCCTTCCGCGACGCCGTAGAAGCCTGCACATCGGCTGGAGGCGGTGTGGTGAACGTGCCCGCTGGCGAATACACCGTCGGTACGGTTCAGCTGAAGGACAACGTTACACTCAATCTAGATCCGGGAGCTACGCTGTTCCTCAGTCAGAACCGTGATGACTTTATCCAGGGTGCGCGATGCATGATCTATGCGCAGGATGCCAAGAACATTGCCGTGACAGGCCGGGGCACTATCGACGGGCTTGCCCGATATGAGTACACAGAAATGCGCGGCGTCGACGTCGAGATTGAAAAGGAAATTGAGATCGCACGAGCGGCAGGAATAGACATGCGGAGATACTATCGCGCCAGGGATGCGATGAATGTCTTCATGTTCGTCATTAACGACAGCACGAACTTCCTTTTAAGCGGTGTAACGATCATTAATTCTCCATTGTGGACAGTGAGGATTAACGACTGTGATCGCGTGTTCATCCGTGGCGTGTACATCTATTCCGACCTTGAAAAGGGCGTAAATGCGGATGGCATAGACATCTGTTCGTCCAAGAATGTAACGATCTCGGATTCTGTAATTGTGACGGCCGATGACGCGATCGTGCTTAAGGCAATTTCGAGAAGGAATCGACCCGCGAATCCAGTTGAGAATGTTACGGTGTCCAACTGCGTGCTTTCGTCGTCGTCGACGGCCCTTGTGATCGGGACAGAAACCGAAGCAGATATCCGCCATGTGCTTTTTACGAATTGTGCGATCCGTGATTCCAACAAAGGGTTTGGTATCAATGTCCAGGATGGCGCCACCGTGAGCAATGTCGTATTCAGCAACCTCACTGTTGAGACCAACCGTCGTCATTGGAATTGGTGGGGAAGTGCGGAATTGTTCAAGTTTGTCCTCAAAAAAAGGCGGGATGATTCACGCCTGGGAAAGATCCGGGATATTGTTGTCGACAACGTCGTTGGATATGTGAGGGGAACGAGCACCATGACGGGTCATGCCGACCAGCCGTTGGAGAATATCCGGTTGTCCAATATTCAGATCTTCATGAATCCGGAAAATGCAAAGGATAAGCGTGCTTCAGATGCCCTGAGCATTCAGGGTGTGAAAGGTCTCATGATCCGGGACATGGCCGTAAGATGGTCGGAAGATAAAACCGAGGAAGGATGGAAAAGCGCATTGGTACTGCGCAATGTATCCGACTTTGACATCGCATCCTTTTCGGGACGGCAGGGACTAAAGAACGCATCGGCACCGGCCGTGCTCTTTGAGAACGTTGAAGACGGCCAGTTACGTGATTCGCGCGCCGACGCCGGTACCGGTACGTTCCTTCATGTTGCCGGTGCCAGCACAAACAACATCGCGGTGCGGGGCAACCTGCTCGCCAAGGCAGGCAAGGAGATTACATTTGAAAGCAAATCGCTACAGAAGGCCGTACAAAAACTCTAGTAGCCCGATCTCAGGGAAATCCCAGGGTCGCAACAATCTGATAAGCATGCTAAAGGGAGTCCTTTCAATAGTTGCAGTGCTGACAATCGTGTCGGCGCTGCTTTCCTCATGCTCGCCTTCTGTAACAACCGGCATGGGGAATACATTGTACACGCTGGAAAACGATCAACTTGAGGTTCGTCTCCGAAGTGACAAACCTTTGGTCGAACGCTATGTGCTGAAGGAAAACGGAGGCGTGTTGCTAGGAGACGTCCGACAAAGTGGGCCAGGCGTTTCGTTCTGGGAAGGTCCGAACCACGTACCGAGCAATTGGACGAACGTGGTGTATAGGTCGGAACGGAATGGCAACACGGTAACTTATCACGGAGTAGTCACTCATGCCGGAAGAGAAGCAGTTGCGTTTGACCTGATGTATACGCTTGCAGGAAATGAGCTCCGCATTGAGTTGAAGAACGTAACTGAAAGAGATGGATTTTACCTGACCAACATTCTTCTACCCGGACTGGTCACTGTAGATGCGGAGGATGGTGCCGCCAGACTTGCAATCGCGGCTGACGCAGGAAGGCTGATCGATGTTGCCTCGACGTCGCCTCGCGATTTTGAATATGAGATCGACTGGCTGAATCCGATCCTTGGACAATTTGCGTACAACTCATCAGCGCTTGGTATTGCAGACACGGAATCCATCGAGAATCACAGCATTGCCAGCGTGTTCGAACAAGGCGGAAAAAAGTTTGGGGCATTGTCCATTAGGCTGATGTACCGTCTGACCAAGTACGACCTGGAAGAATTCGGAACGGTCGTCTCAGTTCACGATCCGAAAAACTTGCTGAAGGTCCAGGATTCCACGTCGGTAACCATCACGATCACGGGGGATTACGACAGAGATGGTGAGGTGTCGTGGGTGGATGGCACGAAGGTTGTCAGGGAACGCGTAGATGCGGTTCCCAACCCATACTACCGTGATAAGGTATTTGTACGGACGTTTGTCGACCGGCCACCAACAAAGCGTGACCCGACAGGTCGCTTGGAAGAGATACCTTTCGATGAAGTCCTGCAGCGTATCAAGGAGTTTGCCGCGCAGACGGATTCGGCGGCCTGCGTTATGTACCTGCTGGGTTGGCAATACGAAGGTCACGACTCTGGCTATCCTTCCGTCGATAAGGTCAATGAAAACCTGGGCGGAATGGAGGCCCTGGTGAACCTGATCAACGAAGCCAAAAAGTACAACGTCAATGTCACGTTCTACGATAACTATGATGATTCGTACCCCGACCATCCCGGTTGGGATCCGGACGTAATCTGCCGCGATCCGCAGGGAGGTCTCATCAAAGGTGGTGTCTGGGAAGGACAGCAGTCATATCTGATCAGCAGCTACAAGTATGCAATAAAGTCGGGCCTGGATCGCGTGAAGTTCACGCTGGATAGGTATCCGGTGGAGAAGGCGTACTTTATCGACGTGTTATCCGGTGGATTTAACGGCGGCAGGAAGTACGATTTCAACCCGGAAAGCCCGGCTGGAGCAATCAAGAACTTCGAAGGTAAGTTGATGATCGTCGAGGCATTCAATAAGCGCGGCATCGACATTGCGACGGAAGACTTTACCGGCTATTTCGTCGGTCACGTCGGAACGTTCGGAAATATCATTGCGTTCAACAACACCTATTTCGAAAATGAGAAGGCCATCCCATTAATACCTTTCATCTACCACGGCAAGACGAGCTATGGAATGAAGGTCAGCGGCCGTTCCGATAACCTGCGAAGGTTCCTGTATGGTCAACGGGCAGAGAAGTTTACGAATCGGAGAACCGTGTTCACGCCGGAAGATTACATACTCGACGCTTTGCCGAAACAAAAACTGTATGGCAAGGAAATGAAGTCCTATTTCAGCGAAGGCGACACCGAGCGGGTAGTGTATGAAGACGGGAGCGTTGTGGAAGTTAACGTAAAGGCAGACACGTACAGCGTTGCGTTGGGCGACGGCCGCGTCATCGCGCGAAACTACACGAGTTTTGTTCCCATGGACGACGGTACATTTTTCGCGTGCACCAGGGATGGAGGCGCGTTCCGGTACCCGGTGCCCGACGACTGGAAGGACCCGGCTGGCGTGCGGGTCGTGCTGATGAAAAAAGATGGAACACGTCAGCCCATCCCTTGTTCACTCAAGGACGGTACACTGGAGTTTCAGGCGGAGGCCGGCGCGCCATACAAGATTAGCTATCTTTACCAGGAGTAATCCGCTTGATCAATTCCATGAACGCGCAAACACCCGATCCGGGACGGCGGAAGGCCTTAAAGCTGCTGGGGCTGTCGTCAGCGGCGGCGATCGTAGGCTGGCCCGGAGATGCCGACGCCATCGCCCCGGATACTGGAATTCGTTTCGGGAACGAGACGAGCAAAACCCTGCGTATTCATCCCAACTGGTACTTTTTCACCGACGGATCGGGTAGGGCCATCGTACTTACGGGTTCACACACATGGGCGCGAAAGAGAGAAGACAGGAAATGGGTAGCGGATGGCTGGAATATCAAAAAGTTCGAGAAGTACCTCGACTTCCTCGAGCACTGGAATCACAATTACATCCGGCTATGGATGTGGGAGCAGAAGGGTGATGTCGACATCTGGGTGAAAGGCCGCGATGGAAAATACGATCTCTCACAATTGAATGAGGCGTATTTCGAACAGAGGAAATCATTTGTTGCCGCTACCCAGGCGCGTGGTATGTATGTTGGCGTGATGCTGTTCCAGGGATGGAGCGGATGCTGCGAGGCATCCATTCCAGATTGGGTGCGCCATCCTATGTACCGCGACAATAACGTCAACGGGATTGACGGCGACCCGAACGGGATAGGGTATGGCGACCAGGTTCACTCCCTTGTCAACCCCGCGATCGTGAAATTCCAGGAAGCGTATGTGCTGAAGATGATCGACACGCTCAATGAATTCGACAACCTGATCTGGGAGATCGGCAATGAGACGATCAAGAGCAGCATCCCCTGGAAAAAGCATATGGTGGACTTCATTCGAAAAAGCGAAGCTCACCGGTCAAAGCAGCATCTCATCCTCGACGGAACAGGGAACGGCGTCGGGAACGACTCAGTATGGATTACGAAGCCTGATACTTTCAGCCCCTGTGTTGTAACAAAGTGGGCATCACTTGACGATCCTTTCATCGGCAATCCTCCGATACCGGAGTCGCCGCTGGCGAAACCTATCGTTCTCGACAACGATCACCTGGGAAATCACTTTCTGCGATTTACGGCCCTGGATCAGCGGCGATGGACGTGGAAGTCGTTCACCCGGGGAAACCACCCCATTCACATGGATTGTTACGATGTATTCTGGGATGGCGCCGAACCAACTCCGGATCACCCTATCAAAGGCGTCGCTACTAATCCTCATTATGATCCGCAGCGCAAAAGCCTGGGCGATGTCCAAAAGTTTGCCCGCAAGATGAATCTCGCCGAAATGAAGCCCGTCGATGACCCTGCCATCTGTTCGACTACCTACTGTCTCCTCCGGGAGGGAAGGGAATACCTCGCGTATCAACCGGATGTCCGAGATGGAATCATCCTTCACCTGCCCGCCGGAACGTATCGGGCTGAAGCGTTCGATACGGCCACGGATGAAAGAAAAATATTCAGAGTGACGTCCAACGGAGAACCCAGGGAATTCCCCAAGCCAGAAATGTTCACCGAGGATTGGATCCTCTACCTCCTCCGGACCGACGCCTAACCCTCGCCCCCTTTGCCGCACGTCCTATTATCCTTGTATGTAAACAATATGCACATATATTTGTATATAAAAAAATATTGGTTTTATCTACGGACAACTAAAATCGGGCAATGCATTCAAAAACTGGAGTTATGACGAGTTCTTACCCTGCCGACGTCTTACGACGGTCAATCCGGTCGCTGACAGCGGGAATTATTTGCTTTCTGGTTCTGGCATGGGCGGCACAAAACGCCAACGCCCAACAGAAATCCAACATTATCACGGCCGAAAATGCCAAACCGGGCACGACGGACTGGATCATTACCAAGGTATACCGGTATGCCGACGAACCCTATGACAGCGGATGGCACCGCCGTAAGGAGATTGAAGGTTTTGTTTCGCATACCTCCATTCGCCCGGGCGAGACCCTGAAGGTGTATGTCAGCACTGATCCTGCCGACCGGTATTCGCTCGACATTTTTCGTATGGGATATTACGGCGGCAAGGGTGGACGGCTGATGAAGTCGTTCAAATCTTTGAAGGGCACTCCCCAGCCTACCCCGGAAGAAGGCGTGAAGAGCGTACTGGAATGCCAGTGGAAGGAAAGTGTGAGCTTCACCATTCCCGACGACTGGGTTAGTGGGGTGTACCTGGGAAAACTCACGACCCATAATACGGACGCACAAGCCTACCTGATTTTTATTGTGCGCGACGACCGCAAAGCAGACGTGCTCTTCCAGTGCTCCGATCTGACCTGGCTTGCCTATAACCGGTGGACGAAGTGGCATTCATTTTACGACAGCAAGACGAGCCAATGGGCGGCAAGGGCTCCTGACAACTACAACGTGAGCTTCGACCGGCCATATGCCATCTTCTGGAACGGTTATCCGGCAGGCTTTGAACCGCTTACGAATGGCTCCGGTGAATTCCTTATGACTGAATTTCCCCTGGCCTATTGGCTTGAGAGAGAGGGGTACGATGTGACCTATATTTCAAATGTGGATACCCATGCCGATGGCGAAGGATTGCTTCGCGGAAAAGTCTGGTTATCCGTCGGACATGACGAGTACTGGACGCAGGAGATGTACGATAATGTGATGAAGGCACGGGATGCGGGTGTAAACCTGGCGTTTCTGTCTGGCAATTCGGTATCCGGAAGGGTGAAACTGTTGCCGTCGTCTGATGGAAGGCCGAACCGGATCATGACCATGGTGGACCGCGGCTTTAATGAGGAGGAACTCATGGGTGCACGATCATATGGTGTTGGCCTGGCGGACTGGATATGTGCAACACCCGACCATTGGGCGTTCGAAGGCACGGGTATGAAAAAGGGAGACCGTGTAAAGCAACTCGTCGGCTGGGAATTTCATGGACCGCCACTTGCGGAAAACGTCCGGAATCTCGTCGTACTTGCTGAAGGCTATGTAACGCGTTACGATGGAACATCCACGAACAGGAAGTACGCCTCAACGATCTATACCGCCGAAAAAGGAAACTATGTGTTCAACGCTGCCACCTGTTGGTGGAACAAAGTGCTCTCTGCTCCGCCGGCGTACATAGAGCCCCCGTACACTTACTTCGCCGATGGCGACGAACGCATACAACGCATCACGAAAAACATACTGGACCGTATGATCTCCGTTAAGGTGGAACGGTGATCATAAGCCGAATTCAATTAACTACCTTTCACTGAAACACTCGAAATGAAAACAAGACCATTAATACTGGCCTTTATTCTTGCTGCTGCCGCGTGTGCGGACCAAGCGCCTTTACCCTATAACGGTCTGCCTGATGACCTAATCCACCCTAAGGGAAGAAAGGTGGTGTCCGATACCATTATATATCATCCTGTGTACGTCGATGACAACGGGGGTATTCTACCCTGGTATTCTTCCAACCTGGGTGAGTCGTATGACCACGTGTTGAACCTGGTCTGGAATTTCTGGAAGAACATGGAGATCGATTCCAACGGAATGCAATACTACATGAACCACCAGGTTTGGGATCCGGGTCACGACAGGCGGGGACTGGGTGGCGACCAGCTGATGATGGCGATGTCGTCGTGGGACCTTTACTACAATTATACCGGCGACGAATCCCTCATCGAAAACATGAAGTATATGGCAGACTATTACCTGGCAAACTCCCTGTCGTCGCCCGACAGTGAGTGGCCCCACCTGCCTTATCCCTACAACATGGACGTTGAATCGGGAATATATGACGGCGACATGATCATCGGGCACGGCTACCTGCAGCCCGACAAAGCCGGCTCTTTCGCTTACGAACTCGTCCACCTGTACAAAAAAACCGGAGAGGAAAAATATCTCGATGCAGCTGTGAACATCGCCAACACCCTGGCCGCAAAGGTTCAGCCTGGCGACAACGACAATTCACCCTGGCCGTTCAAGGTGAACGCGCAAACCGGCGAAGTGGGGGTTCTCGTCTATCAAGTCGTTTGGTATGAAGGCATGGACGAAGATGTGAAGAAGCCCAACAGCAAATTCACTTTTACCAAGTCGGCCTATACGACGTTCTGGACCGGCACGCTTAGCCTTTTCCGTGAGTTGATCGACCTCAATCGCGGAAATCTCGCCGACTACGAAAGGGCGTACGATATGTGCCTCGAGTGGATGAAAAACTATCCGGCGAAGACAAACAAGTGGGGTCCCTTCTTTGAGGACGTTCCGCGCTGGTCCGACACCCAGATCAACGCCGTCACCTACGCCATGTTTCTCATGGACAACCCGGACGCCGACCCGAACTGGAAGGAAACTGTAAACAATATCTTCAAGTGGGTTCACGACGAATTGGATAACAAACAATACGTGCAGTATGGCGTACTTCCTACTGACGAACAAACGGCGTACCGGCAACCCGGCAACAGCCACTCTGCACGTCAAGCTTCAATGGAACTCAGGTATTGGGAAAAAACCGGCGATACTACATACGTGCGCAACGCCGTGCGCCAACTGAACTGGGCCACCTATATGGTAGACCACGACGGTAAGAATTTTTATCCGACCAACGCCATCTGGATGACGGATGGATACGGCGACTATGTCAGACACTACCTTCGCGCAATGGCTGCCGCACCAGAGCTGGCGCCGGACAATGCCGACCACCTGTTGCGTTCGTCATCAATAGTGCAGAAAGTGGTCTACCAACCGAAGCATGTCAGCTACACGGTATTTGATGCCACGTCAACCGACGTTCTGAGGCTCACCTTCAAACCGAAAAAGGTTACTGTCGACGGCAAAGCCCTCGAGGAAACCCGAGACTTGTCCGCCCCCGGATGGTCGTGGCAAGCACTCGATAAGGGTGGTATTCTCACGATTCGGCAGACAATCGGAAGAAAGGTTGAGATAGAAGGGTAGAGATAGGTGAAGCCGCAGTTGCACGGTGAACCAGAACTCCGGCGTTACTTGCCCGGAATTTTTGTCCGATATTGCAATCCATGAAAGAACTTCGTAGCCACAAGTGGTTTCGGGGCGCCAATGAGACTGGCCTTCTGCATCAGGGCGCACTGCGTTCGGTCGGTATCGATATGGATGCGTATGAAGGACAACCGGTCATCGGGATTGCCAACACGTGGTCGGAGTTCAACAATTGCAACATGAGCCTTCGCACTATTGCGGAGGAGGTGAAAAAAGGAGTGCGAGACGCAGGCGGCATCCCGCTGGAGTTCCCGGTGATATCGCTGGGCGAAGAGCTCATGAAGCCGACGGCCATGCTGTACCGAAACCTGCTATCGCTGGAAGTGGAGGAAAATATCCGGTCCTATCCAATGGATGGTGTCGTGTTGCTCGGCAACTGCGACAAGACCGTGCCGGGCTTGCTTATGGGCGCGTGCAGCGCAAACCTTCCAACGCTGCAACTCAACGCAGGGCCTAAGCGTGTCGGCGTATTCAAGGGCCAACGACTTGGCAGCGGGACGGACCTCTGGAAATACTGGGATGAGTTGCGCACCGGTAAGATCACTGAACAAGAATGGAACGAGATCGGTAAGGCACTGAGTTGTGGCTTCGGCGCGTGTAACACCATGGGCACAGCGTCTACCATGAATGGACTGTTGGAAGCGCTTGGTATTATGCCGTTGGGTTTGAGTACGCTCCCCGTCGACGACGAACGCAGATATACCTTGTCGCGCGAAGCCGGAAGGAGGATCGTTCAAATGGTGTTCGAAGGCCTGAAACCCTCCGATATCATGACGCGCGAAGCGTTTCGCAATGCAACGCGTGTGTGTATGGCGCTGGGTGGATCGACGAATGCAATCCTCCATTTGACTGCCATAGCAGGCCGACTGGGCATCGACCTTTATCCCGACGAGTTCGATGCCATCGGCCGCACCGTTCCGTGTATCGCCGATGTTCAGCCTACGGGCCGCCATCTCATCGATGAGTTCGATCGCGACGGCGGAATACCGGGCGTGATGAAAGCCATGGAGTCCATACTCGATCTGTCGGTCCGAAATTACACCGGTAAGACGGTCGGTGAGTTGCTGGCTGATCATGGGGTATCTAAAGGTGAAATTATTCGGACTTTGGACGACCCGGTTACACCTGCGCCGACCCTCGCCATCCTGAAGGGAAACCTCGCACCACGCGGTGCTGTCGTGAAAGTATCTGCCGCAGATCCCCGTCTCATGGTCCACAAGGGAAGAGCAGTAGTGTTCGGGAACTACGCGGATATGCTCGCGCGAATTGATGACCCCGACCTGGACGTCGACGCTGAGAGCATTCTCGTACTTCAATATGCAGGACCACGCGGTGTGCCGGGCATGCCCGAGTGGGGAATGATCCCTATTCCTAAGAAACTCAAGGAAGCCGGAGTAACCGACATGGTTCGGATAAGCGACGGCCGCATGAGCGGTACTAGCTTTGGAACGGTAATTCTGCACGTCGCTCCCGAGGCTGCGGTGGGCAGCCCGCTTGCGATCGTGCGTACGGGAGACCTGATTGAACTCAATATCCCTGAAAGAACAATCAATCTCGTGTTGGACGATCCGGAAATCGAGGATCGGTTGGCGAAGTGGACGCCGCCCGAAAGTGCGCACGTTCGCGGCTATCCATACCTGTATCAACGGGAAGTACTACAGGCGGATGAGGGGTGCGACTTTGCCTTTCTCCGTCCGGTTAGCAAGGCCAAACCCAACCTGGTAGAGCCCGTGGTAGGGAGATCCTAGGATGAAGGGCTTTCGACTCTATTATATACTGTTACTTAACGCGTAGGCTATGAACAACGCTCGAATGCGATTTTCCGGCAAACACATTATGATAACTGGTGCAGCACGTGGCATTGGATTTGAAATCGCCCGACAATTCGGTAGTGAAGGAGGCACGCTTTCATTAATAGACAACCATCGCGAGAACCTGACCGAAGCCGTTGGACACTTCCGTAGCATGGGATTTGAAGTGCACGACTATTGTATTGATGTTACCGACCGCAGGGCAGTAGAGGATACTGTGGCCGCGGCCGAAAAAGTGAAACCAATCGACGTGCTGATCAATAACGCGGGCATCGCGCGCGAGACGCCTTTTGTCGACATTAGTGAAGAAGAGTGGAAGCAGATTATTGATGTCAACCTGACCGGGATGTTTTTCATGAGCCAGGCAGTTTGCCGTCGCATGCTTACGCGACGCCGGGGTGTGGTAGTGAATATGAGCAGCAAGAACGGCCTTGACGGAGAGTCGGGATATGCGCACTACAATGCTTCGAAAGGAGGGGTAATCATGCTAACGAAGACCATGGCACTTGAACTGGCATCCTCCGGCATCCGCGTGAACGCCGTTTGTCCGGGATACATCGAGACACCCTTATCCAAGTCCATCGACTCGCCGGAATTCACCAAAGCGTTCGTTGACCGATACATTCCTATGAACCGACCCGGCAGCGTGGAAGAAGTGGCGCCTGCCTTTCTCTTTCTCGCCAGCGACGAGAACAACTTCATGACCGGACAGGTCATTATTTTGGATGGCGGGCAATTAGCCGGACAAAAACCAATGAGTGAATGAGTGAATGAGTGCCGTAAAGCACGCCGGAATTCTCGCAAGAAGATAATGTTAGGGATGTTGCGTCCTTATCTTCGATACTTGTGTTTCCGGCGGCTTTACGATTAATGAGCCTACTAGATACTCCCC
>JAJJPK010000157.1:0-44443 GCA_032907565.1 Cyclobacteriaceae bacterium | reverse complement strand
GGTGCAGCATATTGCGCATGTTCTGAAAGTAGAACCCATTGAGCACCATAAGGGCATAGTGTTCATAGTTATCAGGGCCGTACAGCAATTTTTGCCGTTCGTTGTCTTCGGGCAGCATGTCAAGCGTGTAGATATCCACCCATCCGTCATTGTTGATGTCGCTCACATCGCAACCCATGGAGAAGTATGAGATGTGCTGCATGTATTGCGTCATGCGGTCGGTGAATGTGCCGTTCCCGTTGTTTATGTAGAGGTAGTCCGGTTCGACGTAATCGTTGGACACGTATATATCCGGCCATCCGTCCTGGTTGACATCCGCGACGGTAACGCCGAGTCCGAATCCCAGGGGATTGCCTTTGATTCCCGCCGCTTCAGAGACATCGACGAAGCGTCCGTTGTCGTTGCGAAACAGCTTATCCCCCGCATAAGGGTCGCGTTTCTTTTTTGCACTGGCGAATTCGAATTCATGGATCACCGTGACGTTGTGGTTGAGCAGGTACATGTCGAGGTCGCCGTCACCATCGAAGTCAAAAAACGACGCGTGTGTGCTGTGACCCGGATCGTCGAGTCCGTACGCTGCTGCGCGTTCCGTAAACGTAAGGTCGCCGTTGTTGATAAAGAGTTTGTTTCTCCGATTTTCCGGATCGCCTTTTCCCGAGTGGCACACATAAATATCCACGAGCCCGTCACCGTTTACATCAGCCATAGTGACGCCTGTCTTCCAACCTGTATCGCAGCTTACGCCTGCCTGTGCGGTGATGTCGCGGAACTTGAAGTTGCCTTCGTTCAGGTACAGCGTATTGGGTCGCATGTTCGCTGTGAAATAGATGTCGTCAAGGCCGTCGTTGTTGATGTCTCCGACGGCAACACCGCCGCCATTATAAAAGTACTCGTATGTGAGCACGTTGGCGGTGGGCGATTCCTCAATAGTATTCTTGAAGGTGACTCCCGTCTGGTCGGCCGGAAGCTTCGTGAATAAGGCAGCCTCCTGAGCATGGAGACCGGTGCCGGCCAGGAGTAGGATCCACGCGCTCCATCGGAGTGCCATAGTCTGCATGAGGTATAGGGTTGTTCATAGAAATTTCGCCATTATCAAACGGACTAACAAGCCACTTAGCAACTAATCTGTGTGATCAAAACAAGAATTCAGGATAGCCTCTTACGGGCTCAATCGTCCCGCGCGCCCTTGCATCCGTAAGGGGGTTGGATGCGCAGGTGCGGACGAGACACCCGAGCGGGGGGTTTGGAAATTGACATAAATGATGTTATTTGTACGAGTCCCCTGCCTATGCACAACCCCCGATGGTATTTCATGTTCCTGCTGCTCGTGTGTTCATGCACACGTAAAAAGGCCGAACTCGCCTGGGAAGTGAGTTTCCCTGTCATTGGGTCCCAGTCCTCCCCCCGATCTGCCGATCTGAACGGTGACGGCGTTCTTGACCTTGTCATTGGGGCGGGCCGGAACGAGCGCCAGCACGCTAAACAGGGCATACTCGCCCTCAATGGCGCGACCGGCGCAGTACTATGGGAACAGGAGGCGTACGACCAGGTATATGGATCAGCAACCTTTTGCGACATCAATAATGATGGCACCCTCGATCTTTTTATTGGTGGGCGGTCGCCGCACTTGAAGGCGCTCAATGGCAAAGATGGTCAGGTCATCTGGGCATACGATCACAAAAAGTATGTGGATCATCCCAAGCTACGGTACGCGCGATTCAACTTTCAAAACAGCGTGCTGGTGCCTGACCAGAACGGCGACGGTGTTGATGATCTGTTCATCGTCAATGGGGGAAATGCGGACGCACCACCATACCAGGAAGACGATCGCTATCCGGGTGTCCTTATGATCTTCGATGCGCGCACAGGCGACATATTGGCGGCCGACACGGTGCCAGATGGCAAAGAGTCGTACATGGCCCCTCTCTGTTTTCGTCAGCCGGGAGCTGCAGATCATACCATTGTGTTTGGTACCGGAGGAGAAACCATTGACGGTCGCCTTTACGTTACGACGCTGTCCAGCCTGATGAAGGGCGATGTATCGTCGGCAACGCCGGTTGTTGAAGAAACGGGACACGGGTTCATCGCTCCGCCTGTGGCAGTGGATATTACCGGCGACGGATTTCTCGATATTGTCGCCATCTCTCACGCGAGCACGGTCACAGCAATTGACGGAAAGAGCCTGCAGCCGCTTTGGCAACAAAAGATTGAAGGGACGGAATCGAGCAACAGTTTTGCGGTTGGTTACTTTACGGGTGGCGACGACGTTCCCGACCTGTTCACGTTTGTCAGCAAAGGTGAGTGGCCCAACAACACAGGTACGCTCGAGGTGATGCTGAACGGAAAGACAGGAGAAATTGCATACACCGGCGCAATGGGGTGCACCGGCTTTTCTTCTCCTGTTGTTTTCGATCTCAATGGCGACGGTGTGGATGAGGCGATTATCAGCATCAACGACTTTGATTGTTCTCTCGGATTTATAGAAGAGACCATACCGCAGATCGAGAACCGGCTCATCGCCCTGGATTTTCGACGGGGATCGGTGAGCACGATTGATGAGGCGAGGGGTTTCAAGAACATATTCACTACACCGTGGATCGGCGATATTGACGATGACGGTTATCTCGACATCGTCCACTGTCAATACTACAGCCGTGGTGGTTTGCTTATGTTTTTAGGCATGCGTGTGCGGCGCATTTCGACGCACATTAGTGTAAAGCAGCCCCCCGTGTGGGGTGCTTATCGCGGATCGGCAGGAGACGGTGTATTCCCAACGAAGTAAGAAAAAAAGAGGCTGTCCCGAAAGGGGCAGCCTCCGTTATGTTCAACAATGACCGATCATTCAGCACCGCCGTCCCACCATACCGGGCTGGTATAGTTGTTCTTGCTGTCCTGATTGAAGTTCGGGTTTGCTACCGTTTCTGCAGTGGGATAACGCAGTCTAACCGGGATCTTTCCACCCGTGACATTGTTTATGTCATCGGTGTATTCAACCAGCGTAGGATAACCTGTCCTTCTCCAGTCAGACCAGGCTTCCCACCAGTTGAAGAACTTGCTGACCCACATCTGCCATCCAATTTGCTCCAGCGCTGATTCATCACCTCTCACGCCGCCACCACCGTAGGGATACTGCGCCAGGTAGGCGTTAACGTCGGCGTCGGATACTGCACCCGAGAAATCATTATTGCCAAAGTAAGGCTCGTACATCTGCATCGCTGCCTTCACGCCCGCATTGTAATGTGCTGCAGCATCGGTAACTCCACCTATGCCCCGCTCAGCGGCTTCAGCGAGAAGGAGTTCCACTTCAGCGTAATTCATGATCATGTACGGGTCTTCGTTGTCGAGCATGTACGGGTTGATCCTCGAATAGGTAGTATCCGTAAGGAAGTTGGTAACACCCAGAAGCGAAGCCTGTGTATCGAAAAACAGACCGCTTGGCATGCCCATCTGATCCAGGGGATCTTGTTTCTCAGGAGCCCAACCTGAAGCGTCCCATATCCCGATTCCGTCGGTCAAGATCATGAGGCGGGGATCGTCATCTGAAACGTCATCAGGATTCGATCCTTTCAGGAAGTCAACCATCGTCTTGCTGAGGAAATTCTTGTTCCCACCATCACCGGGACGGAACGCACGCGAGATACCGTTTTGGTTCGTCCATTGGCTCGGGCCATTTGCCATGGGCACCCAGAGGTTGTCGTCGTTGCTCTCGAATACACCACCAGCTACAGCCTTGCTGACGTACGTTTGCGCCATGGTCAGGTCGACATTCGATATCCGCATGGCCATTCTGAGCATCAGTGAATACGCGAATCTCTTCCACTTGCCGACATCACCTTGATAGAGAATGTCTGCATCACCGAACGTCAAGTCTTGAGAAACGTCGGTCGTGAACTGGGCCGCGGCTTCATCCAACTCCTTCAGGAGATCTGGATATATGACAGACTGATTGTCGTACTGCGGGAAGAAGATACGCTCCAACCCCTTGTTGGCCTCCGTATAAGGAACGGCACCGTAGAAGTCGGTGAGCCGTTGGAAACTCCATGCCCTGAGGACACGCGCTGCTGCCTGTGTATTGGGAAACAGGCCTTCAGAATAACCACCTTCACCAGTCTGACGCAGTATTTCTGCGATATTTTTCAGTTGGTCCTGGTAGGTCATATCAAAAGGAGCAGCGCAAATCTCCTCATTGTGTCGGTAATACATACCTGCAGCACTTATGTCACCTGTAGTTGCCAGGTGCTGTATAGCGGTGGACATTAGCCCGATATTGGTCCGCCAGTCGATATACCTGTTGTCGCCGGAGGAACCGTTACTTGCGATACCCAACTCAGCCGAAGTGAGCAAGAAGTGCACATCTATTTCATTTACGGTCTGTGGGTTGATGTTGAGATCATGCAGTGTATCCGTGTCACAACCCGTTACAATGCCTGCTGCCATCAACACGCTTAGAGTGATCGATTTATATTCGATTTTCATTTTCACGCTTTCTTTAGAGTGTAACAACTAAAGCTGCAACTTCAGGTCGAACCCGTAGCTTCTCGTCGAAGGGAATCCGAAATACTCGAGACCCTGACCGTTTCCACTGGAATACGACGATTCGGGATCGATGTTCGGCGTGTTCTTGTGGATGATTGCCAGGTTCCGGCCGATGAAGGCCACCCGCACGCTACGGAACGGTGTCTTATCGAGGATCGAACGAGGCAGACTGTAGCCCAGTGTCACCTGTCTCAGCTTGATAAACGAAGCGTCATACACAAACAGGTCCGTCCTGGCGTTTGTTTCGCCGCCGACATCACCCCAGTAACTCCTGGCTTGCTGCGGCGTCAGTGTCAACTCAAACGGTTCATACACCGGCTCCTCGTTAGCTCCTGCTACATTGATTGAACCAACAACTGTGAGCGGCTCTTCGCCTTCGCGTCCCTGCAACGACATCTTGGTAAACCCAGCCTGCGTGAGACGGTTGTTCGTTCCGGAGAAGATGTCACCACCAGCCTTGAAGTCGATCAGCACGCCAAGGTTCCAATTCTTGAACGTGAAACCGTTGTGAAGACCGCCGGTAAGATCGGGTACCCCATTTCCTATAATGGCAAATCCATCTGCCATAACCGGGCGACCGTTATCAAGGAATATCGGGCGGCCCTGAGGATCCAGCTTCTGTACCCTGCCTGTGATCGTACCGAAAGGATGGCCGACCATGTGCTTGATCCAAACGTTCCGGCTTCTCGGCTCTTCGATCAACAGTTCCGTGCTTCCTTCAATGAGGGAAACCACTTCATTGGTGTTCTTGGCAAGGTTCAGCGAAACATCCCAGTTGAAAGTTCCTGTGACGGGCTTTCCAGTGATCAACACCTCGATACCTTTGTTGGTCATTTCTCCAAGGTTGATGGAAGTAGAGCTAAATCCACTGGCCTTGGAGATCGTAGCATTCAGGATGTCTTTTGTGGTCTTCTTGCTGTAGTACGTGAAGTCCAGACCAATTCTGCCGTTCAGGAATCGCAAGTCTATACCCAATTCAAGTTCATCAGCCTCGAGAGGCACCAGGTCTTGATTGGGAATAAGTCCGTTCTGGCCACCGGCGGTGGTGAACGATGCGATGGGTGCCCCAACGTGAGACGCACCACCAATCGGGGAATACGTCAGGTTCGTATCGTAAGGGCCAATGGTTGCATTTCCAACCCTAGCCCAGCCTGCTCTCAGTTTTCCGAATGACAGGAAGGTAGGCATCTGGAATGCATCCGAGAAAACAAAGCTGGCAGAGACCGAAGGATAGAACACGCTGTTGTTTGCAGGATTCAGCACGGAGAACCAATCCTGGCGGCCCGTCGCTGTCAGGAAGAGGACGTTGTTGTAACTGAGGGCTACTGATCCAAACAGTGAGTTGATCCCGCTTTCGCTAAAGCCAAATCCCCACGTACGATTAACTGAGAAGTTGATCACCTCAAAGAACGGTACGTTAAAGTCTCCACCGTGGAGGTTCAGGTCTTCCCTCGTGCGACGCATGGTCTGACCACCGATGAACGCATTCAAACCTACGCGACCGAACGTCTTGTCCACGCCCGCCATCCAGTCAATGTTGATTTCCCTTACGCGGCTTTCATTTTCATCCACGCTGCCTTGAGGGCTATGTTGGGTACCTTGAGGGCCAACGATGTGTTTCCTCCGGGTGTACCAATCCATTTGAGCGCGGCCTTGTACCCACAGCCAGTCCGTGATGTCATACCGAGCCTGACCGGAAGCAATGATACGGTCCCTGGTGTCGTCATTATCAAACTGATAGGCTACCCAATAAGGGTTTTGATGCCACAAGTGCTCGCCGACGGGCATTTCCCAACCGGGTTGCACACCCCAGATCGTGAGACTCGTCTCATCCTGGTCTATAGGCACTGCACCGAGTTTGTTCGGGTCGCCTTTATACCACTCCAGGTTTGTGTTGGCGGGTATATAATACATGGAAAGGTGAGCGTTGTTCGGCGAGTCCGACGGGTTGGTCCGGTTGTCGGCAAACTCATGCGAATACATGATCTTCGACGGGATGGTCAGCCGTTCTCCGAATTTGGAGTTGGTAGCCAGCGTTGCAGTGGTCCGGTCAAAGCCAGTGTTGGGAACTATAGACGTGTTCCTCAAATCGGAAAATGATAACCGGAAATTCTGTGCCTCGCTTCCACCCGTAAGGGCGATCGTGTTCGTAAAGTTGTAGCCCGTTTCAAAGAACCGCGGGAAATTGTCACCGGCATCTACATATGGCCTTTCAACACCATCGGAACCGATGAACGTTCCGGAACCCAACCTGGGTCCCCAGCTCCTGGTATTCCAGTTCTTCCCTTCTGTTTGAGTGCGGGGAGCGACTGCGATATAAGGCGATGAAGGATCGCTGGGATCGATTCTTACGTATTCTCCCTGGCCGAACTCTGTTTGATAATCTCTGAGGTCGTTTACCTGCTCAAAAACAAAATTGGAGGTGACTTCAATGCCGAGGCCCCTCCGTGCGCTTCCTTTCTTGGTGACGATGTTGATCACACCGTTAGCAGCCCGGGCGCCATAGAGTGCCGCTGCACTCGCACCCTTGAGGACCGTTATCGATTCGATGTCGTCAGGGTTAATGGAAGTCATACCGTCACCCTGGTCTGAACCGCCCCAAAGGCCGGCATTTCCAAACTGACTGTTGTCCATCGGGAGACCGTCCACCACATAAAGTGGTTGGTTGTTGCCCAACAAGGACGTGTTACCGCGGATGATTACCCGCGACGAACCTGCCGGTCCACTTGCGATCTTGCTCGCATTAACACCGGCAATACGGCCTGTGAGCTGGTCACCCAAATTGTTTGTACGCGCATCCTGGAAGAGTTCACCGCCTACTTGAGTGACTGAGTATCCAAGGGCTTTAGTTTCCCTTTCAACACCCATCGCTGTCACAAGGACTTCACTCAGTTGCTGAACATCTTCGGCCAATGTAACATCAACGGTGCTGCGCGCACCCACTTCAACCTCCTGCGACTGATAACCAATAAAAGAAAAGACAAGCACCGTTCCGTTGCCGAGGTCAAGAGTATACCTCCCGTTAGAATCGGTTGTCGTCCCTGAAGACGTTCCCTGAACGATCACATTGACGCCAGGCATCCGATTACCCTGCTGGTCAGTAACTGTTCCCGAAACAGTGCGCTGTGCATACGCAGCCATACTAGCGAGCACGAGCAACAATCCCAGCACGAAAACTTGGTATCGTTGTTTCATAGAAATATGATTGTTGTTTAGGTAGAAATTTGTTCGCCCGCCTGACGGACGGGCACTCCGCGCAGGGATGCCTGGCAACCCCCGAGGAACAGGTAAAAGAGGTGAGTCTACTGCATAGGGGGTTGAAGGGGGGTTAGTTTTTAAAAGGGTGTAAAACGCGATAAAACCGCACGCTTGTTATGAAGTTAAGTAATCGAAAACATATTTCACAGGGTAATTTTTACAAACGGTCAAAACGTCAGTATTTTCTACCGTTATCGGTAACTTTGGCCAAAAACGCATATTTCGTGTATGACACACACTTCTTCCGGCTCGTATTCACGTTGTCAAACCCTGGGCTCCGAAGGCATTTTCACCCCTTGGCGGCGACGTCATTTTTTCTGCGGCTTTTAAAAACTTCCTATTAATTTCGGCGGTTTATGCAGCCGATGAAAAAGTACGAGCAATACCCCGTTACCGTCACCAACTCGCTCAAGGGCACCAAAGAACCCTTTCAGCCCATAATACCCGGATATGTAGGATTGTACGTCTGCGGCCCCACAGTATACAATGACGTCCACCTTGGCAATGTCCGTACATTCCTCACCTTCGACGTGATTACCCGATACCTGCGCTTCCTCGGATACAAGGTGCGCTATGTCCGCAACATCACGGACGTGGGCCACCTCGAAAACGACGCCGACGAGGGAGAAGACAAGATCTCCAAACGGGCACGCCTCGAGAAGCTCGAACCGATGGAAATCGTACACCAGTACACCCGCGGCTTCCACGAGGTGATGCGCCAGTTCAATATCCTCCCCCCTAACATTGAGCCGACGGCCACAGGTCACATTCTGGAACAGATCGAGATGATAAAGACGCTCCTCGATAAAGGATACGCATATGAAGTGAACGGCTCGGTGTACTTCGATGTCACCAAGTACGACCGCGAATACCGCTACGGCATCCTTTCAGGACGCAACATCGAAGAGCTCATGGAGAGCGGACGCAAACTCGAAAGCCAGGACGAAAAACGGAATAAGATCGACTTTGCGCTCTGGAAAAAGGCCTCACCAACACACATTATGCGCTGGCCCTCCCCCTGGAGTGATGGGTTCCCGGGTTGGCACATCGAATGTACTGTCATGAGCACCAAGTATCTCGGCCAGGAGTTCGACATCCACGGCGGAGGGATGGACCTCAAATTTCCTCACCACGAGTGCGAGATCGCTCAAGCTACGGGAGCAACCGGAAAAG
This sequence comes from Cyclobacteriaceae bacterium, assembly GCA_032907565.1. Taxonomy (GTDB): domain Bacteria; phylum Bacteroidota; class Bacteroidia; order Cytophagales; family Cyclobacteriaceae; genus ZC4RG29. Next base: position 35,476 of record JAJJPK010000157.1, on the reverse strand, counting down.
CGCCCGTGCGATACTGGTTACACTCCAATATGCTGACGGTAAACGGGCAGAAAATGAGTAAGTCGCTGGGCAACTCCTTCCTGCCCCGCGAACTCTTTACCGGCGAACACCCACTGCTGGACAAGGGCTACTCCCCTATGACCGTTCGGTTCTTCATGTTGCAGTCCCACTACTCCAGCACCCTGGATTTTTCCAATGAGGCCTTGAGCGCTGCGGAAAAGGGATACAAGCGGCTCGCCCATACCTTGTCGGCGATCCACGACCTCCCCACGGACTACAAGTGCACCAAGCCCGACGCCGCGATCAATGAAGAGCTCAGGAAGCTTGTGGAAGAATGCTACCTGTGCATGAGTGACGATTTCAACACGGCGAAGACACTGGCAGCCCTTTTCGAGATGTCAACGCGTATCAATGCCATCCGCAGCGGCGAACTACCGTACGACCAAATCGAGCCGGAAACCCTCGAATTGCTCAAGACGACGTACACGGGCTTCATGAAAGATGTACTGGGCCTGATGGAAGAACATGACCACAACAGCGAACTGCTCGACGGAGTTATCCGCGTGTTGATTGAAATACGAAAGAAGGCTCGGCTCGAACGAAACTTTGCACTCTCGGATAAGATTCGCGACGACCTCAGTGCACTTGGCATCCGGCTTATGGATGGCAAAGACGGAGAGATTACGTATCGCATCGACTGACAGGCGGAACCTTTGCCCAAACCAAACCGGTTTACCGTTCAACGGGACAACCCGACATGACGCGAAGCACCTTGCCCAATATCGCCCAGAAGATTTTTATAGCCCCCATCAGGCTCTACCAACTCACCATTTCCCCTCTGTTGGGTACCCATTGCAGGCACACACCCTCATGTTCCCAATACGCCATCGACGCGATCCGCGAGTGGGGTGTTTTCCGGGGAACATGGCTGGGCGTAAAACGAATTGCGCGCTGTCACCCCTGGGGCACGCACGGATACGATCCCGTGCCGAAAAAAAAATCCGAACCGACACACACACAAAGTAACGTCAACCTTTAGTGTGCTTTTTCACACTCCAAATCTTGTGGTTGCCGGTTAACATTTTATGGTGGAAAAGATTACTTTTAGACCCACTCAATCAAGCGAGCTCAATTAGGCGCTATGTCAGTTTTTCAGATTAAAGAGACTCCTAAATCGTACGATGTCTGCATCGTCGGCTCGGGGGCAGGAGGCGGCATGGCCGCGTACGTCCTCGCCAAAGCAGGCGTAAAAACTGTGTTGTTGGAAGCCGGACCGATGTATGACCCAGCGAAAAATGTAACTCAACTTAAGTGGCCGTGGGAATCTCCCCGCAGGGGTGCCAGCACGCCGCATCGGCACTTCGGCGACTTCGATGCCGCATACGGGGGCTGGGAACTCGACGGTGAACCCTATACCCAGAAAGACGGCACCCGATTCGACTGGTTCCGGGCCCGAATGCTCGGTGGACGCACCAACCACTGGGGGCGCATATCCCTCCGATTCGGCCCTAACGACTTCAAACGGAGAAGCATCGACGGACTGGGCGACGATTGGCCAATCAGCTATGACGATGTCGCACCGTATTACGACAAGGTCGACAAGCTGATCGGTGTTTTCGGATCCAAGGAAGGAATATACAATGAACCCGACGGCATTTTCCTGCCGCCTCCAAAACCGCGACTTCACGAACTCTTTATTAAGGAGGGCGCAAAGAAGCTGAGCATTCCGGTAATCCCTTCACGACTTTCCATCCTGACGCGCCCGTTGCCCGATAATCAGGACCGCGGTGCGTGCTTCTTCTGCGCGCAGTGCAACCGGGGGTGTACCGTGTATGCCGACTTCTCTTCATCGTCGGTACTGGTAAAGCCCGCACTGAATTCAGGCAACGTAGACGTCATCCCCAACGCAATGGTGCGGGAAGTGATCACAGATGCATCGGGAAATGCGACCGGCGTTTCGTTCGTAAACAAGGACGATCTTCAGGAGTATACCGTGAACGCACGGGTCGTCGTACTCGCAGCCAGCGCGTGCGAATCGGCCCGCATCCTGCTGAACTCAAAGTCGCCACGTCATCCTAACGGTCTGGCCAACGAGAGCGGTGTAGTAGGGAAATACCTTCACGATTCAACTGGCGCAGACATGGGAGGCATACTCCCGCAGCTGATCGGCCGCAAACGCTATAATGAGGACGGTGTCGGCGGCATGCACGTCTATACGCCCTGGTGGCTGGACAACGCCAAGCTCGATTTTCCCCGCGGGTATCACATCGAATACTGGGGTGGAATGGGCATGCCCGGATACGGATTCGGGGCGGGCATCCATCATACCAACGGAAAATATCCCGGCCGCGACGGGAAGACAAAACCCGCCGGCGGTTACGGCGCTTCTCTCAAAGATGATTATCGGTATTTCTACGGCGCCACGTTCGGCATGTCAGGACGCGGAGAAGCAGTAGCACGCGAAGATAACTATTGCGAGATCGATCCGAATACCGTCGACAAGTACGGAATACCGGTGCTTCGCTTCCATTACAAGTGGAGCGACTACGAGGTGAAGCAGGCGAAGCACATGAAAGAAACGTTCAAGCAAATTATTGAAGCCGCGGGCGGGGTGGTTACGTGGGGTCACACCGATACGGAAGCAAATCAATACGGACTGGCGGCCCCTGGACGGATTATCCATGAGGTGGGCACGACACGTATGGGCGACGACCCGAGGAAATCGGTGGTCAACAAATTCAACCAGGCACACTCGTGCAAGAATCTTTTCATCGTCGACGGCGGACCCTTCGTCTCTCAGGCGGACAAGAACCCGACATGGACCATCCTGGCACTGTCGATGCGTGCCACGGAATTCATGATTGACGAAATGAAAAAACAAAATCTGTAGGCGATAGATACGAAACATCAACATGATGGATAGACGGAAATATTTGAAATCCATGGCGGTCGGCGCCGTAGGCGCCGGATTGTTGGTCCAGGGATGCGAAACCGACAAACCCAAAACCGCGCAGGTCACGGTGAAGCACACCATCGACCGCACGCCCGAGGAAATCGCACGAGAAGAGAAGTTGCGCGCCGAGACGTTCTTCAACGACCACGAGATGGCTACCATCGCGGTCCTGGTCGACATCATTATACCGAAGGACGACGTGTCGGGCAGCGCCACGGATGCCGGCGTTCCTGATTTCATCGAGTTCATCGTCAAAGACAAACCCGAGCTGCAAACGCCGGTCAGGGGTGGCCTGCGCTGGCTTGACGTGCAGTGCATGAAGCGTTTTGATAAGTCGTTTGTTGACTGCACTGCGGAACAACGGATCGAAATGGTGGATGAGATCGCCTTCCCCGAACTCGCCAAGCCGGAGGTGCGTCAGGGTGTCGCCTTCTTTAACATTATGCGCGACCTTACCGCGACCGGCTTTTTCACCAGCAAGATTGGCATCGAAGATCTGGGATACATGGGCAACCAACCCAATCAGTGGGATGGTGTTCCGCAGGATGTACTCGACCAGTACGGTCTGAAGTATGACGAACGTACCCTGGCCGAAAGCGTAAAGTTTGACACCTGAGATTTAAGTTGGTTAGAAAAATGAAAGAGCAAGAAAAATCATCGGCCCGGCTGTCGCGTCGGAACTTTATCCGCAACACCGGCCTTGCAGCAACGGCGTTTACGATTGTGCCGCGCTTTGTACTCGGCGGAAACGGTTTTGTCGCACCCAGCGACACGCTCTATATCGCCGGCATCGGCGTTGGTGGGAAAGGAGAAAGCGACCTGACCAGCTTTGCCGAAAGCCCTAATGCGAGAGTCGTCTTCCTCTGCGATGTAGACGACAGGCAGGCAGCCAAGTCGCGTCAGAACTTTCCGAAGGCGAAGTACTACAAAGACTTTCGCCAGATGCTCGACAAGGAAGCGAAAGGCATCGACGCCGTTTCTGTGTCGACCCCCGACCATACACACGCCGTAGCGGCACTCGCCGCTATGCAACTCGGAAAGCACGTATACGTACAAAAGCCGCTAACGTGGAGTATCTACGAAGCACGCACCCTGGCTGAAGCAGCAAAACGATATAAGGTGGTAACCCAGATGGGCAACCAGGGCGGATCCGGCGACGATGTGCGGAAGATGAAAGAGATGTATGATGCCGGTCTGATCGGCGAAGTAACTCGTGTTATCTCGTGGACCAACCGGCCCGTGTGGCCGCAAGGCATTCCTACACCGACCGGAAAATTTGAGGTTCCGAAGGAACTCGATTGGAATCTCTGGCTCGGCCCCGCGGAAGCCATCGATTACAATCCGGCTTATCATCCGTTCAACTGGCGCGGCTGGTTTCCTTTTGGCACCGGCGCCCTCGGCGATATGGCTTGCCATATCCTCGACCCTGCCTTCCGCATCCTTCCGATCGACTATCCCTCGGAAGTTGAATGCAGCATGAGCACCGTGTGGAGCGGGTTCTTCCAGCAAGCAGAAACTCCGGACAGCTTCCCGCCTTCCTCTATCGTGCATTTCAAATTTCCCGGCAAAGACGGACATCCCGACATACGCCTCACCTGGATGGACGGTGGCCTGCTGCCGGAGAGACCCGAGGGACTAGGACCCGACGAACCAATGGGCAACTGGGACGGCGGCGTGATTTTCGAAGGAACAAAAGGTATGCTTATGGCCGACTGCTACGGCGCAAATCCCAGGCTGATACCCACCTCCCGCATGCAGACAGAAAAACTTCCTGAGCCTACCCTGCCCCGTGTGCCGGAAGGGCACTATGTGCAATGGGTCAACGCCTGCATGAAAGGATATGGGAAGGGCGTTACCAGCTCACCGTTCGAGTTTGCCGGTCCGTTTACCGAGGCCATCCTCATGGGCAACCTGGCCATCCGAAGCTACAACTATAAGGTCAAGAACGATAAGGGGCAGGACACCTATCCCGGAAGAAAGAAGTTACTTTGGGACGCCAAGAACATGAAGATTACCAATTTCGACGAGGCCAACGCCTTTGTGAAGCGGGAATACCGTCCCGGATGGACATTGGCGATGTAGGGACGCACAATTTGCCCGTCTCCGACCTGCGTACCGGGTAATAGAACATCATGATAAGATTCGTTGTATTTGGAATTGCCATTTACCTGGTATCTTTTTGCCCGCAACATGTCAAGGCACAAAACAACACAACCAGGCGTCCCAACATTTTGTGGTTGTCTGTCGAAGACATGAGCCCATGGCTGAATTGCTACGGCGACAGCACTGTTCCTACACCAAACATCGACCGGCTTGCCCGCGAGGGCGTGCGCTACGATAAGGCGTTCTCAACGGCAGGGGTATGTGCTCCGAGCCGCTGTGCCATTATAACAGGGATGTATCAGACGAGTGTCGGAGGGCACAACATGAGAACCTTCAACATCTACCCGGAAGTTGAAGGTGTCCCGCGAAACTATTCCATTGTACCACCACCGGAAGTGAAAGCTTTTCCGGAATACGTTCGCGCAGCGGGCTACTACTGCACCAACAACGTCAAGACAGACTACCAGTTTATAGCGCCGCCCACGGTGTGGGACGAGAGCAGCAACACAGCGCACTACAAGAACAGAGCGGAAGGACAACCTTTCTTTGCCATCTTCAACAGCACCATCACCCACGAATCGCAGGTGTGGACAAGAAGCGATCGGCCTTTGCGCGTCAGTCCGGATAAGGTTACAGTCCCTCCTTTCTATCCAGACACCGACAGCGTGCGCCGCGATATCGCGCGGTTCTACACCAACATTTCGGAAATGGATGATTGGGTAGGTGAACGCCTGCGCGAACTGGAGGAGTCTGGTGAGATGGACAACACAATTATCTTCTTTTGGTCGGACCACGGCAGCGGTCTCCCCTTCTACAAACGTGAGATCACCGATCGCGGGATGTGGTCCGCGCTGATCGTCCGCTATCCCGATAAGCGGAATGCTGGCACTGTCGTGACCGACCTCGTGAGCTTTGTCGATCTTGCTCCTACCGTGTTGTCACTGGCAGGCATCAAACCGCCCGACCACATGCAGGGACAGGCATTTGCCGGAGCGTACCAGGCCCGCAAGCCACGCCAGTATGTCTTCGGGGCCCGCGACCGGATGGATATTCCTGTCGACCGGGTACGCTCCGTGCGCGACGATAAATTCCGATACGTCCGAAACTTCAACCCCCACCTGCCCGCATACCAGGACATCCCTTATCGCCTGCAACAACCGCTGATGCGTGAAATAATTCGGTATCGCGATCAGGGCAAGCTCAACAGCGTGCAGCAGCAATGGTTTAAGGCCCCGCGCGACGCTGAGGAACTTTACGTCCTTTCCGAGGATCCGTATGAACTAAACAATGTTGCGAATGACCCCAGGTATCAAAAGGACCTGAACCGGCTGCGAAAGGTTATGGAGAAATGGATAAGGGATACGAACGACCTCGGAAGAATCCCGGAACCCCAATTACTAAAACAGATGTGGGGTGGTCAGGATCAGCCACCCGTAACGCTCGACCCGGTAATTACGGCAAGCGGTTCTACAATTCACATCACGTGCGCCACCGAAGGCGCGTCCATTGGCTACCAGGTACTCGAACCCGGCGAGACGCCATCTGAAAGGTGGTCCGTGTACACCGGTCCTTTTACTGCGGAAGGAAAGAGCGTCGTCGCTATCGCCCATCGCATCGGTTACCAGCCCAGCCAGAAGATCACGTATTCAAAGTAAGGCCACCAAACCCTCCGGTTGTAGCCTTCGAAGGGAAACGTCCCGAAAGCGATCCACGCTTATTGGGCTGTTTGTGTTATATTATGTTTTGAATACCCCCTTGCGATGGTTCTTAGTGCCGAAAACGTTTTACTCCTTGGGTCAGTCCTCTTGTTTGTAAGCATTCTCACAAGCAAGACGTCGTTTCGTTTCGGCATTCCCACCCTTATACTGTTCCTCATCGTCGGAATGATGGCCGGCGTCGACGGACCAGGGGGAATTTACTTCAATGATCCCAAACTCGCCCAATTCTTAGGTATCGTCGCGCTGAACTTTATCCTCTTTAGCGGGGGTCTCGACACGAAGTGGGAAAGCGTGCGACCCATATTTCGCGCAGGGTTATCCCTGTCGACGTTTGGCGTGCTGATCACCGGTGTGATCACCGGTGTCGGCGCCTGGCTCGTGCTTGATCTGACGCCGCTGGAAGGCATGCTGCTCGGGTCTATTGTCGCCTCCACAGACGCTGCAGCCGTATTTTCGATCCTTCGGTCAAGAAGCATAGGGCTCAAAGGCAATCTCCGACCGCTGCTGGAGTTTGAAAGCGGTAGCAATGATCCGATGGCGTACTTCATGACCATCAGTTTCATCGAACTCCTGTTGCAGCCAGAGTCGAGTCTACTCAGTCTTATTCCACGCTTCCTTCAAGGTATGGCAATCGGATTGGGAGCAGGATACCTTTTCGGCAGGCTGATGACCTGGGTACTCAACAAGATCCACCTCGACGTCCGTGGTCTCTATCCCGTGCTGGTTCTCTCCATGGTGATGTTCACCTTTTCTTTTACGGAAGAGATTGGAGGTAACGGATTTTTGGCAGTATACACGTCGGCCATAATCCTCGGCAACTCCGATTTCATCAACAAGAAAAGCCTGATGCGATTCTACGATGGTCAGGCGTGGCTCATGCAGATCGTCATGTTCTTGACGCTGGGCTTGCTGGTGACGCCGAGCGAGATCATACCCATCATCCCCGAGGGTCTTCTCATATCACTCATCCTGATGTTCGTGGCCAGGCCGATAGCCGTGTTCCTCTCACTGATCTTTGTGCGCCGAATAAGTTTTCGGAAGAAGGTGTTCATATCCTGGGTCGGATTACGCGGCGCTGTTCCGATCATCTTTGCAACGTACCCGCTGCTGGCCGGAGTCGCTCACGCCCAGACGATATTCAATATCGTATTCTTTATTTCGGTGTCGTCTGTGCTACTCCAGGGCACTACCCTTACCGCAGTCGCGCGATGGTTGCACGTAAGCGTGCCGGAGCGCATCAAGCGGAAATTCCCTGTCGATATCGAGTTGCATGAAAACTCGCAGTCCGAGTTGGTTGAACTCGACATCGCCAACGACTCCAGGGCAATTGGCAAGGAAGTCGTAGAACTCAAACTCCCAAAAACAGCGCTGATCGTTCTCATCTACCGCAAAGGCAGATACATGATGGCCAGCGGCGACACCATCCTCCAGGGTGGCGATCATTTGCTGATTATGGGAGATTCGAAGGAGACGATTGGGAAGGTGGAGGAATGCCTCAGATGATTTTTGATTTGTGATTTTTGATTTGTGATTTTCGATTTACGCGTCCACAGATGGGGTATGGTAATCAACGACGGAACTTTGGACTTTTCCCGCGCGCACTGATCTGGGGGACCAAATCACAAATCGAAAATCAAAAATCACAAATCAAAAATCACTAGGCTCTCCCCAATAACGGCAAGGTATACAGCCTCTCGCCTCCTGCATCAGCGATGGCGTTGCGGATGGCGGGGGCGATAGCGTAGATCGGTGCTTCGCCGGCGCCTGCCGAGGGAAGGTCTTTGCGGTCGACCATGACCACGTCGAGTTGAGGCATATCGGTGAAGCGCGGCACGCGATAGCGGGAGAACATGGGATTGAGGATTCTGCCGTCCTTGAAGTCGATCCATTCAAAGAGTGCGCCTCCAAGACCCTGCACAACACAACCCAGGATCTGGTTTTCCAGGTGTACGGGGTTGATGATCGCGCCGCATTCAAATGCAGTGACAGCGCGCTTTACGGTAACCTTGCCGTCGTCCGGGTTTACAAATACTTCCGCGAAGGTGGCTACATAACCACCTTTCTCGATGCCACACCCGATGCCATGACCCTGGCCCTTCGCCTTACCCCTTTTCGACCATCCATAGGCGTCAGCGCAAGCGTTGAGTACGTTTCTCAGCCGCTCATTGCTTAAGTTTTTTAGCCGGAATTCCAGCGGGTCCATTCCCAGGTCACTGGCCAAATCATCCATTGCCGATTCGCGGGCGAAGATGTTCGCAGTGCCCGCCAGCCCACGATAAGAACCCTGCCGTAACGGTGAGTCTACAGGATGAAACTGAATACGCTTTTTTTCGACGTCGTATTGCGTCTCGATGGCTGAGCCTCCTGAGTTGTAATTGTGAAACTCCCACGCCGTGAGTTTTCCGGAAGCGTCAGCGCCGGCCTTCACGGTGATGACGCCGGCTGGACGGAAATACGCCCACGTAAATTCTTCTTCGCGTGTCCACACGACCTTTACAGGACGGCGTGCCTCCCGGGCCAGCCGCGCCGCTTCGAGCGCTGCATCTCCGGTGTGTTTGCCTCCATATCCCGAACCGGTGTCGGGCATAATGACACGCACATTTTCTTTCGGGATACGAAACGCATCCGACACCTCCTCCTGAACGCCGAACGGGCGTTGCGTTCCGGTCCAGACCGTTACCTTATCGCCCTCCCACTGTGCAAGAGCAGCTCTCGGTTCGAGAGGTGCGTGAGCAATGTAATCTACGTGAAACGTCTTGTCTGTCTTTACCGTCGCTCGCGCGAGTCCGGCAGTCATATCACCACCGCCGTCACCCCCGCGGGGCGCTTTAGCACTCCTCACGAGGTAATCGAAAATTACGGCGCGTGAAGGCTGCGGCTTTTCTTCCCACTCCGCCTGCACCAACGTAAGTGCGCGCTCTGCAGCAATGGGATTCGGACCACAAACAGCGACAAAGTCGCCATCGTGCACGGCCACAACGTCCGGTACTGTGCGAGCCCGCGAAAGATCGACGCCTTTAAGCTTTGCTCCGTAGGACGGCGGGCGCAACACCTTGCCGTACATCATGTTCGGAAGCTTCATGTCCGATACATATCGATGTGTTCCCGTGACGAAGCTCACGGCATTTGCCTTGGGCACCGATGTGCCGCATATTTTCCATTGGTCCGGCGGCGTGACAGGAGCCGATTCGTCAATGGGTTGAATAAGTTTTTCACCCTTTGCAATGTCAGAAAAGGAAAGCGACGTCTTTCCCTTGGTGTCGCGAATCCTGCCGCCTTCTACCTTAAGGCGGCTAACGTCTACTTCCAGTTTCTTCGCTGCCATCTTCCGCAGCAACTCACGTGCAGATGCGGCGGCTTTGCGCAGCTGAGGCCCCATCCTCGGTATGGAAAGACTTCCGTAGGTACCGCGATCGTACGGCGTGAGCGCCGTGTCTCCCATCACCATTTCGATGGCGTCAAAGGGTACGGTCAGCTCTTCGGCAACAATCTGCGCGAGTGACGTGCGGATGTTCTGTCCTACCTCCACCTTCCCCGTATACACTGTCACCTTGTTGTTCTCGCCTACGTGAATCCACGCATGAATGCTGTTGTCATTTGCGCTCGCGACTTCAGCACCGTCTTCCGACCAGGCATGCCCCGCAACAAAGGTGATGGCAATCCCACCACCCAGGTAGCGGAAAAACTGCCTGCGGTTGATAGCGAAACGATGCAGCGATGGACCGTGAAGTTCGTATTGTTCAGCTGCAATAGGTTCTTCCCGGGTACGCATGATAGTCAGGTAGTTTTGATGGACCGGATGGCGCGAACGATGCGTGGATAGGTTCCGCAACGGCAGATGTTGCCGTTCATATAACTCCTGATCTGCTCTTCGGTGGGATCAGGATGCCGTTCTAACAGGGCTGCGGCCGCCATAACCATGCCCGGGGCACAATAGGCACATTGGAATGCGTCATGGTCGATGAAAGCCTGCTGAACAGGATGAAGATTGCCCTCAGGCGCGAGCCCTTCGATGGTCGTGATGCGTTTGTGCATGAGACTCGAAAGCGGTGTAATGCATGAGCGGGTGGGTTGCCCGTCAACCAAAACAGTACACGCTCCGCATGCGCCCTCGCCGCATCCATACTTCGCTCCCGTCAGATCGAGGTAGTCGCGCAGCGCGGTGAGCAGGCTCGCCGTCGGCTCGACATCCACGGAATACGTCTTGTTGTTGATGTTCAGTTCCATGGTTACTGCTTTTTCTCCGACGTATATCAAAGCTAGAAAATTAAGAGGAGAGAACAAATCAGAGCGACGTAGAGAAGTGGCAGATGCAGGAGCAGATGCAGATGCAGAAACAGATGCAGACGCAGATGCAGATGCAAGGGTCTGGGGCTGCATCTGCAACTTCTCCAAGGGGGCAAACTGTGGAATCGCGTCCTCAGGTTGGGTGTATCAAAATCGCGAATGCTACGGAGGATTGCCACAGGCGCCCGCATGGCCGGATTTTTGCCAATTAAAACTGCGAAAAACCTTCTGAAAACCGCGAACCGTCAGGAAAAGCGCGCTTTCGGAAAAGTTGAAGGGGCAAGTCTTGGCAAAAAATGATACTTTTCCTACCCCACGGCAAAATGTATCAATGAACAGGATATTGTTGACGCTTGTGATGGCTGTAAGCGTTCTCTCTGTTGCGCGCGCACAAGAGGAGGCGCGACAACAGTATTTGCGCGAACAGGCCATGCTGAAGCGCATGATGCTGGAACGGGAGCTCGACTCCGGCGTGTATTGGATGGATCAAGGTGAGTACAAGCTTGCCGACGCGAAGTTCCGTTATGTGCTTGCCAACATTCAGGGTGTTCCCTCCGACCTGGCCTTTCACTTTGGAAAGAACTCGTACTTCCTCGGCGAGTACGCGCAAAGCGTTGATTGGCTGAGCAAATACATACAGCTAAAGGGCACGCGGGGACAATTCTCCGCTGAAGCCGTGCAGTGGTTGAAGAAGGCGGAGGAAGGCGTGTTGCGCGCGCGTGCTGAGGAAGCGAAAGAGCGGCCGCAACGCGTGCTGTCGTCAGAGTATGAAATCGACTGTGGGCCAACCGGAAAGGTCATCTGTCCGGTGTGTTACGGCGACCACGTGGTCATAAAGCGGGGCGCGTTTGGCGATCAATACCAGACTTGCCCGTACTGCAACGAACATGGGATTCTGACGTGCGAAGAGTACAACCAACTGATTCGCGGAGCGCTGAAACCCAAATTTTAGCTATTTTTGCGGGTTTCCTATTCCCCCGGAACGGGATAAACTGCAATCTACCGGTGTTATGGCGCTGCATAACCGCATAAACAACCGAATTTTGAAGCAAAAACTGCATACAACGCCACAGGACCGACAGACGCTTTCCTTCTATAAATACGCCCGAATCGACGATCCGGCGCATTGGAGGGATCAGCTCTATATCGGCCTGTCAGCCCTGGAAACGCTGGGACGGATATACATTGCCGCGGAGGGCGTGAATGCCCAGGTAAGCATTCCCCGCAACCGAAAAGAAGAATTCCGGCAGTATATCAACAGCATCCCCTTCCTGGCCGGCGTGAGGCTCAACTTTGCCGTCGATGACAACGGCCGATCGTTCTTCAAACTGAAGGTTGTCGTCAAGAAGAAAATCCTGGCCGACGGTCTGGACGATTCCTCTTTTGATGTAACCCAAACGGGACCCCACGTTGATGCGCTTGAGTTCAATCGACTCGCCGACGATCCCAACACGATCATCGTCGATATGCGCAATCACTATGAAAGTGAAGTGGGACATTTCCGCAATGCATTGCTTCCTGATGTTGATACATTTCGTGAAGAGCTCCAGGTAGTGGAAGATTTGCTCGTCAACCACCGCGACAAAAACATCCTCATGTATTGCACAGGGGGTATCCGCTGTGAAAAGGCGAGCGCGTGGATGCGACACAAAGGCTTTGACAACGTCTACCAGTTGCGCGGCGGCATTATTGAGTACGCGCGCCAGGTCAAGGAACAAGGTCTCGAAAACAAATTCATCGGAAAGAACTTTGTGTTCGATGAGCGATTGGGTGAGCGCATCACCGAGGATATCATCAGCACGTGTCATCAGTGCGGCGCACCTTGCGATGACCATACGAACTGCAAGAACGACGGGTGTCACCTGCTGTTCATCCAGTGCCCTTCGTGCAAAGCGAAGTACAACAACTGCTGCTCAGAGAAATGTGCGGAGATCATCCAGCTTCCCGAAGAGCGGCAGCGCGAATTGCGCAGAGGCATGAGCAAAGGAAGGCAAGTATATCGAAAGGGACGCCGGGACAGAAACCTGACGAAAGCCGAAAGGTTATGACCGCTCGCATCGGCATAGTCAACGTGTCCGACAGGGCAAGCAAGGGTATCTACGAAGACACCCCGGGGAAGGCTATTGTCGACCTTCTCCATGAGTATATCCGCAGTCCCTGGGAGAAAGAATACGCCGTTGTACCCGACGAACAGGATCAGATTGAACAGACCCTCGTCGATATGGCGGACAACCGCGGATGCTGCCTCATCATTACAAGCGGTGGCACAGGTCCGGCAGTGCGCGACGTCACACCGGAAGCCACGGAGGCCGTGTGTACGCGGATGATGCCGGGATTTGGGGAACTGATGCGGGCAACGAGCCTGAAATACGTGCCCACGGCCATTTTATCGCGTCAAACAGCTGGCATTCGAAACAAGACCTTGATCGTAAACCTGCCCGGCAGGCCCAGGGCTATACGGCAATGCCTGGAAGCAGTATTCCCGGCTATTCCGTATTGCATTGACCTGCTGGAAGGACCATTCATAGAATGCAATGAGGGAGTGATGAAACCTTTCCGCCCTCAAACCATTTAATAGAACCATTATGGCACGCATACGCTATTACTACGACACGGAGACCTGCAAGTACGAGCGCGTGAGGACGAAAAAGATCGACATCGTGCTCAACGCTCTGGGAATCCTTGCCCTCACGGTTGTGGTGTCCATTGCGATGATATTCCTCTGGACCGCCTATTTTCCTTCACCCAAGGAAGTAATCCTCCAGAACCAAATCAAAGAACAGGCCTACATCATCGATGTACTGCGCAGCGAGGTGGAGCAAGTGGGCGAGACTATGGCCGCCATTGAAAACCGCGACGATAACATATACCGGGTCGTGCTCGGCGCCGAGCCCATTGACAAGGCGATACGCAACGCCGGAGCGGGTGGTGCCGACCGCTACGCGCACATCCAGGAAAAGGATCTCAGCCTGAAGGACGAGATCATCGACTTATACAGCCGCGTCGACCGCCTCAAGCGGAAAATGTACATCGAAGCGCGATCGCAGGACGAACTCGTCGAGCTTGCACGCAACAAAGAAGCGTTATTCTCAGCCATACCCGCCATACAGCCGGTGTCTAATGAACTGCTAGTCGGCCTTGCCTCCGGCTACGGATTCCGTTTCCACCCGATCTACAAAGTGAAGAAGATGCACTACGGTATCGACTTTGCGGCGCCTATAGGCACGCCGATCTATGCTACCGCCGACGGCGTGGTTGATAAAGTAGAGGTGAAGTTTACGGGATACGGCAAGATGCTCGAGATCGACCACGGCTTTGGCTACCGTACCCGGTATGCTCACATGCACGACTTCGCCGTGCGTAAAGGCCAACGCGTTAAACGCGGTGAATTGATCGGATATGTCGGCGACACCGGGACGTCAACTGCCTCCCACCTCCATTACGAAGTCATGGTGAACGACAAACACGTCAACCCGGTCCACTATTTCTTCAACGACCTGACGCCGGCAGAGTATGAAAAGATTGTCGAATTGGCGTCGATCGAGAATCAGTCCTTGGGGATGTAGCCATAAAGCAGGCCATAGGCCGCTTTATGGGTGTGTTGATGTGTTGATGTGCGCAAGTTTCTGTTATCCGGTTCTGTGCGAATAGGATAGAAATTGCGATACGCCACTTGAAAATAGGCCGGTCCCTGCGGCCCTTCGCGCCTTTGCGGCCTTGCGGTAAATGGACGATGGGGTAATTAATCTTGATGCGTACTACTGCGTACTGCCAACTGCGTACTACTGCCTCCCGATAGCTATCGGGATGCCCATTGCCAACTGCCAATGTGGCAAACTGCCCACTAAAAATCGAGGGCTAACCAACCCCCGCTAAAGAGTTAATCAGCCCTCATTTATAACTCCACAGCCCCGATTTCATGTATGGCGAACCAATAATTCAATCTGGGGCTTATTAACACATGTGAACGCTATGGCAAGAAGCTTTTTCACTGTGTGGAGAGAACCATAAAGTAAGAGCATAGGTTTCAATTTTCCTAAACATTTTGAGAAACTTTGTTTAGGGTGAAAAAATGGCTTTTTTGCGCCAAAATAGCATGTTTGAGGACAATTACAGGCACCGCGGTCTGCGCAACAAACTGGTCGCAACCCTACGCAAAAAGGGCATAAAAGACGAGCGGGTTTTGGAGGCAATTGGCAAGGTTCCACGCCATTTTTTCTTCGACGACGCCCTCCTCGAACACGCCTATCAGGACAAGGCTTTTCCTATCGGCGAAGGCCAAACCATCTCTCAGCCCTATACCGTCGCGTTCCAGACCGAAAAGCTGGAAGTACGCCCCGGAGATCGCGTCCTCGAGGTCGGCACAGGTTCCGGGTACCAGGCCTGCGTCCTCCTGGAACTCGGCGCCCGTGTGTTCACCATCGAATACAACCGAAATTTATACGAAAAGGCTCGTACATTTCTCCCATCGATCGGCTACAAGCCGACGTTCTTTTACGGCGACGGCTCCAAAGGGCTGCCCTCCCGGGCGCCATTCGACCGCATCATCGTAACTGCCGGAGCGCCTACCGTACCTCCCGCCCTCCTTGAGCAGCTGGCCGACGGTGGCATCCTCGTTATCCCGGTAGGCGACCGCGACCGCCAGCAAATGGTCGTCATCCGGAAAAAGGACGGCATTCTGGAAGAGGAACGCTATGATATGTTCGCGTTCGTGCCGTTGAGAGGGGCGGAAGGATGGGACGGTGATAGCAGGCAGCCATGAAGCACATCTGCGATGGCTTCATGGGATACCAAGCATGAAGCACATCTGCGATGGCTTCATGGGATACCAAGCATGAAGCACATCCGCGATGGCTTCATGGGATACCAGGCAGTGGGCATTAGTACGGCTGTGGAAGATGTCAAAGATGGTCCCTGAGCGGAGTCGAAGGGACCAATCAGGTTCAGAGAATCATCGAACGGACAACAAATATTCCTTCAAATCCCCAAACTCCTTACTCATCGGCACACTCTGCTTCTTCCCTGCTGCAAACGCCTTAAGGCCTTCAGGTAGTTCTATACTCTTACCCAACGTCTCCTCCACTACTTCGAGAAACTTGCCCGGATGGGCGGTTTCCAAAAAGACACCAGCAGCCGGTCCGTGTTGCGACAGATATGATCGAATACCCAAATACCCCACGGCGCCATGAGGATCCAGGATGTAGCCAGTCCGTTCAAAGACGTCGCGTATGGCATCGCGGGTTTCCTCGTCTGTAAATGCGCGTCCCAAAATAACCGCCGCCATCGCGTCGCGGTCGTTGTCGTATAGGTCGAGCATCCTGGCAAAGTTGCTGGGATTCCCTACGTCCATGGCATTGCTTATCGTCTGTATTGACGGACGGGGTCGAAACAACCCGCTGTCCAGATATTCGGGCACGACATCATTTACGTTCGTGCACGCTACAAAATGAGCTACCGGTAGCCCCATCTTCATGGCCAGCAGGCCCCCCGTTAGGTTTCCGAAATTTCCGCTGGGTACGGCGAACACCAGGGGCAAATCGAGATGGCGAACCTGCGCATAAGCGTGAATGTAGTAGAACGACTGGGGAATGAGTCGGGCCACATTGATGGAGTTCGCCGAAGTAAGGAACAGCGATTGCGTCAGCTCTGGATCAACGAACGCCTGCTTCACAAGCCGCTGACAGTCGTCGAACGTGCCATTAACCTCCAGCGCGGTAATGTTCTGTCCGAGTGTCGTAAACTGCTTTTCCTGTATCTCGCTAACCTTGCCTTGCGGATACAGTACGATTACACGCGTACCGGGCACGCCGAGAAAGCCATTGGCAACAGCGCTTCCGGTATCACCTGATGTGGCAACGAGAATGACAACCTCACGTCCCTCCTGCTGTGCGAAATGACCCAGCAATCCGGCCATAAACCGTGCACCAAAATCCTTAAACGCGAAGGTCGGCCCATGGAAAAGTTCCAGGGCGTAGATATTGTCGTCAATACCCACTACGGGGGCATCGAAAGGAATCGCATGTGAAATGATGGACGACAGCGTGTTGTCGTCGATATCATCAGATACAAACTCATGTGCCACGACGAACGCGATCTCTTGCATTGACCGCTCTCCGGCAGCATCGAAGAAGCCGGCCGGCAGACTTGGGATGCGCTCGGGCATGTATAGCCCCTTATCCGGCGCCAGGCCTTGCAGCACAGCCTCCCTGAGGGTTACACGCAGGCTCTTGTTGTTCGTACTATAAAACTTCACCCCGACTACAGAATATTTTCTTTCTGCTCCACACTTTCCACGGTAGCGCCCTGGGTATTAATTCGCGATACGTATACCTCGCTTTCCACCCGAAAGCCCTCGAACTCGTCGCGGATTACTTCGCCCACCTTTTTCGCCGTAGCCGCGCTGACGCTAAGCGCAAAGATGGTTGGCCCCGATCCGGATATGCCTGCACCAAGCGCGCCTGCCTCCACCGCTGCTTCTTTGATCCGTTCAAACCCCGGGATGAGCACCGAGCGCAAAGGTTCGGCGATGTAGTCGTGCAGCGACCTGCCGATCAGTCCGTAGTCCGGTTTCATAAGACCTACCACCAACCCCGCAATATTACCCCATTGCCGCACGGCGTCGCGCAAGGGCACCGACGCCTTGAGTACGTTGCGCGAGTCTTCCGTCTTGAGCTCGAGTTGTGGATGAATGAGCGTGCAGTAGAGGTCCTCCGGAGTAGGGATGCGTGTGACGTCCAATGGCTTGTAGCTCCGGATTAATACAAATCCTCCAAGCAATGCCGGCGCTACGTTGTCGGCGTGAGCGGAACCGCAGGCTACGCGCTCAGCCTCCATAGCGAACGGAAGGAGCTCATCGCGCTTAAGTGGGTTTCCCATAAGGTGATTTACCGCCACAAGCGCCGCAACCGAACTTGCCGCACTCGACCCCATACCACTACCCAGGGGCAGGTTCTTAGTCAACTCAATGGCAATACCCTGGTTGGAGCCGGCAGCCTTCAGGTATTCCTTAACCGCGACGCCGGCTGTGTTCCGGTCTGCATCTGCAGGCAGCCTTCCGCCGTCGCCGGTAATCGAGGTGATCACAACACCTGGTTCATCCCTAAGAGTAAGGGTTACCTCATCGCAGGGCGACTCCACCGCGAATCCGAAAATGTCGAATCCACAAGATACGTTGGCCACCGTTGCGGGGGCCGTTGCCTTAATCGAGTTCATGATTGGTCTCTTCATCGTTGTTATCGGGCGTAGTGGCCTATGCGTATAATGTCGGCAAAGACGCCCGCCGCCGTCACAGCAGCGCCCGCTCCGGGGCCACGGATCACCATGGGCCGTTCGTGATAACGCTCTGTTGTCAGCAATATAATATTATCAGTGCCGGAAAGAGAATAAAACGGGTGCTTCGCGTCGACGCCCGTCAAACCAATAGTCACGGCGCCATCGCGCAGCACGGCCATATAACGCAGCTTCTTCCCTTCTCGTTCGGCTTCCAGGCGCATCGCGTCGAAATGGTCGTCGTGTTCGGCCAGACAATCGAGGAATTCCGAAACGGACATATCCCCGCGACACGACTCCGGCACGAGGTTCTCCACCCGGATGTGCGACGGCTCCAACTCCCAACCGGCCTCTCGCGCCAGGATAAGGATTTTTCTCGCCACGTCCATTCCGTTGAGATCATCGCGCGGATCGGGTTCTGTGTATCCGTTTGCCTTTGCCTCACGAACAACGTCGCTGAAACGCCGTCCCCCGACGAAGGTGCTGAAGATGTAATTGAGTGTACCGCTAAGAACCGCCTCAATCGAGATCACTTTGTCGCCGCTCAACAACAGGTCATTCATCGTATTGATCACGGGCAACCCCGCACCCACGTTGGTTTCGTACAGGAACTTTACACCACGGCGGAAGGCGGTAGACCTCAACAACTGATAGCGTGCAAGAGAACCGCTGTTGGCTTTCTTGTTGGGCGTGACGATCGACACGTTGGATACGAGAATAGATTCGTAGTGGTCGGTCACCTCCTCGCTGGAGGTACAATCGACAAACACGCTGTTGGGCAGGTTCAGGTCGAACATGCGACGGGCAAATTCGTCCATATCCATCGGTTCGCCTTTTTCAATCAACGTCTCCACCGGCGCGCGCAGGCCAACACCCTCGTTGTCGAACAGCATTTTTCGACTGTTGGCAATCGCGACTACGTTAATCTCAAGCAGGTTTTCGCTTGACAATTTTTCACGTTGCTCAGCCAGCATCTTCAACAGCGTGCTTCCGATAAGTCCCGTACCTACAAGAAACACATGAAGGACTTTTCTGTCTGAAAGGAAGAAAGCTTCATGCAAGGCGTTCAATGCCTTGGCGATATCTACTTCCTTCACCACTGACGAGATGTTGAGCTCGGACGATCCCTGGGCGATGGCGTACACGTTGACACCGTTCTTGCCCAGTGCACTGAACATGCGCCCGCTTGTTCCGGGATTGTTCTTCATGCCCTCTCCCACGACGGCGAGTATGGAGAAATCATTCTCTACCGTCACGCGGTCCATCTCCTCTTTGGCGATCTCATATGCAAACTCGCGCTCAATCGCGGCCTTGGCGCGAAGGGCGTATTTGCTTTCAACCGCGAAGCAGATGGAGTGTTCCGACGATGCCTGGCTGATCAGGATCACATTAATCTTCTCGTCAGCAAGCGTACCGAACAATCGCTTTGACACGCCTACGACGCCTACCAATCCGCTGCCAGTAACGTTGAGCAGGCTGATGCCATTCATTGACGATACGCCTTTGATGAGCTTGCCGTTGGTGACTTCTGAGCTGATCACCGTCCCCTCTGCATCCGGATCGAATGTGTTCTTAATGCGGATAGGAATGCGCCCCGCCATGGCCGGCTGCATGGTAGCGGGAAAGACTACTTTCGCGCCGAAGTGGGAAAGTTCCATGGCTTCCTCGTAGCTGAGCTGAGGAACGGTGAATGCCTTGCGAACGAGCCGCGGGTCGGCGGTCATCATTCCGCTTACATCCGTCCATATCTCCAGCGATTCTGCCTGCAGTGCACCCGCGAATATGGCGGCTGTGTAGTCGGATCCACTGCGTCCGAGCGTCGTGGTCTCGCCGCCTTCTGAAGTACCGATGAAACCGGTAATGACCTGTAAAGCCTTGTGCTCCTCAAAGTGCCGGCGGATATTCCTATTGGTTTCTTCAAAGTCGACGCGCGCGTTACCGAACGTGCTATCGGTTCGGATCACCGTACGCGCATCGAGAAACTCCGCGTTGATCCCACGGTCTTTGAGAACTTCCGATATGATGTAGGCGGATAATCGCTCGCCAAAACTCATTACATAATCCAGTGTGCGCGGCGTCCGTTCCTTGACGAGGTACACGCCGTTCAATACATCCTCGAGCTCGTTGGTGCGGATCTTAACCTGCGCGAGAATGCTCCCCTGTTTTTTTATGCTGATGAGTTGTCGCGTAATGTCGAGGTGCCGTTTCTCGATCTCCGCGAGCGCGGTCCTGTACTCTTCATCACCGAGTACGGCGCGGCGGCTTACATCGATGAGGGCATCCGTCACGCCACCGAAGGCAGAAAAGACGACGGCAATGTCTTTCTCGCCATAGGGCTCGAGAATTTTTATGACGGATTCAATCCGTTCCGCGGTCGCTACAGACGATCCGCCAAACTTCAACACTTTCATAAACTGACACCTTTAAGCACTGGGCTAGACTTTATCATTCGATTTTTGATCAACTTCGTCCCTTGAGGGGCCGATGGAATTTTTTTTCAGGAATTTCACGGGCCTGAGGCGGCCCGCTGTGGGTAAACAGGATATGCCGGGAGCTACCCCGTGATGGTTGTCGTTCCAACCGTAAATGTCCGGGTGGTATGCAGGGTATTCAGCACGATATGGAGATCCAATACCTTCATGGCGAGCCGAAATAATGAAAACACGCGATGCTTTGCAAAATATTTTTATGATTTTTGTGCGCCTGCGCAAACTAACAATCAGTAGGTACACCCCTCCCGCCCCATACCGGCGCCGTTTACAAGGCGGGTGGAGTCACTGAAGCACGATGACAAGGATCAAAAAAACTCCCGCCGATTCCGCGCTCAGCATGACTGAGTTGGTGCTCCCCAACGATACGAATACGATGAACAACCTGATGGGGGGACGGCTCATGCACTGGATGGACATCGTTTCGGCCATTGTCGCACAGCGTCACGCCAACCGGCTGGTAGTCACTGCGTCGGTCGACAACATCTCCTTCCGGCATCCAATCGCGTTGGGCAACGTGGTCACATTGCGCGCGCGGGTTACCCGTGCGTTCACGACCTCTATGGAAGTGCGCATCGACGTAGAAGCGGAGGATGCGCCGACGGGAAGAAAGTTTGAAAGCAACAGCGCCTTCTTTACGTTTGTGGCGATGGACGAGAACGGGCAGCCTACTGAAGTCCCGGAACTCGTGCCTGAGACCGACGAGGAGAAAGAATTGTATGAAGGCGCGCTGCAGCGCAGGCAATTCCGCCTTGTACTCGCGGGAAAGCTGAAGCCGGGCGATGCGAGTGAACTGAAATCGATATTCAATATACCTGACTCATGAACGCAGAAGAATGGATCACGGCCCTTTACCCGGAAGAGATCTATCGGCTGCCTCCTACGACGCTGATCGTGCTCCCTGTGCCCTGGGATGACCTTGCGGATACGGACCGCGACATGCTGCGAAAGCTACTCCACGCTGTGGGTGCGGGCATGGGCAGAGCCAGGATCATTCACGAAAGCCTCCTGACGGCTTCAATGGTAAAGGCCATTGATCCACAATATGCGATCGTGTTTGGTGTAGATGTCGATCCACCTGTGAACGACACTGAAATCGTGCAGATCGGCCGTACATCACTCATCAGGACAGTAGCCCCCGATGCATTGGTTGAGTCTCTTAAGAGGCCACTCTGGGCTGCCCTGCAGAAAATGTATTCCTTATGATAAAGGCCTCCACGTGCCCTTTTTTGCGTGGTTTTGTGTCTTTTGCCGATTATACCAGTTCTCCTATATTTGCGGTGCTTTGGCGGGTACTGTCCTTCCGACAGGCCGGACCGGCGCATGGCTTTATCAATCGTAAACCTTAAAACTCACTGATGGAAAACGTTCTATATACTCTACCCGCCTTTGGCGTGCTGGGAATTCTCTATGTGCTGTGGCGCAGTAGCTGGATCAACAAGCTGGATGCCGGCACGGACCGGATGAAAAGCATCGCCAGTCCCATTGCCGAAGGCGCGATGGCCTTTCTGAAGGCTGAGTACAAGGTACTGATCATATTCGTCATTTGCGTTGCCATACTTCTGGCGGTAAGTGCTGATGAAGCCTCATCTCCTCTGGTAGGTTTTTCATTTGTTGTCGGCGCCTTTACGTCGGCACTGGCCGGCTTCATCGGGATGCGCGTAGCCACCAAAGCTAACGTTCGCACTACGAACGCTGCACGCACGAGCCTTGGTCGTGCACTGGAGGTGGCGTTCGCCGGAGGGTCGGTTATGGGTATGGGTGTTGTGGGGCTCGGTGTACTGTGACTCAGCATTCTTCTGATCGTCTATAGCAAAATGTTTGGTGTAGACTCGCAGGAAAATCTCACGCGTGTCATCACCGTTCTGACCGGCTTTTCGTTTGGCGCTTCTTCAATCGCACTCTTTGCCCGCGTTGGTGGCGGTATCTACACAAAAGCCGCTGACGTTGGTGCTGACCTTGTAGGAAAAGTGGAAGCCGGCATCCCTGAAGACCATCCCTTGAACCCGGCCACCATTGCAGATAACGTAGGCGATAATGTGGGAGACGTAGCAGGCATGGGCGCCGACCTATTCGAATCGTATGTAGGATCCATCATCGGAACTATGGTGCTCGGGGCTGCATTTATGGTCCCCGGGTTCTCCGATAATTTCAACGGCCTTTCCGCTGTACTGCTTCCCCTCGTGCTAGCCGGCGTTGGCATCGTGATGTCGTTCCTGGGAACGTTCTTCGTGAAAGTGAAGGAAGGCGGCAATCCGCAAAAGGCGCTTAACATGGGGGAATTTGTTTCATCCATCATCATGATCATCGCATCCTTCTTTATCATTAAATGGATGCTTCCCACCGAATGGTGGTTCAAAGATCCGCTCTACGCCTGGGAAGACCCCGAGTACGGCAACCGGTATACGGCGATGGGAGTGTTCTGGGCCACTGTCATCGGCCTCATCGCTGGTGTACTTGTGGGACTTGTCACTGAGTACTTTACCGGTACTGGCAAGAAACCTGTGTTGTCCATTGTGCGTCAGTCGTCGACAGGTGCTGCTACCAATATCATTGCGGGTCTCGGCGTCGGAATGATGTCGACCGCAATTCCGATTTTGATTATCGCATTATCGATCATCGGGGCGTTCAGCTTGGCCGGCCTTTACGGTATCGCTATTGCCGCAGTCGGCATGCTATCCAACCTCGGTATTCAGCTTGCGGTTGATGCATACGGTCCTATCTCCGACAACGCAGGAGGAATTGCTGAAATGGCCGCCCTCCCTAAAGAGGTACGTGAACGTACGGATAAACTCGATGCAGTTGGCAATACCACTGCGGCTATCGGTAAAGGCTTTGCCATCGCTTCGGCGGCCCTTACCGCGCTCGCATTGTTTGGCGCATTTATGACAACCGCCAACCTGAGCACTATCGACGTGTCGAAAGCAAATGTTATCGCTGGCTTGTTTATCGGTGGCATGCTGCCTTTTGTATTCTCAGCGCTTGCTATGGGTGCGGTAGGGCGCGCAGCCATGTCAATGATCGAAGAAGTACGACGCCAGTTTACCACCATTCCCCAACTTAAGGCTGCACTTGAGCTGATGCGCAAGAACGGTGACAAACCGCTCGAGCAATGGTCGCAGGACGACCAGCGGGTCTTCCACGAGGCCGACGGCAAGGCAGAATATGGTAAGTGTGTGGCGATTTCAACGACTGCGGCAATTCGCCAGATGGTCGTGCCCGGTCTTATGGCGGTAATCGTGCCTGTCATCATCGGTTTCCTCCCGGGATTTGGCGTGGAGTCGCTTGGTGGACTGCTCGCTGGTGTCACGGTATCGGGCGTGCTTATGGCCATTTTCCAGGCGAACTCAGGTGGTGCCTGGGATAACGCCAAAAAAACGTTCGAAGGTGGCGTCGAAATCAACGGGCAGATGTACTACAAGGGTTCAGACCCGCACAAAGCCGCTGTGGTCGGCGATACAGTGGGCGACCCCTTCAAGGACACTTCAGGCCCTTCGCTTAACATCCTCCTCAAGCTGATGTCCATCGTCGCGCTCGTGTTGGCTCCCCTCCTTGCGTTGGAAGAAGGTGAGCAGGAAGCACGTCAAGACAACCCGGTTAAGAAAGAAATTGTAATAAGCGATACGGGAGGTCAGGAAGCATCGCGCTAACCGCCCACTCAAAAACGTACTGACGCAATGGCCCCTTCCGGGGCCATTGTTGTTCCAATACCACAGTAAATCGCCGGAAATACGCGGAATTCCCAATTATTAGGCGATATTTAAGGTTGGGTTCGGCAGCGGAACGTACAGTTTTCTATGCCCGAGGGGTGCTTTTTCGCGAAAGCCGGAATTAGCAGGATATTTGGCGGATACGGGCGTTTAAGTACCACAAAAACCCCAGGTTAACGGTTACCACAAACAGCGGGAATGGTATACAAGGCTGGCTCAGACATGAACGAAAAAGAACTTTTCGAGCGCATCCGGAGCGGCGACGAAAAAGCTTTGGAGTTCCTGTACAAGAAATATTACCGGATGATGACTAAAATGGTCATCACCAACAGCGGAACCGAAGAGGAAGCAAGGGACATCTATCAGGACGCACTGATCGTATTTTGGCAGAAGGCCACGTCGGGCAACCTGGTGATGACTTCCAAGATCAGCACCTACATCTACAGCATTTGTCAGAATCTGTGGAGAAAGGAGTTGGACAGGAAGAAGCGGCTTTCCAACGAAACCAATGATACCCCGGTGTCGATCGATACCGACTCTGCGGAACGGGAGAAGATCATTGCCCGCTGCATAAATCAACTGGGCGAGACGTGCAAAAAGGTGCTTATGTACTACTACTTCGAGGAGATGTCCATGCAGGACATCGCCGAGAAGCTGGGATTCGCTAACACGGATACGGCGAAAACCAAAAAATACAAGTGCAAGAAGAAACTTGATGAACTAATTAAGGCTCAATACAGTGAGCACGACTTCTTAGATTAGCACCATGGCAACTGAGAGAGACCTGGAATTGTTGGACGATTACCTTTCAAACCGACTGAAAGGACCGGAACGCATCGAATTTGAAAGGAGGCTCGAGACCGACGCGTCTCTTCAGAGTGAACTTGCGCTTCAACGCGAGCTCATCGAAGGAATCCGTGCCGCACGCGTAGCGGAACTTAAGACGATGCTCAATCAACTGCCGGTACCTCCGGCATCCGGCGGATCTATTGCTGCCAAATTCGCTGCATGGGCGCTAGCAGTTGCTGTCGTAGGATTGGGAGGATATTACTTGTGGCAACGCTCCACGACGGAGGAAGCCACTTCTCCGGAGACATCTGCAAAATATTCAGAAGAACCCGCTATCACCGATGAATCTTTGCAGGATGAACAACCTGCTGAAGAGACTGCACCTGCAATTGACGACACAGAAGCACCTGCGGCAGATGATTCGGACGTGCCCGCAGAACAGCCGGCAGCGCAGGAAGAAACTGAAACTACCCCGAAGGTATCGCCACCTATCCAACCTGATGTAACACCTTACGATCCGACGCGTGAACTTGAAACGCCCAATGGACGTCCGGAACCTCTGAGCGACCCGGGTGAACCCCACACTGTGGAATCGTCCATCGTAGTGGAAGTGGTGGATACAGGAAAGAGGAATGATTTCCACTATCAGTTCAAGGATGGAAAACTCTATCTCCTGGGTTCCTTCGAGAAAGATCTCTATGAGATTATGGAATTTTTCAACGACGACAACAAGCGGACTGTGTTCCTCTACTACAATTCAGCGTTCTATCTCCTCGATGAAACGCGGCGCGAACCTACGCCACTGACGGCCATCAGCGACCCTGAACTGCTGCAGAAGCTGCGTAAATACAGGGACAGGTAACCGCATTACGGGGTTCTGACGATAAAGGTGCTCGCAAAAGGGGCACCTTTTTTGTTAACCCCATAGGTGGATAAGGCGGATGCATACACGCACCGAACGCTTCTGCGACGTTGCGCAATTGCGCAAACTTTGGGATTTTGCGGCAAAAGGTGCTAAATTTATCGGATGTATCTGCTCATGTTTAACTCAATCTGAATTGCCTATGAAAGTCTTACATTTTTTGGCCGCGCTTTTCCTTGTAACCGGCGCATATACCGCGCAGGCGCAGGAGGCTGAATCTACTGCGGTGAGCGACGACGAGCTGCAACGATATGCCGTCATGATGGATTCGATCGATGAAATGCGCGTCACACTGCTCGCGGAAATTGCGGACATGGTGAAAAACAGCGACAAAATCACGGTTTCACGATATAACGAGCTTTCGAAAATTGCTGACGACCAGGAGAAACTGGCTGCGGCCAACGCCACAGAGGATGAGTTAGCGGTTTTGAAGGAGATACAGGATAAGAAGGATGCCGGCACCGCGCGCATCAACGACGCGTTCAAAAATCTTGCGAAGGAATACGTTGGCGCTACTGCCTACAATAAGATTCGTAAAGCATTAAAAGACGAACCCGAAGTGAAGTCGAAATACGAGGCGTTGTTGGAAGAGTTGAAGGCGGATAATGGAGGATGAGAATAGACGCAGATGCAGTTGCAGATGCAAAGACCTTGCGACTGCAACTGCGTCTGCAACTAGTCTTTTAATATCCTCATCTCCACCCTCCTATTCATCGCCCGGGCCTCAGGCGTCATCTCATTTCTCAGAGGCTGGCTTCCCCCATACGCGTAGGTCTTGATCCGGTGTTTGCTTACACCCTGTGCTACGAGGTATTTCTTCACGGCTTCGACACGCTCCTCAGATAGCTTGAGGTTGGCTTTTGGACTGCCCACGTTGTCCGTGTGACCTTCAAGTTGAATTTCCATCCGCGGATTCTCCTTCATCATCTGCGCGACTTCATCCAGCTCTGGAAATGACTTCGGATCGATGGTCGCTTTGCCACGCGCAAAGATCAGGTTGTTAAGGATAATGGTTTCTCCCTTCGGTGTCAGCAGGATGTCGCGATGCAATGTGTTGTTCAGAACTTCGCTCGGATTTACAATCACCGTGCGGGGGTTATATCCCTCCGACTCCGCCGTAATCTGGTATTTGGCAGCTCCAAAAATCGGGAATGAAAAAGCGCTGTCGTAAAATCGCCCTGAGATGCCTCCGGTCGGAATGCTGCTGTATCGGATACGCGCCGGAATGGGCTTGCCCGAGCGGGCATCGAGAATACGGCCTTCGGCAATGATCTCATCCTCCTGTGCCTGGGCTTGTTGCCCTGCGAGGGCAAGCAATACGCCAACAAATAGTGCAGTTCGGTTCATGGGCAAAAAATGTTAGCACGTCAAAAAAGCGAACCTAATATCCAGCCCCGGAATTGAAAACCCAGTCCGGACCAAACGCAGGAAAAGCCGTCCGGGCCTTTTAAAATGGCCTTACAGGGACAGCTCCACCGTGTCGCCTACCTGGAACGCCCCACCTTTGTCTTCGCCTTTCTTACCGTTTTCCGCGAGATTTTTTGGCTGGCTTTCGAAGAGTTGCGGCTGGAGATCGCTTTTTTGCGGCTTTTTTCTTTGCGACCCTCTTTGGCGGGCTTGCGGCTCGCTTTCGCGCGGCGCTTCGCTGAAGAGACTTGTTTGCTCTTGGGGCGACGACTCTTTTTTTTTTACAGCCGCAGCCTTCTTTGCCGCCCCGGCCTTAGAGGCGGGCTTTTCAACCTCCGCGGCCTCTTCTTCCTCATCGGGTTCAGTTGGCGTTTCGGGTTCGCCTACCGGACGCACATCGAGCACACGGGCAGATGTCAGCCGGTTACCCAGCGCCTTCCATCCCCGCACTTCAATAAACTCTTCGAGATTGATGGTCTCGACTGCCTTGCCCTTCCCTTTTCCTTTTGATATTTCAACCTCCACTTCAGGGCTTTCCGCAGTAGAGACGTAAACGAGGCGAGAACCTATCGACTCTGTGATAAATACAAAATCCTTATCCAGTGTCGTGGTCTCGATCTCAAATCGCTTCACCAGGTGCTGCTTGCTCTCGCCGTCTACATAAATGGCGCTCACCACCCGGTCCGGATGAAATTTCTCCACGAGCATCGTGCGGTCCGGCTCATACCGGTTCGTGAGATCGTAGCCCGTAATCCGATACGACCCGTTGCGCATGAAGGCGATGATACGATCGTCGCCATCGAACTTCCCGAGATATCTACCGCGCCCATCCTTGTTGAGGCGTCCCGCGGCATCGTCATACCAGAGATCGAGCTTGCTGAGCGTAGAGCTTCCCGCTTTTAGAAATTCCACCTTACGCACGGGGTACTTCGTAAGGGTGTTGCCGCGGCTTCCGCGACCCTTCACTTCAAGTTCTGCGAAGTCGAATTCGAATACCTTTTTGCGCGCCTTGCTCGACTGAGAGAGCTTGACCACAACCGTCTCCGCCTCGCCGTTCGGATTCCCCGATACATACAAGATTTTTGAGTTCGGATGCGCCGTGGCGATGTCGTATTCCTTGTCGCGTGTTACACCGGGGATGGCAAACCGCTTGGCGTAGGTCTTGCCGGTGGCGCCATCGGTATAGATCACGTTATACACCATCCGCTCATCACCCTTCTTCCACACGCCGGCGTACAGGATATCTTTTCCCATGAACACCTTCTCCTGGATGCGAGATACCTTGGCCTTCCCGTCCTTGCGGATGGCGATTATGTCGTCAAGTTCGGAACAGTCGGCAATGTACTCATCCCGCCTCAGCCCCCATCCCGCGAAACCATCTGCGCGGTTTACGTAAAGCTTCTGGTTGGCGGCGATAACCTCCACTGCTGTAACCGATTGGAAACTCTTGATCTCCGTACGCCGCTCCCGACCTTTCCCGTACTTCTCCAGCAGGTTGTTGAAGTACGCGATGGCATAGTCCACCAGGTGACGAAGGTTATGCTGCGTCGTTTTAAGCTGATTCTCCAGATCCTTCAGCAACTCGTCGGCCTTGAAGGAATCATAGCGCGAAATCCGCTTGATCTTGATCTCTGTAAGCTTGACAATGTCGTCCGTCGTGATCTCCCGGTAAAATTGCTTCTTGTAAGGCTTGAGACCTTTGTCGATGGTTTGGATGACATCTTCCCAGGTCTCGCATTCTTCTATGTTCCGATAGATCCGCTTTTCAATGAAAATCTTCTCCAGCGATGAGAACAGAATTTTTTCCTGCAATTCTCCCTTGAGGATCTGCAACTCCTGCTTGAGAAGATTCAGCGTGTAATTGGTATTGTACTTCAGGATCTCATTTACGCCCATGAAGCGCGGCTTGTCCTCGACAATCACGCACGCGTTCGGCGAGATGGAGACTTCGCAGTCCGTAAATGCATATAAAGCGTCCATTGCAATTTCCGGCGACTGCCCCGACTGCAGAGTAATTACGATTTCTACGTCCCTGGCCGTGTTGTCCACCACTTGCCGAATCTTGATCTTCCCCTTCTCACTCGCTTTGACAATAGAATCGATTAAAGAGGTCGTTGTGGTAGTGTATGGTATTTCTCTGATTACGAGTGTTTTCTTATCCAGTATCTCAATCTTGGCACGAACCCTAATTCTGCCTCCTCGTTGGCCCTGATTGTATTCGGAGAAGTCGGCAATGCCCCCCGTTGGGAAGTCGGGATATATCTTTGGGTTTTTACCCTTGAGGACGTCTATTGATGCTTTGATCAGCTCGCAAAAGTTGTGGGGCATGATCTTGGTCGACAGCCCTACGGCGATACCTTCGACACCTTGCGCGAGCAGGAGCGGAAACTTCACCGGCAAAGTGACAGGCTCCTTCTTCCGGCCGTCGTACGACAGCTGCCACTTGGTGGTTTGTGGATTATAGACGACCTCATGGGCAAACTTTGACAACCGGGCCTCGATATACCGTGGCGCTGCAGCGCTGTCGCCCGTGCGTATGTCTCCCCAGTTCCCCTGTGTATCGAAGAGCAGTTCTTTCTGACCGATGTTTACAATCGCTTCCCCGATGGCCATGTCACCGTGGGGGTGGTATTGCATGGTGCTCCCGATAATGTTGGCGACCTTATTGAAGCGGCCGTCGTCCATTTCACGGATGGCGTGCATGATCCGGCGCTGCACCGGCTTGAACCCGTCTTCAATGCGGGGTACGGCGCGCTCGAGGATTACGTACGATGCGTAATCCAGAAACCAGTTCTCATATAGCCCTTCCAGTGCGATCACATCGCGCGGGGGCTCGCCATTACCGTTTACTGTCGGTACGGAGACTGATTTCTTTTTTGGAGTATCTTTTTGTTTCTTTTTACTCATGCTCTTTTGCGTTTCACAACGTCAAGCGTCCCACGAAGCCTGGGCAACGCTTCATCAGGTAAAAAAGTGATCCGTTAGGCGGGGTCTTCATGCCTCTTCGGGAACAGGTTCATCCTCGACTACGTCGAGCTCGACCCGGAGCTTGTCGATAATAAAGTCCTGCCGCTTCTGCGTGTTCTTTCCCATATAAAACTCCAGTAGGTTTATCAGGTGGCTGTCCTTCTTCAGGATCACCGGCTGCAGCCGGATGTCATCGCCGATGAACCCTGCAAACTCCTCCGGCGAGATTTCACCGAGACCCTTGAAACGCGTGATCTCCGGACGCCCTCCCAGTTTTGCAACGGCTTGCCTGCGTTCTTCTTCAGTGTAGCAATAGATTGTTTCCTTCCTGTTCCGAACCCGGAACAACGGGGTCTCCAGGATGAACACATGCCCTGCCGTGACGAGGTTCGGGAGAAATTGTAGGATGATGTGGATTAGCAGCAACCGTGTGTGCATGCCGTCAACGTCAGCGTCGGTTGCAATGATCACCTTGTTGTACCGGAGCCCGTCGAGGCCGTCTTCGATGTTCAGCGCGTGCTGCAACAGGTTGAACTCCTCGTTCTCGTAAACTACTTTTTTGGTCAGGCCGAAGCAGTTCAGGGGCTTGCCCCGAAGGCTGAACACCGCCTGGGTTTCCACGTTGCGCGATTTCGTAATGGACCCGCTGGCCGAATCACCTTCTGTGATAAAGATCATCGACTCCTGCCCTTTCGGCTCTTTTTCGTCGTTGAAATGGTAGCGGCAGTCGCGCAGCTTGCGGTTGTGGAGGTTGGCCTTCTTTGCCCGCTCGTTGGCCAGCTTCTTGATGCCAGCGATCTCCTTGCGTTCGCGTTCCGACTGCATGATACGCTTCAGCAGCGCGTCCGCCGTAGCAGCGTTTTTGTGCAGGTATATTTCCAATTCGCGCGCGACAAAGTCGCCCACGTAGTTCCTAATGCTTGGCCCGTCAGGCGCCATGTTGATGGAACCGAGTTTTGTCTTCGTCTGGGATTCAAAAACCGGCTCCTGGACCCGCAGTGCGATGGCGCCGATAATGGACGCGCGAATGTCGGATGCATCGAAGTCCTTCTTGTAAAATTCCCGTACACCCTTTACGATGCCCTCGCGAAAAGCCGCGAGGTGGGTACCGCCCTGGGTTGTATTTTGTCCGTTTACAAACGAGTAGTACTCTTCACCGTACTGGTTGCCGTGAGTCAGGGCAATCTCGATGTCGTTTCCCTTTAGATGGATAATCGGATACCGCAATTCTTCGGCGTCGACCTTCTGCTTCAGCAGGTCGAGCAAGCCGTCCTTCGAGTAGAATTTCCGCCCGTTATAGTTGATGGTAAGTCCTGCGTTGAGGAACGCATAGTTCCACATCAGGTCATCGAGGTACTCCGGGATAAAGTGGTAGTTTTTGAACATCGAGCCGTCGGGCTCAAACTCCACCAGGGTACCGTTCTTTTCTGTTGTCTTCGAGATTTTCGATTCCGAGACCAGGAGGCCCTTCTTGAACTCGGCCATCTTGCACTGGCCGTCGCGGAACGCCTGCACTTTAAACCGGTTGGAAAGCGCATTTACAGCTTTGGTACCTACGCCGTTCAGGCCAACCGACTTCTGAAAAGCGCCTGTATCGTACTTGGCGCCCGTGTTGATTTTGGACACCACGTCGACCACTTTTCCGAGGGGAATTCCCCGCCCGTAGTCGCGAACCATTACCTTCGAATCGGTGATCTTCACGTCGATCACCTTTCCGTATCCCATCATGTGCTCGTCGATGGAATTGTCGATGGTCTCCTTCACAAGGACATAGATACCATCGTCTTTGGAGGACCCGTCGCCGAGTTTTCCAATGTACATACCCGGGCGCAGCCGGATGTGCTCACGCCAGTCGAGCGACTTAATGCTGGCCTCCGTATATTCAAACAGGGAACCTTTCTCCGCAGCCTTGGCCATAAAAATTAAGGTTGTTCAACAAAAAATGCGATAGCGCATGAATAACGGCATTTTCAGGCGCATTTTCACCATGCCGCGCGCATCCGCACCTACAAATATTCATCAAGAATCAACAAATAAACGGCTGATAATCAGCAATTAGTTCAGAAGCAGTAAAACTTCAGGATTTCCCGGCGAGCCGCTTATAGCTAACGTAAAGTGGCCACGCAAAGCTCCACAACAGGAGGAGTCCGATGCTGCCGTACACAACGGGCTGGAGCCTGGCGTAATCGTATACTTCACCGCTGTTGTAGAGGCTGATGAAGCCGATACCCACGATGAAGAAGATATTGAAAGTGATCACGAGACCGTAAAACCACGACTTGAAATCCTCACTACGCACCATGATCCGGGCGATAATGAACACGAATACATTAATGATCGTCAGCAAGGCAAGAACCATGTAAAAGAACGTCTCCCGGCTGATGCGCAAGGTATTGTCTACCGTTTCCCGGACAATCACCTCCTCCCGCATGGATGCATATCCGTATAACAGGGCTGCCGTGACGGCAAGAAGAGAGAGGAACCAGACGCTCCTGAAAATTTTGAGAATTATCATTTTCGCGCGTACGGCAATTACTGCCTGATTATTGGGACAAAATTCGTCATTAATTCCCAAAATAGTAATGGACTCGGGGGATTTATTGGCGACACATATTTCTTAGTATTTTAGCAGAATCGTCCGCAAGCACCATGGACCTGAACCCCATAGTCCTTTCCGTCCCAATTTTCTTCGCCCTGATCGGCGTGGAGTTGCTGATCGAACGGTTCACCAAAAAGAAGCTGTATCGGCTTGAGGATTCCATTGCAAACATCAGCTGTGGAATTACCCAGCAACTTTCCGGGCTTTTCCTGAAGGTGTTTGCCGTAGGCGCCTACCAATTCATCTATGAGAAGGCGGCGTTCTTTAGTTTGGATCCAAACACGTGGTGGTATTGGGTGAGCCTCTTTCTGCTTGTCGACCTGGCGTACTACTGGGCGCACCGGATGAGTCATGAAGTGAACCTCTTCTGGGGCGGCCATGTCGTCCACCATCAAAGTGAAGAATACAACCTGTCGGTAGCGTTGCGGCAGAGTTCGCTGCAGATTGTGTGGACCTTCGCGTTCAACCTGCCCATCGCCCTCCTGGGCTTCCATACGCTACACTTTGTTTTCATCTCTGCGCTGAACACGCTATACCAGTTCTGGATCCACACGGAAACCATCAACAAAATGGGATGGTTTGAATACGTCTTTAACACGCCTTCCCACCACCGCGTGCACCATGGACGGAATCCAAAGTATATCGACAAGAACCACGCGGGGACACTTATTATCTGGGACAAACTCTTTGGAACCTTCCAGGCAGAAGAAGAACGACCCGTGTATGGCATCACCAAGCCGCTGCGAAGCTGGAACCCGCTCTGGGCGAACTTTAGCCATTACGCCGATATGGCGAAAGATCTGAAACGGATACCCAGATGGTCCGATAGGTTGCGTTATGTCTTTGCCAAGCCGGGATGGTTGCCGGAAGACCTCGGTGGCTATAGAGCAGCGCCTGACGTTGACCGGTCGACCTACACCAAGTACGTAACGCCGCCGTCATTGCAGCTTAGTCTTTATGTTTTATTTCATTATGTGCTGGCCGTTATCGGCACTGCCCTCTTTCTTTTCAATCAGGATCATTTCACGATGATCGAGAAAGCGGTCATTACAGGTATCGTGTGCTGGGTAGTCGTGAACTGCGGCGTGTTGTTTGAAAACCGGCCGTGGGTGATCCGCGCGGAATGGTTGCGCGTTGCCGCTCTTCCCGCTATGCTCAGTGCTGCCGTTTATGTTTATCACCTTCCGGGCTGGCTCCACGTGGTGGCCCTCGCCTACTTCCTCATTTCTGCATTATGGTTACATGCTGTGCTTAGGCGGACGTCGTCATCGCTGGCCGTTAACGAAAGCGTTGCGAAGAATCCATGAGCAAACACGTATTGTTGTGGTTACTTTTTGCCGCGCTGCTCTTCTCGTGTCGCAACACGGAAATCAAATTAGACGATGTAGACCTGGACGCGTGGATGCGCGATCCCGGCGGATGTGGCGGTCTGCGTGCGGCTTTTGCAGAACCCTTGCAACGCCAGCGTGAAAAATTACTCCGACTTGACGAAGCAGAAGTTACACACCTGTTGGGAAAGCCAGACGAAAACGAACTGTACGTGCGCGGACAGAAGTTCTACCGCTATTACCTGGAACCGTCGCCGGTGTGCGCAAACGCGGTCGATAACGCGCGTTCCCTGGTTATACGTTTCAACGCAGTTGGTCTCAGCAGCGAGGTGTACCTGGAATAAGGTCCGCAAACGTTTGTTATGTGGTAAATTGTGGGTAAATTGAACAACAATTCAAAATATCCAGTGCCATGCAATTTCATCCGAACGAAATTTTTCTTCTGTACAATCCCCGAACTTCTGTGGGAAAGCAGACGAAAGCGTATGCGATGACGCTGAGCAATCACATCAATGAGATTGACGCGTTGCAGGAACGGCTTGGTCCCACCTACTGGAAAGTGGTGATTAACATGCTGGGCATTATCCCGAAGCGTTTGCTCGACAAATCCCATCCCGACTATCAGGCTAAGGTACGGGGCAACGCTTACACCATGAACGGATGGCTTGACGTACTCATGCACAACCCCCAACTTCTCAAGGCACCTATTGCCATTTACAACGGCAGGGCCATCCTCTGCCAAAAGCCCACTGACGTGCTTAAGCTGGAAACCGCGCCGAGGGCAGAGCAGAAGGTGCTGCCGCATTTGAGAAAGTGGGAGTAGCCCGCGCAAGCGCGGGTAGCTTGATGGCCACGGCGCCAGGCGTAATATCTATGTGTTCGATGTGATCTATTATGTGTTCGATGTGATCTATGTGGTTCAAGTAATCAGATAC
>JAJJPK010000156.1:0-45325 GCA_032907565.1 Cyclobacteriaceae bacterium | reverse complement strand
CAAGCGCAACGGCGGCAGCCAGGCCAAGCAGGCACAAAAAGCCCGTTTCGATACTTGCCACAGCGGCCGCAGAGGCACCGCGGTCGTACGTCGGAATGATCCATGGCATCCAATACGCCTGCATCACGGTAAGCAGAGAAATCACGAGCAGCATGAGAAAACTGTGCTTCACAGTGAACCGGAAGAGATCGGACTCTTTCCCCAAGAGTCCGACAGCAGCCACCCCAACGGCTATCGACTGCGGTGAGATCATCTTGCCGGTAACGCCACCTGATGCATTGGCGCTTACCGTCACAACGGGATCCACGTCAATAGCCTCGGCAGCCGTTGCCTGAAGCTTGCAGAACAACGCATTCGAGGAAGTATCCGAACCCGTTAGAAAAACCCCCAACCATCCAAGCATGGGTGAAAAGAAAGGAAACAACACGCCGGTTGCAGCAAGTGCCACAGCCATGGTGATGGACATACCCGAGTTGTTCGCAACAAACGCAAAGCCTACCACCGCCGCTATTGTGATGATAGAGTACTTCAGTTGCTTCAGCGTTCTAAAAAAAATGTGTATACCATTCCGATAGGTCAATCCGATGACTGGCATCGAAATCAACGCGGCAAACAAGATCGCCGTGCCGGGCGTGGAAAGGTAGTTCACTTCAAATGGCTTCACCTCCAGGAAGGTGCCATCAGGTTTAAGAATTCCATCGGTGAGTCCCGGAAGGGCAACACTGAAGTATCCTACAGCGTTGAGCGCAGCCTTCACCGGCGCCAACCCCCAAGCCAGGATGATGATGGTCATCAACAGGAATGGCGCACACGCGCGCAACACGGCGCCCGTCGAATGCCGAAGCTGCGTGTCGATAATTTGCTCCGATTCTTCGCGGAAACGCCAGTTCGTTGAAGGTTTCCAGAATCGCAAGAGAACCATCAGGCATACCACCGACATAATGCCCGCGAGCACATCGGGAAGCATAGGACCCAGGTAATTGGCGGTAAGCCACTGAAAAAAGGCAAACGATACACCTGACACGAGGACAGCGGGCAACACTTCCATTGAACGCTTCACGCCCGACATGATCACTACCAGGTAAAACGGCACCACAACAGACAACACCGGCAATGTGCGCCCCACCATTTGCGAGATGGCCATCTCCGGAACATCAGAAATACGGCCCGCCATAATAATAGGTGTACCCACTCCGCCAAACGCGACCGGCGCCGTGTTTGCAATAAGGCACAATCCTGCTGCATACAGCGGATTAAATCCCAACCCCACCAGCATAGCCGCGGAAATCGCTACCGGCGCTCCGAATCCCGCTGCGCCTTCCAGGAAAGCACCGAATGAGAATGCTATCAGCAAGGCCTGCAGCCGGCGGTCCGGCGTTATCGATGCCATGAAGTTCCGGATGACGTCGAACTGCCCGCTCTCCACGGTGAGGTTGAAGAGGTACACCGCGCTGATGATAATCCAGGATATGGGCAACAAACCATACAGCGCCCCGTGCAGACCGGACAACAACGCCAACCCTGGGGGCATTCCGTACACCACGACGGCCAGCACCGTAGCCAGTGCAAGGGTGAGTACACTCGCAAGATAGCCTTTCATCTTCCTGTACAGGGCTGTAAAAATGAACACGACGGGTATGGACGCCACCAGGGCGGACAGTAGGATGCTGTCGAATGGATCAATAGTCTGCGTCCATTGCATATTGGAACATTATTGCGACGAAGCAGAAGTCGTGCGCACCACCTCCACCCAATGCCTGGGCTTTACGCCGGTGAAGTGCTCGATCTGGTGACGGCAACTAAATCCGTTTGCAACCACAACCGTGCCCTCCTTCCGGGAGCGCACTGAAGGGAACAGGACCATCTCCCCTATCTTCTCCGACAGTGCATAGTGCTCACGTTCGTAACCGAATGATCCCGCCATGCCGCAACATCCCGACGGGATCTCAGATACGGTTGCCGACGTCTTTGACAATACCGCCTTCATCGGCGTAGTACTGTGCAGTGCCTTTTGGTGACAGTGGCCATGTACCATGAGGTGATCCGCGACTGCCACTAGCGTCGCGTCGATATGTCCCGCTTCGAATTCCTTCGCGAGGAAGACGTCGATAGGCATCACCCGATCTCTAAGGCTCGCAGCAAGCGATTCGTCTTCAACCAGGTCGGGAAGGTCGTCGCTCAATGCGGAAGCGCAACTCGGCTCACACGCCACCACAGGAATATCCTGATCAAAATACGGTTTCAACCCAAGTGCTGTAAGCGTACCATCTTTCTTTGCCTCGCGAAGGAAACCGTGGGATATCCTCGGCCGCTGACAGCAACCCACATTCGCCAGGATTACCTCGTAGCCGCATCCTTCGAGAAGTTGAACGGCAGAAATTCCGATAGACGGTTCGTGAAAATTCAAATACGTATCAGCAAACAGCACAACTTTTTTTCCGGAAGCAGACTTACCGCCTTTGTGCTTTTCGAACCATTTGTAAAAGGGCTCGGGCGCATATTCGGGAAGTATTCGACGCGCATCGAATCCCGCGAGGCGCTCTACAATTGCGCGAAACAGTTTTGTTCGTTGAACGGCATTCACGATGCCGGCCATCGCTCCCGAAAAACGGGCCGCCATCGTTGACGAATCACGAATGAGGCGGTCGCGAAGCGAGGTGCCATGCTTGTCGTAATACATCTGCAGCACATCGCTTTTCATCTTGGCCATGTCTACATTGCTCGGGCATTCTGATTTGCAGGCTTTACACGACAGACAAAGGTCGAGCACTTCGTGCAGGCGCTTACTCGTGAGTCCCCCGCTGTTGAGTTGTCCCGACATCGCCATGCGCAGCGCGTTGGCTCTTCCCCGGGTCGAGTGCTCCTCATCGCGTGTCGCCCTGTAGCTGGGGCACATGGTACCACCCAATGTCTTTCGGCATTCGCCAACGCCCGTGCACATGTGCACCAGTTCCCGGAAGCTGCCTTCCTGGCGATAGCGAAATTGAGTCTTCACATCCTGGTCGCGGTAGCTTGTCCCGTACCGGAGGTTTTGATCCATCGGAACCGCGTCGACGATCTTGCCGGGGTTCATGATGTTATTGGGGTCGAACAGCCGCTTAACCTGGCGAAGGGCATCATACAGTTGCGGGCCGAAGAATTTTTCATTGTAGGGACTTCGAACCAGCCCATCGCCGTGCTCGCCGCTCCAAGCACCGCCGTACTTCACGACGAGCGCGAAGGTTTCATCTGTGATTCGCTTCAATCGCTCGATGTCTTCCTCCTGGCGCAAATCGAGCATCGGTTGCACGTGGATGACGCCGACGCTGGCGTGCGCATACATCGACACTTCGGTCTCGTATTTTGCACAAATCTTCAGTACCTGGTCGATGTACTCCGGAAGGAACTCGACAGGAACGGCGGAGTCCTCGATAAAACTCAACGCCTTCTTCTCGCTTCGAATCCCCATCATCAGGCCAAGTCCTTTTTTGCGGAGCAACCAGACGTCGTCTGACGCTTTTCCCTCAGGAAAAACCGGGTACGCGTACCCAAAATTTCGTTGCTTCAACTCTTCGATCATCGCGCGGGGGCGCGCCATCACATCCTCCATTGTATCTCCGTAAAACTCGACAATGAGGATGGCCGCCGGATCTCCCTGTATGAAGTGACCGTGCTGCCGGGTGGTAAGATTTTCAGCGGCAAGGTGAAGTACGGTGCGATCGAGGATTTCGACAGCCGAAGGTCGGTACTTCAACATAGGTTCGACCGCACGGATGGCCTCGAGGAGTTCGGCAAAGTGTACTACGGCAACCGATTTGTGCTTCGGAAGTGGATCGAGGTCAAGTTTCAACTCCAGGGTAACGGCAAGTGTACCTTCGCTCCCAGTAATGAGCTTCGCGAGGTTCCACCGGTCAGTATTGACGAATTCGTCAAGATTGTAGCCGCTGACGCGACGCATTACTTTCGGAAAGCGGTTCCGGATCTCGTCGCGGTTTCGGTTGATAATCTCGCGAAAGGTTCGATATATCTCCCCTTCCCTGTCCTGCTGCGACGCTTTCCGATTGTAATCTTCTTCGGAGCATTCCTTGAGTACCATTGTTGTTCCGTCGGCGAGCAACACTTTTGCTTCGAGGATATGATCGACGGTCTTTCCAAACAAAATGCTTTTCGTGCCCGATGAATTGTTGCCCACCATACCACCGATGTTTGCGCGATTCGCGGTGGCGGGGTCAGGAGAAAAATGCAGACCGTAGCGGGCCAACTCGGCGTTAAGTTCGTCGCGGACAACCCCGGGCTGAACGCGCACCCACCGCTCCTTCTCGTTGAACTCCAGGATGCGGTTCATGTATTTGGAGAAGTCGAGGACGACGGCCTTACCCACCGTCTGGCCAGCAAGG
Organism: Cyclobacteriaceae bacterium; assembly: GCA_032907565.1. Taxonomy (GTDB): domain Bacteria; phylum Bacteroidota; class Bacteroidia; order Cytophagales; family Cyclobacteriaceae; genus ZC4RG29. The sequence continues at coordinate 40,949 of JAJJPK010000156.1, read as the reverse complement.
CTTGTCCCACCGCCCCGCGGGAGGATATTTACATGAAGGTCGGCGGCAATTGCGACGACCGCCCTGACATCATCTTCATCTTTAGGTACCACGACCGCCAGGGGGCGTATCTGGTAGAAGCTCGCGTCGGTAGAATACATTCCCAACGAATATTCGTCGGTGAGCACATCCCCCTGAACGACTGCCCTGAGTCGTTCCTCAAGCGCGTGTGCAGTTTGCACATCTTCGGTTACTGCATTCATCAGGGAAAATATAGGGACAACAGACTAAGATTCCTAGAATGCAAGGTTTGATAGAATGGCATTGGTAGGATTAGGAGGACGCAGAAAAGGGCAAAAAAAATGCCCGCGGAACGGGCATTGAATTGCAATACATGGTGCTATACTCCCCTCTCCCTGCGCCGCCTCTACTGCACCTGTCGACTATCACACGTAGCGGCGCTACCTTCATCCAACTTCACTGGAGAGCATAAGCACACATGTAGCCCCCATCAATCACTAAACAAAAGAAATTGTCCTCTTCCGACGTCTTCGAGTACGTGTTTCAGGACGTTAGGGTCGTACGTCCGAACCAGGTATCCGTCAAGTTTTGACTCGTGGGCAACGATCAGGAACTCGAGGTTGAACGATTCGGAGACGAGCACGATGCGTACTTTCCCATCCTGTTCCCGTATCGTTCGCGCGGACTCAATACCGGTCATGCCTTTTTGAACGATGTCCATCATAATGAGGTCAGGGTTCAGGGTCCGGTATACGCACAATGCCTCTTCACCCGACGGCACCCATACCACACAGTCCACATTCTTTACCCCGGAGACCGCCTTCACCATTCTTTCCGATACCGGCCCTGTCCCAACCATCATTATTTTCATCCAAAAGATCCTCTAATGCAACATCCTTACGGCGACGTGTACGTCATGTGGCGCTGGCATCGTTCCACCGAAATACGGCCACAGCATATAATACACTCCCTTGTCGCACGTATTGCCCCTGGGCATCACCACGGGAATGTTGTCATTGAATCGAAAAATGTAATCAGTATCTTTTGCTTCGATCTCGTATCGTCCCGGCTCGTTCAATGTTGCGATACCAATGAACTGGGTGTGCCGCACACCGTTGATATAGCAATACGCGTGTATTTCAAGCTGGTCGTTAAACCACATCCATCCAAAGCGCGCACTGTTCTCATGGTGTTCCGAATTGCAGTCGGAAAACCCCAGCAGCTTGTTAGTGGAATCCTGATAGTATTCGTCGAATGTATACTTCGCCGTTGCGTCGAACGTAGCCTCAAATACAAGCTTGTTCGCCTGCAGCGTTTCGGCATAACGCGGCGATGAATAATGATCGCCCTTCCGAATGACGAAGTGTCGCACTTGTGCGTCCTCGGCGAGAGGTTCGCAGGACGTCAGCAACAAGTGCATCAGCAAGGCATAGATCAATATCCGCAGCATAGATCAAAACATCTTCACGAACAATCTACCGGAGACGGATGCATACCCCATGCGAAGGCCCATACCGAAGGCGGTGCCCAGGCGGCGGGTGATATGCACCCTTGTCTCCAGACCGGGAGCGATAGCTACAAAGTGATTATTTACAAACCCTGCACGCACGAGCGCGAAAAAGGATAACCTGTCTGCTTTCACTACAGGCGCCTGCAGATACAACCCACGGAAATCATCGCGGGTGATGTTGTCTTCGTGTTCTTTTTCAAGTTCAGCCTGGTAGTAGACACCCAGCCCCCATGACGACTTGGTCTCATACCCCACTGAAATACCATGCTGGATGCCTGCCACCGTCCATTCTGATTGGGTTTGAACCATCATACTTTGGGCGCTGGCCACCAGGCGGAACAAGAAAAAGCTCACAAGAATGACGACTGCTTTCACGATTGCCTGCTCATCGAAGGATTCCGAAACGGAGGCCTAACCCTACCATCAACTGATCGCTTATCGTCGTGTTCTCGAATGCGGCATTAGTGGCCGTTTCGAATATTTTCATGCCGTACTTGACTTCCGTAAACAGGTGCACGAACTGCAGCGCGTTGAGCAGGCCGACTTCGATGCCGCCTCCGATCGTGGCATCCACCATAGAGATTGACCCCAGATAGGGTTCCGGTTCACTCATGTTCACTTGTTCGCCGCGGTTGAGATAGTGTCCGCGAAAACGGAGGTTGTCCATTACCAGTCCGCCCGTCAGGTAGGGTTCGAAGGTTCGCACATGGCTACCCCCTTGCAGGAAATAATAGTTGATACCCGCTTCTACCTCGAACACGTTGATAGTGCGCGGTACGCGCATTGAGGAGTAGAGAAGACCGAGCAGGCCAATTCGGGTGCGGATCACCCGGTTGCCGAAAAAGAGTCCTGCCTGTCCGCCTTCCTGAACGACCAGCAGGCCGTCAAGTGCCTCAATGTCGCTGCTCAGGGTGAACACGCGTGTCTGAAAAGAGGCGGCCGCCCCGGTATAATTGCCTTGGATATCAAGGGTTTGGGCCTCTGCCACGATCGTGTAAACTGACAGGATGAGATAGAGCAGGGAAACCAGGATGATTTTGATCCCATTTTCCCGTATCCGTTCGCTGTACATGGTGTTTGCCGTTTGTTGGGTCAAAATTGCGGCCCTTCCCGGCCCCATGCATCGCTGAAATCACTGAATTTGGAATTTCAGGGAAAACCCTGAAGTGGGCAGCAGGCAGTGGGCAGTAGTACGCAGTGGGCAGTAGTGAGGCTGGTCACTATTCCTCGTCTAACGAGATGATATTATTCTTAATCGCGTACCGTACCAGCTGCAGGCTATTTTTCAGTCCCAGTTTGTCGAGGATATTTTTCTTGTGGGTTTCGACGGTCTTGACGCTGACGAAGAGCGCGTCGGCTACTTCCTGGTTGCTTTTTCCCGCGGCGACCTGTTCGATGATCTCATACTCACGCCGGGTTAATCCCTGGCCGGCGGACTTGTCGGGTCGGCGGCGGCCATCTTTTTCGCGAGAATAGTAGTCCTCAAAAACCAGCTTGGTTATCGCATCGTCGAAAAACTTGACTCCGCCCGCAACGGTGCGGATCGCTTCGACCACCTCGTCGCGGTTCGCGTCCTTCGGCAGGTAGCCGTCAATGCCGCACTTGATTCCCTGCGTAACGTACTCCCGCGTGACCTCGGAAGAAATGATGACCACCTTGATCTCGGAGTTTTGTTCCTTGATCCAGCGGGTGGCCTCCAGACCATTCATTCCCGCCATGACGATGTCCATTAGGATAACGCGGGGGTTTATTTCAGATACGAGGTTCACAGCTTCCTCACCGCTTGACGCCATGCCTACCACTTCGATGTCATCTGAACCGGCGAGCAGCGAGGCCATGCCTTCTCTCAGGATCGTATGATCATCGACGATAAGTACCGTTATCTTCATCAGTCGTCCACAGTTTCAGGCGAACAGGGCAGGACGACTGTAGCTTTCGTTCCTTGTCCCGGCACGCTGTCGAGATACAGCTTGCCATTCAGGGTGTCGACGGCGCGTTTTACGATCGACATTCCCAGACCGGTGCCGCCGATGGACCCAGTGTTTGAACCGCGCGTAAAGGGTTCGAAGATCCGGGCAAGGTCGGCAGATGGAATTCCGATGCCGTGGTCCATGATGGTGACTTCCGCCATGCCTGATGGGATCAGGTTGACGATGAGTTCGACCCTATTGCTGTCGGGCGAAAACTTCATGGCGTTGGTAAGCAGGTTGATAAAGATGTTTCGAAGCAACTTGCTGTCGCACACCATGGGAATTTGGGTTTCGCTGATTGTCCGTTCGACCCGATGCGAGTGCTTTCTGCTGATGAGCACTTCCTCCACAAGCTCGTCGAGGAAGGAAATGAGATCGAACGATTGGAAGCTTGCCTTTATCTTGTGCTGCTCGCCCCGTTCGAGGGTGAGGATATCTTCGAGTAGGCTTTTCATGACGCCGACCTGGCGTTCGATCCGACCCAATGTTTCCTGTTGCAGGTTCGTAACGCCACGTACCGACCGAAGGACCTGGACCGCGTTCTCTATCGACGACAGGGGGGTTCGAAACTCGTGCGATGCCATAGACACGAACCGGTTCTTCAGTTTAACGAGCTCTCGTTCTTTTTCCAGTGCCTTCTGCAATTTATCTGTCCGGTCGCGCACCTGTTGCTCCAGCGACGATCGGTAGCCCGACAATTCAGTAATATCCTGGCCTACAAACAACGCGCCGATGACATCGCCGCGATCGTTGAACTTGGGTGTCACGTTGACCAGGAGCGTTGCCGGCGTGCCATCCTTGCCACGTATAACTACTTCGTAACCGTAGATCGTTTCGCCACCCATGGCACGAGCGTTGAGTCGTTTGAGTTGCTGCCGCCCGTCGTCGTCGGTAAGCCTGTAGACGCGTTGCGCCAGGATGTCATTCTTCTCAAAGCCGGTCACCCGTGTGCACTCCCTGTTCCAGTCGGTGACATATTCGCGGCTATCTATCGAGAAAATGAGTGCGTTGGCGTTTTCGAGGATGCCCTGATATTCGCGAAGCATCCTGACGGACTTGCGCTCGAAAGTCTTATGCGGTGTAATATCGCGTACCTCGACAAGCGTCATGGTATCGCCATCTGCATGATAGGGTGCGTAGGTGATTTCGAAGTAATAATTTCGGCCATCGCGGTGGCCGTATTCTGCTTCGACGGTTTCCGTGATGCCCTGCTGCGTCTGTCCAAGAAGATTGCGGACGATCTCTTCGCGTTCACTGGATACTATGTTGAGATAAGCGGCGCCGATTTCAATGGGAGCCCGGGCGAGATGACGGTAGCGGTCAACGGCGTGATTAAAGTAGGCAATACGCTGCCTGGAATCCACCACAAACACAGGCAGTCGAATTTGCTGAAAAAGGTTCTCTTCGGGCATTAAAGGGGTCTTTATCCGCCGACTCTCATTCGTACGACTTCCTGGTGATCGGCGGAAAGGTCAGGAAGCTCAATGCTCACACAGGTGCCTTGCCCGGGGCTGGATTGGAGATTAATGGTGCCTTTGAGCTTGGAGACCATTTCGCGCACAATATATAAACCCAGCCCCGCTCCTTCGCTTTTCACGGAACCCCGGAAAAACATATCAAAGACCTTCTTATGCATTTCCGTCATGATACCCACACCATTATCCTCAATGGAGATACGGACGCCCGTGCTTGTGCGTTCAACGCTTAACTCGATGCGGTTGTGAGACTTTTCCTCGTCGGAAAATCGAATGGCATTCGAAACCAAGTTATTGATGATCACTCCGATACGATAGGGATCGGAGTAGAAAGGCGGATCACATTTGATCTTCACGGATTTTTCCACGCCGTCGAACCCTTTCTGATAGCGCTGCATTTCCAGGGCGATTGACGCGATCCTGTCGAAATTGATCTTCTCGACAGCAACTTCGTTGCGCGCGTTTCTCGAGTATTCCAATATTTCTTTCAGGGTATCGTCGAGCTTCTGGATGCTTGATACCATCATATCGACGTACTGCAGCCAATCCTTCGTGTCCGGTGTCTGTTGGCGGGCGAGGTTCAGTAGCCCCATCACGGTGGACAACGGCGCACGCAGGTTATGAGAAACACTGTACACAAAGTTGTCGAGCTCGTTGTTGATCTTCACGAGCTCATCATTCTGCAGGCGTAGCTCCAGTTCAGTGGCCTTTTGCTTTGCTCGCAGCTCACGTTGGAGCAATGCATTTTGTATAGCTGAGGGCAGGCGCGTAAGGTTCGATTTAAGAACGTAGTCGTCAGCGCCTTGTTTAAGACAGGCGACTGCAAACTCTTCAGAAACGGTGCCGGTGACCAGGATGAAAGGTGCCCGAAGGTCGATCATGCGACAAATACGGAGGGCTTCCATCGAGTTGAATTGGGGAAGAGAATGATCGGATAGCACAACGTCGGGCTGATAAACCCGGAGCGCATCGACGAAAGCTTCCCGCTTGTCAACGCGCTTACTCTCAAAATTGATTCCGCCTTTCTCAAGAGACCATCTGATCAATCCCGAGTCCTCCTCAACGTCCTCCAGCATGAGTATCTTGAGTCTCTTATCCATACGGCATGAGTCGATGGCGATTATGTGTCGTTAAGCCACTTTCGCGTAACGTCGGACAGGCACTTGCAAATCCCGATCCGAACATCAGGCTAGAATGGGCTGATACTAAACAAGCAAAATGCTGAAACGCAGATTTGAATTTAAAAAACTTGCCCCTACAATCCAAAACGAAGAATGCTCACCATTCGTCGAGAAGGTGACAAGCGGCGACACAAATAAACACGCTTGCAATTTTTCTTCAATGTTGGCGCAAACATTACACCCACCGCCTATGCGGTGCGGCAAAAACCTGCTGAACACACGACATAACGGAAACGGGGACAGAATTACCCGATGTAACTGAATGAGCCGAACTAGTGTCCGGAACTTCTTCGAAATAGGGTCGTAATGCTTAGCCATGCCGCCCTAATGCCAACCATGATCTTAATAAAGCCAACTACTACGGCGAGAATGATTTGCGTTGAAAGGCTTTTCTGCCGGGGTTTTTGGTTGTTTTTCGCCGTTTGCATACGTCAATTATTTTGCCTGACCGTTTCCCCCCAGGAATTCAACGGCGACTCTTTCATCCTCCTCAATTTTTCTGCTAACGGTGACACACAACCCGTCGAGGTAGTGCCTCAGGTGCGGGTTTGTTTGTCGGACCAGGCGACTCAGCAGGAGCTCAATCTCCTTATGCTTTTCGATATACCAATAGATGTTGACGCGAAGGCAGAGATGATAATTGCGTTGATGCGGTTCAAGGACTTCGATGAGCCTCGACATACGTGACAGCAGCTCCGAATAACTGTGAGCCCTGCCGGAATCCCCACGGAACGTCCTGATTCCCTGCCCTTCCCTCAACTCTGCCACTATGATAGGCGCTTTAAATAAACAACGCCGCCGCAAAACTCCTGGAAACGCCCCGCTATTCCTTCAGGGATTACTATGATTTTGAAATTTCAGGGTAAACCCTGATGTGAGTCTGCATGATGTGACCGTGTGCCCGTGTCTTTTTTGAAAAGCGTTCAGGGGTCAAACATCACGGACGGGGAAGTGCGAAATAGAATGTGGCCCCAGCATCGGGACGCGCGTCGGCCCAGATGGTTCCTCCGTGCCTGTGCAAAATGCGCTGACAGATGGCCAACCCTACACCAGTGCCTTCGAATTCTTCCTGCGAATGCAACCGCTGGAAAACGCCGAACAGTTTTTGGTAATAGCGCATGTCAAACCCCGATCCGTTGTCGCGTACAAAGTACAGCACCCTTTCTCCTTCTTCGTGGCCGCCCACCTCGATGATGGCCTTCGTCTTACGGCCCGTGTACTTCAACGCGTTGGAAAGCAGGTTCGTCCATACGTGCCGCATGGTTACACTGTCAGCAAAGGCAGGCGGAAGCGACGCTCTCGTAAAATCTATATCCCTCCCATCTTGTTCTTTTAGCAGTTCCTCCCAAATGCTGTCGACCATGTCTTCCATGGAGATCGTTCCCTTCATGAGTTCCTTACGACCCAGGCGTGAGAATGAAAGCAGGTCATCGATCAATTGACCCATACGCCGTGCATTGTGCTGGATGATCGTAATCAATCGCGTAGCCTCGTCGTCGAGTTTACCTCCGTACTCCTCAGCGAAAATGTTCATGTAGCCGTGGATGGAACGGAGGGGCGCGCGCAGGTCGTGCGAAACAGAGTAGGAGAACGATTCCAATTCCCGGTTGGCCGCTTCCAGTTCACGTGTACGCTCCGCAACCATACCCTCCAGTTTCTGGTTGAAGGAGCGCACTTCTTCTTCGGCCTGTTTGTACTTCGCAATGTTCGCCTCCATCTCCGCCAGCATGGCGTTGAAGGCATCCGTTAACGATCCGATTTCATCGTTGTTTTCCTTCACAGCGCGCAACGAGTAATCCCGACTTGCGGAAACCTCCGCCGCGGTTCGCGCTAGCGAGAGAATGGGCCGGGAGATGCGTTTCTGAAGATTGGACGACACAATGAACGCCAGGATCAAGGCGCCCACGGCCATTACCGCTGAAAGAACGAAATAGAGTTGGAAGCGTTCTTTCGCCTTCGCCATGTTCGACCGGATGAAAAGCGTTCCAAGGTGTACATCTCCTTCGACCACCGGCTGAAACCCTTCAAGGTATCCAGCCCTCAGGATGTATCCTTCTTCGCCGGGGACCGGTGGCAATTCATCGTGGGATGCTCCCTCCGGATAGACCGAAAACACATTGCCTTCCCTATCGTAGAGGGCGGCGAGGACGATCTGCGATTCCGCCCGCAGTGCGGAGAGAATTTCTTCTGCCTCTTGAGGACTATCGAACGCGAGTGCCGCCGTGCTGTTGGTGGCCACAATAGATCCGATGCTCGACAGTTCGGAGACAGCGGTTTTGCGATGGGTGAAAAACTCGTACGTAAGGAAAGCGGCCAGGGTAAGTAGTACGACCACACCGCTGGTCAGCAGCATGACCGCCATCAGTTTCCATTTTATTGGAAGCGGAGCCAGCCACATAACCTCAGGACTTTGGTATCGAAATGTCTGCGAGTCTCAACAACTTGGAACTTATCATGAGTCCGGAAGAACGCGCCGCTTCCGGATTGATCTGCAAACGTATCCTACTGTCTTCAGAGAAAAATCGGATCATGCCCCCTGCACGTATGAACGCCGGATTGTCGCCCACCGTGAGCATCGCCCGAGGTTCCAATTCTTTCAGAACCGCGCGGAGATGTCCTATCCCTTCAGCGTGAACGAAGAGGATGTGACACGTGGCGATATCCTCCAGCCTTTTGAAGCGTTTAACCTGCAGCGGGTGACCTTTGATGGATTCCCCCGACACGACTTCGTCGAGGTATTGGCCAAATGGATCTTCACCCAACACCCCAATGACGACTGGATCGTCCTCCGTGGAGAAACTCCCATCGGGCCATTCAACAAACTGTGCGAAATGAAAAAGAAAGACGGCCTTTACTTTGTATTCGTCAGGCACCTGCGCGGCAGCGTGGAATCCCAGCGCCTGCATGGCCGTAAGGATCCAGCATGTCCATATTATCCGAAACATCAGCCCGTGTTTCACGCCACTGCCGCTTTTTATGCTATCATATGGGGATGGCTTGCTCTCGGGTTGCTTGCCAGGTAGTTACACAAGGATAATGCCAAAACAAGACAGCGTCTATACCTTTCATTATCAGGATGTCTTGTTAATAACAATCCAGTATAGACCGAGGTCGGTGACGATGCGCACGAAATTTTCAAACTCCACGGGCTTTACGATGTAGCTGTTGGCGCCGAGATCATAACACCGCTTCACGTCCGGGTCTTCTGCCGAGGAGGTGAGAATCACTACGGGAATCGAACGTGTCCGCGGATCGGATTTTATTTTTCGCAACACCTCAATGCCATCCACCTTAGGCATCTTCAGGTCCAGGAAAACAACACGGGGAACGAAGTCAGGATTTCTTGATGCATATTTGCCGTTTGCAAACAGAAAGTCGAGCGCTTCAGCTCCGTCGCGAAGATGGATGAGCTTGTTTGCGAGATTCTGTTTCCTTAGCGCACGGATGGTTAACTCGGCATCGTACAGGTTATCCTCTACAATGAGGATTTCGATTTCGTTATTTTGCATTACCACGCAACTCAATAAATAAAAAAATGATTCGGCAGTCCGCCTTCACCAATGTACTCATTATCAGGCGATAGACCAAATGCGTCCACGACGAGCGAACGCATAGCCATTATGTTTCTCCTTATCCGTCGCCGATCTCCGGTCAGGCTTCGTTCAAGAACTTACGCAGCATATACTGCAGGATGCCGTCGTTTCGGTAGTAGTCAATCTCGATGATGCTATCCAGCCGGCTTATGACATTCAAGGACTTTCGCGTCCCGTTGGGATGCACCGCTTCGAGGACCAGTTCCTGTCCGGGCTTGATGTTGTCGTCCAACCCTTCGAGTGAGTAGGTTTCGGTTCCATCCAGTCCAAATGTCTCGGCTGTCTCTCCGGGACGGTATTGCAGCGGCAAGACACCCATCCCGACCAGGTTGCTACGGTGTATTCGTTCAAAGCTTTCGGCAAGCACCGCGCGAACGCCTAGCAGGTACGTTCCCTTTGCTGCCCAGTCGCGTGACGAGCCACTTCCGTACTCCTTGCCTGCAAGCACCAGCAACGGAACGCCGGCCTTCTTGTATTCCATCGCGGCCTCATATACGGACATCTCTTTGTCGTTGAGGAAACACTTTGTGAAGCCTCCCTCCTTCGTTGCCAGCCTGTTCCTAATGCGTACGTTTGCAAACGTACCGCGAACCATCACTTCATCATTACCGCGCCGTGAACCATAGGAGTTGAAATCATGAGGTTTCACGCCGCGTTCCATCAGGTATTTTCCTGCGGGAGAATCCGGGCTAAACGTACCGGCAGGCGATATATGGTCTGTTGTTATGGAATCTCCAAGCATCAGCAACACCCGCGCATCGCGTATGGGCGCGATCGGAGCAGGCTTCTTGCTGAGGTTAATGAAAAAGGGAGCCTCTTTTACATAGGTCGACTTCTCATCCCACTTATACGCTTTGTCGGTCGGTGCCTGCAGATTGCGCCAGTGCTCGTTGCCGTCGAATATCTCACTGTAGTTCTTGCTGAAGTATTCCTTCCGCACCACCTGGTTCACTGCATTCTGTACTTCCTTCTCGGAGGGCCAGATGTCCCTTAGGTAGACGGGCTCGCCGTCTTGACTCATGCCCAGAGGCTCACGTTCCATGTCGTGGTCCATCCTGCCGGCGAGGGCATGCGCGACGACCAGTAACGGCGACATCAGGAAGTTCATCTTCACCTGAGGATGAATGCGCGCTTCGAAGTTGCGATTGCTGGAAAGCGTAGCAGCTACAATCAGGTCATTGTCCACCACGGCCTTCGCAATGGGATCTGGCAAAGGCCCCGAGTTTCCAATACAGGATGTACAACCATACCCAACAACGTGGAACCGCAGTTTCTCCAGGGCCTCGAGAAGACCGGCTTCGGCAAGGTAATCGGTAACTACCTTCGACCCGGGTGCGAGACTGGTTTTCACCCAGGGCTTCACATCGAGCCCTCTCTCCACGGCCTTCCGCGCTAATAATCCCGCGCCGATCATGACATCGGGATTGGACGTATTGGTACAGCTCGTGATGGCAGCGATGACCACGTCACCGTCGCTCAGGTCGAACGTCTCCCCATCCATGGTCACGCTCACCGTGCGCATGCGGCTCCGCTCCTTCACAGCCACTTCCGCCGGCTCGACGTTCCCCCCTTCATTGGCCCACCGGTTCAGGGGTCGGTCGATGTGCTCGACATACTGCCGTGAGTATCGATCTTCCAGGAGGGCCTTAATCTTTTCCTTAGCCTCGCTCAGCAGTATTTTATCCTGTGGACGACTCGGCCCGGCGATCGTCGGCCTCACAGACCCAAGGTCCAATTCCACCACCTGGCTGTACTGCACGGCGTCCTCGTTTTCCCGCCACAGCAGGTTCTCGCGTGTATATCGTTCCACACGGTCGATCAATTCCGCAGAGCGGTTGGTTTGCTCCAGGTATTGCAGCGTCTTTTCATCTATCGGGAAGAATGTGATAGTACAACCAAATTCAGGCGACATGTTACCTATCGTAGCCCGATCGGGCACACTGAGCGACTTCAAGCCATCGCCAAACACCTCGACAAATTTTCCCACCACCTTCGTGCGCCGCAGGAGTTCGGTGATCGTCAGCACCAGGTCGGTAGCAGTACTCCCCAGCGGCAATTTGCCCGTGAGTTTTAGTCCGATGACTTCCGGTAGCGCAAGGAAATGCGGCTGTCCTAGCAGCGCAGCTTCCGCTTCGATGCCGCCTACGCCGTACGCTACGATGCCAAGTCCGTTTACCATCGGCGTATGCGAGTCTGTTCCGACCAGCGTGTCGGGAAACGCCACGCCGTCGCGTTCGATAACACACTGCGAGAGATACTCCAGATTAACCTGGTGACAAATCCCCATGCCCGGAGGCACGACCGAAAAGTTATCGAATGCGGCCTGAGCCCATTTCAGGAAGCGATACCGTTCGCTGTTGCGTTCGTATTCCCGCTCGACATTTCTCTCGTATGCATCCCGGCTTCCAAAGTAGTCGACCTGTACCGAGTGATCGATGATAAGATCAACAGGGACCAGGGGATTGATGCGGGAAGGATCCTTTCCCTGCCGGACCATTTCCCCGCGAAGGGAAGCAATATCAACTATCGATGGTACGCCCGTAAAGTCTTGCATAAGGACGCGGGCAGGCTTAAAGGGTATTTCCTTGTCCGCCGGTCTAGGTGTCCAGCCGAGTACGGAATCTATATGCTCGCGCGTAACCACATAGCCGTCATAATTCCGAACAACATTTTCGGCTAGAACCCGCATACAGAACGGAAGCCGTTCAATTGCGTAGCCTGCTTCCTGTAACGCCTTCAGGCTGTAGTATGAAATCTTTTTTCCTGATAGAGTTAACTCCCTTCTGACTTTTAGAATATCCTGGTCCATGGTATCAAGGTTGTGTGCACACTTTAGTGAAAATATCTCCACACCCGGGCCGGTGAAACGCTCGGTTGCTGGTAAGCTAAAGGTATAGAATTTTAGCCTTTTAAAAATAACCAGATAAAACAGATTCCGACCGGGGCCGTACGCGGTCTACCGCCACCCGCCACCCAACGCACGGTATAGTGTGACAACGGCGCTTAGCCGATCGAGGCGGGCGTTGACGAGATCGAGTTGGGAGTTGAGGGCGTTCTGCCGTGCGGTCAGCACTTCCAAATAACTTGCCAGGCCATTGTTGAGCAACTCCTCTGAGTAGGTGGTTGCCAAGTTGTAGGATTCATACTCCTGCGATTTGGCGCTGATCTTTTCGCCCGCAGCATCATACCGAAACAGCGCATCCGAAACTTCGCGGCTGGCTGTCAACACTGCCCGGCGAAAAGCGAGGTAGGCCTGTTCCTGTTGCGCCTGGGCAACTTCGTACTGCGTGCGGATCCTTCTGCCATTTAACACGGGCTGCGCCAGTGAGCCGATTATATTGGCAAATAACGAATTGGCACTAAATAGTTCGTCGAATTCCAGACTCTGCAATCCACCTGTAGCCGAGATGTTCAACGAAGGGTAAAAATTGCTCCGCGCAACGTTGGTCAACTCGAAGGCATTCATCAAACCGAATTCGGCGGCGCGAACGTCCGGGCGGTTGGCGAGGAGTTGAATAGGAAAACCCGTGCTGAGATTGGGGTTAAACGCAATGTCTGCGAGTGCACCACGTTCAATACTGTGTGGCGCATCACCCAGCAAAATAGACATCGTGTTCTCCAGTAACTTGATATTGAGCTTGAGATCAGCCAGCAGCGCTTGAGCGGAATACAGCTGCGCTTCCGTTTGCTTTACCGCCACTTCCGTAACCTGGCCTGCATCCTTTAGTGCGCGTGTCGTTTCGAGACTGCTTTCTCTTGTAGCGATGGTCTCCTCCGCTATTCTCAGTTGTTCATCAAGGGCAAGCAACTGAAAGTACAAACCCGCGACGTTCGCGATCAACTCCGTCTTTACAGCCTGGTGTGCCGCTACCGACTGGAGGTAACTCGCTTCAAAGGCACGCTTCTGGCTCCTGATTCGTCCCCAGATGTCGGCCTCCCACGACAAGGTACCGCTCAGTTCATATTGCGTGATAGCCCCATCGAAAAATTCACCAAACTGGCTGTTCCGGGCAAGTTCCTGGTATGACATCCTGCCGTTCACATTCAGCGTCGGCAACTGTCCTTGCTTTCCCTGGTTATAATATGCCCGCGCTACAACAATTTGTTGCAGCGCAATGCGTATGTCGATATTGTTTTCAAGGGCGCGCTCGATGTGCCTTACCAGATATGGATCCGTAAACATCTCACGCCAGGATACGGTCGCCATGGTGACGCTGTCGCGTTCCAGGGAATCCGTTCGGAAATGCGCTTCATCCACGACTTCAGGGCGAGAGTATTCCTTTGCCACAAAGCAGGACTGCAAAGAGAAAAGCGCAACGGCCACCAAGGAAATATAAGGGATACGAATCTTCATTGCATTCAGGGGTTGGGATGCTTCACAGGCTTGCGACTCACTTTTTCATGCAGCCACTGGAAGAGGATGTAGAGTATGGGGATAACAAATATACCCAGCACCGTACCGACCAGGAGGCCGCCGACAGCTCCTGTTCCGATTGAGTTGTTCCCACGGGCGCCGATACCGCCCGCCAATACAAGCGGAAGCAAACCGATAATAAAGGCAAACGATGTCATTAGAATGGGACGTAGCCGGACACGTGCGCCCTCAAACGCCGCCTCCACTATCGAATAGCCGGCACGCCTGCGCTGTATACCGAACTCCACAATCAATATAGCGTTCTTTGCAAGCAGGCCGATCAGCATTACCAGTGCAATCTGGAAATATATATTGATCTCAAGGCCAGCAAGCTTAGTGGATACGTAAGCACCCATGATTCCTACAGGCAGTGAAAACAATACCGCGAACGGAATCATGTAGCTTTCATATTGTCCTGCAAGGATGAAGTACACAAACGCAACGCTGAGCAGGATAATAAACAGCGTCTGCCTTCCCGCCGCGATCTCTTCCCGCGTGAGACCTGAAAAGTCGATGCTGTAATTTCTCGGAAGGGCAGTACTGGCCACTTCCTGTACCGCTCGGATAGCGTCACCGGATGAGAACCCGGGAGCGGCCGAACCGTTAACGCTCGCAGAATTGTAAAGATTAAATCGGGTCACCGCCTGTGGTCCGTATACGCGGCGTAGCTGTACGAACTGTGTTATCGGCGCCATCTGGCCGTTCGCGTTACGTACATATAAGGAGTTGAGGTTGTCAGTCGTAGCGCGATCCCGCGGCAGTGCCTGGACGTAAACGCGATACTGCTTTCCGAAGCGCGCGAAATCAGCCGCATAAATTCCACCAATGTATCCTTGAAGCGTTCCAAATATCGTACTGATCGAAACACCGGCCTCTTTTGCCCGGGGCACATCCAAATCAATTTCATACTGAGGATAATTTGTGTGGAATGCACTTTGTGCGTATGAAATCTCCGGACGCTGCATGAGTTGACTGATGTATTCTTGCGTCACCTCGTCAAGTTCAGAAAAACTTCCCCCCAACCTGTCGAGTACCTGTACTTCAAAACCAGCCGACACGCCAAAGCCCGGCACGCTAGGTGGTGCGAAGAACAAGATGTTCGCATCGGTGATGGCTGCCGCTGCCTGGAACATCTGTCCCATTATCGCGTCGGCGGACATCGACGGATCCTTCCGCTCACTCCACGGAGCCAGCTTGATGAATCCCAGGCCATGATTACTTCCGGGACCAGAGAAGAAATTGGAACCACTCACCAGTGATGCACCTTCGACGCCCGGTATTTCGTTCAGACGGCGTTGCAGTTCCTGCATCACCTGCACGGTACGATCGAGCGAAGCACCCACGGGCAGCTCGACGTTGGTAAAGATGATCCCCCGATCTTCGTTAGGAACAAAACCTGTAGGCGTGGTCATCGACGACCAGTAAATGCCCGCCAGTGCCAGGAGAAGAAATACAGGGGTTATCCATTTGTAACGGTAGAGAAAGCGAAGGCTTTGTACGTAGCGTTGTGTCGTCGCCTTGAATCCCCTGTTAAAGCCGGCAAAGAACCGTTTCAAAAAACCCTTTTTGTGTTCTTCCTCGTGCACCGGTTTCAGGAACAACGCGCTGAGCGCGGGACTAAGTGTCAAAGCATTGACAGCCGAGATACCTATGGCTACTATTAGTGTCACGCCGAACTGTTCATAGAAGACGCCCGTAGGTCCTGAGATGAACGTCACCGGGATAAACACCGCGGCCATCACCAGGGTAATGGAAATAATGGCACCAGTGATTTCCTCCATTGCGGCATGGCTCGCCTCGAGCGCTGACTTCGCACCACTTTCCAACTTGGCGTGCACGGCCTCAACAACCACAATAGCGTCGTCTACAACAATACCGATAGCGAGCACCAGCGCGAAGAGCGTCAACAGGTTGATCGAATACCCAAACAATTCCAGGAAGAAAAACGTACCGACGATGGAAACGGGCACAGCGATCGCAGGAATGAGTGTCGACCGGAAGTCCTGCAAGAAAATAAACACGACGATAAATACGAGGATGAATGCCTCTATCAGGGTGACGACCACCTTTTCTATGGACGCAGTCAGAAATTCGTTCGTGTCGAAATTGATCCTTACATGTAACCCCGGCGGGAAATTGTCGTCCAGTTCGTCGAGTGTCGCGTGGATGTTTTCAATGATCTCTTGTGCATTGGAACCCGGCGTCTGATATACGCCCATACTAATTCCTGGAAGTCCGTTGGTATAGGAGATCACGTTGTAACCTTCAGCATCGAGCTCGACATCTGCTACGTCTTTCAGTCGGAGAAACTGGCCGTTTCCAGTGGCCCGGATCACAATGTTTTCATACTCTTCCTCAGTATTGTACCGACCGCCGTACTTGATGACATATTCGAATGCCTCCGCGTTGTTTTGTCCGAGAGAGCCGGCCGCTGCTTCCAGGCTTTGTTCGTTGATCGCGGCTGTGACGTCAGCGGGCATGAGGTTGTAGGCCGCGAGTTTTTCCGGGCGAAGCCAGATGCGCATTGCATAGTTCTTGGCACCGAACACGCTTACGTCGCCAACACCCTCGATCCGTTTCAGTGCGGGCAGTACATTGATATTGAGATAATTCTGGATGAACGTCGCGTCGTAGTTCGGATTGTCGGAGTACACCGTAAAGAACATCAGCGCACTCGTCTGCTGCTTTTGAGTCACGACGCCCGACTGTGTCACTTCTCTAGGTAACAGCGGCAACGCCCGTGATACCCGATTCTGCACGTTTACAGCGGCGATGTCCGGATCGATGCCTTGCTTGAAAAATACCTGGATGGTAGCGCCACCATTGTTGCTCGCCGTAGAGGTGATGTAACTCATCCCTTCAACGCCGTTGATCTGCTCCTCAAGCGGAATGATTACACTTTGCAGGACGGTCTCAGCATTGGCTCCCGGATAGTTGGCTCCCACGCGCACAGTGGGTGGCGCGATGTCCGGATATTGCGTGACGGGCAAATTGATCAGCCCCAGAATGCCAAGCATCAAGACGATAATGGAAACGACGGTGGATAGAACCGGCCTGTCGATGAATTTCTTCAGCATGAAAAAGGCTCCTTATTATTTGAAAACGGCTTGTAATTCCCTGGCCACACTGTCGAATGGTACGGGTTGCGGCTGTATCGGAGTATTGTGACGTATCCTGGCGACACCGGACGCTACGATCTTGTCTCCCGGCGATACGCCTGACGATACGATGACGAGGTTGTCAACGCGGTCAACGACTTCCAGCGGCGTGGAGATCGCTGTATCACTGCGAACGCGAAAGACATAGGTAATGCCCTGCTGCTCGAAGGTGGCAGCCTCGGGTACAACCGGCACGTTTTCATACGTCCTTGGGATCAATATTACACCACTGCTTCCATCAGCAAGTAGCCGGTTCGGGTTAGGGAAGATCGCCCGAAATGCGACCGACCCGGTGGAAGGGTCAACCTGTCCGGTTACCGTTTCGATCCGTCCGGTTTCTTCATAGATCTCGCCGTTGACGAGCCTGATTTGTACCGGAGGAAAGTTGGATACTTTTTGCGCCAGCGTATTACCGGGTGTCGACTGAATAAAATTCAGGTATTCGCGCTCGTTCATAGAAAAGAAGGCGTAGACGCGTTCGACGTTCGCGACTGTCGTTAGCGGCACAGGGTCGGAGGCACTTACGAGCGCACCCTGGCGAAAATTAATAGCGCCCACATGACCATCGACCGGACTACGGATCGTGGCATAGTCGATGTTGGCGCCGATACTTTTATACACGGCCTCAGCCTGAGCAAGTCGTGCCTGTGCCGTCTCAAGTTGCACCTGGCCGACAATACCCTTCTCAACCAACGGTTTGAGACGGTTTACTTCGACTCGCGCCGCGTCAACGTTGGCCTTTGCAGCCCCGGCGTCCTGGGTGAGTGCCTGGGTTTCCAGTCTGAATAACGGCTCCCCTTTCCTCACCGGTTGTCCTTCATCGACCAGCACCTCCGTAATATATCCCGCAACCTTCGCGCGCACCTGGCTGCTCACGATGCCTTCCAGCCGGGCGGGAAAGGCACGATAGCCCGTGACCGTTCTTACCGGAACCTCAACGACCGGAAGGGGCGTCGGTCCCGTAGCCTGCTGGGCAGATTGGTTGCCGTTGCACGAGAGGAGGAAACTGAGTGTTAACAGGAGTCCTGTACGGATCGGTATTTTCATTTGCATAAGAGTTTCACGTTGATTTGACGTTGGGTTTTCTTGCACGCACCGTTTTCGCTTTGCTGTCCGACGCGATTCCAGTCCACAGCGCTTCGGCCACATCCCGCAAGTCGTCGGAGGTGATGCGCACCTTCCCTGATAATTTGAGTTTTGCTGCGGCACTTACACCCCCCAAGACCAGCATCAGCAGGAGTTCAGGTTTTATAGTACGGATTTCACCGGCTGCCATGCCTTCTTCCAGCAAATGGAAAAGGGGACTTCTAAACTGTCCCGAAGGTTGTTCTAAATGATGATAGGGTGAATTCAGGTATTGTTCAAAGAATGTGAGTACCGCCGCGTTCCGGATGTAAAATTCATATAGGCGGTACCACGTGTTGAGGAAGCGTTGCTTGCGCGTATCGCCAGAAGCGATGGCCTGCGTTGTCACGTCCCGTATACGGTCGCTGTTATACGTATACAACGCGCGGATAAGTTCATCCTTTCCCTTGAAATAGTGGTAGATCGTTCCTGCTGCTACACCTGCGTGGTCGGCAACCAGGCTCATGGTCGTCCCATGGAATCCACGCTCGCGGATCAGCGCCATCGTGCTTTCCAGTATCAATCGCTTCTTCTCAGGTATGCTTTCCACAAAACAGCTACGGTCTGATCCTAAACGCTCTTGTTAGACTGAACGTTCATTCGGTCCGCAAAAATAATAGCGGAGAACAGATCGGCAAGGAAATAAATAGGAGCGGTAATAAACACGATCCGCTATGCAATCGTTTTCAACGTTCTTTCTAGTCTTTTCTTCCTCACAAGGCGTCCCACTTCCAGCAGAATCAAACACACCACCCAGGTGACTAGTATCAAACGAAGCACGGGCCATTCGAGAGACGTAGTATTAAAAGGGTCGTGAAGCGCAGGCACATACACGATGAGGGCTTGCAGTACAATGGTAAGCAACACCACGCCCCACATGGCCGGGTTTGAAAACATTCCTTTTCCGACGATGGGATGATGTATCGATCGCACCGAAAGTGCATTGCCGAGTTGTACAAGACACAGTATTGTAAACACTGCCGTTTGCTGCACAGCGATATCGTAGCCTTCCAACGTGAGACGGTATTGGGTATGCAACGCTGCTGCGGCAAGTATCAGCGCAGCGATAACGATGTCGGAAGTCATGCCACCTGCAAACAGGTTCTCCCCGGGAGGACGGGGTGGACGCTTCATTATGTCGGGTTCGGCGGGCTCGGCGGTAAGGGTAATTCCCGGCAAGCCATCGGTTACCAAATTGATCCACAATATGTGGATGGGCAACAGTGGGATAGGCATGCCCAAGACCGGGGCGAGGGTGATGGTGAGAACTTCCGCCAGGTTACATGACAACACATACTGGATGAACTTCCTGATGTTTTCGTATATGCGTCTTCCTTCTTTGACTGCCTTGACGATAGTCGCGAAGTTGTCGTCGAGAAGGATCATGTCCGATGCCTCCTTGGAGACGTCGGTACCGGTAATGCCCATCGCCACGCCGATGTCGGCCTGCTTCAAAGACGGCGCATCGTTGACGCCATCGCCGGTCATGGCAACAAACTGGTTGTTTTGCTGCAACGCCTTCACGATCTGTAACTTTTGCTCCGGTGAAACCCGTGCGTAGATGACGACATCTTTTACCTTGTTCACGAACTCATCCCATGTAGCCGTCGCCAGATCTTTTCCGGTTCGTGTCTCCATGTTGTCGTCGCCCATGCCGAGGCGCCGTGCGATTGCCTTCGCCGTCAGTACCTGGTCGCCGGTGATCATGACGCTGCGAATGCCCGCCGTCCTGCATTCGGCGATGGCGTCCATGACGGCTTCGCGCGGTGGATCTATCATGGCCACCATGCCGAGGAAGTCGAGGTCGCGTTCCAGCTCCGGTGTGAGGCTTTCGGGTTTTTCGCTGAAGGTGCGCGTTGCAAAAAACAAGACCCTCAAGCCATCGGCTGCCCATTTCCGGTTTGTGTTCAGCCAGCCTTCAGCCTGGCTGGCATGTTGCTCCGACAGCGCCTTTGCGATTGCCGCGGGCGCGCCCTTCACGAAAAGGATCCACGCTCCGTTGCTTTCGTGCAATGTACTCATCATCATGCGGTCGGAGTCGAACGGCACCTTACCTTTGAACGGGTACTTGCGCGCAGCGCTTTCCCGCGAAATGCCCTGGCGCTGCGCGTAGGTTACCAACGCCTGCTCGGTCGAATCGCCCAGCATCTTGCCGTCGGCTGAAAACCGAACCTCGTTGTTCAGCATCATCGCGTGGAGCAGGAGGTCTTCCTTGCCCGGTTCGGCTACGACCTTCTCGACGGTCATGACATTTTCTGTGAGTGTTCCCGTCTTGTCGGTACAGATATAGGTCACGGAACCCAGGGTTTCGACGGCAGGAAGTCTTCTGATGAGTGCATTCTGCTTTACCATGCGTCGCGCACCCTGAGCCAGGGCGATGGTGATGACGGCGGGAAGCGCTTCGGGGAGGGCGGCGACAGCAAGCGACAGCGCCGTAAGGAACATAATGTATGTTTCTTCACCGCGAAGGAGGCCGAATCCAAAGACAGCGAGACAGATGATGATGACGGCTATTGTAAGTTGGCGGCTGAATACGGTCAGTCGCTTTTGGAGGGGAGTCTTCTGATCCTCCACATCCATAAGTCCGGCAATCTTACCGATTTCGGTTTCCATGCCGGTGGCAGTGACCACCGCTTTCGCCGAGCCGTTGCTTACGATGGTGCCTTTGAACACCATGTTCTTCTGATCGCCCGGCAACAGGTTTTCACCAGTGATCACATCGGCGACTTTAACCACGGAGGTGCTTTCACCAGTGAGGGCTGCCTCTTCGGTTTTCAGGGCATGCGCGCTGAGGAGACGCGCGTCGGCAGGCACAATGTCGCCGGCTTCCAGGAGGATAATATCTCCGGGTACGAGTTCCTTGGTATCGATCTCCACTGGGTTACCGTCGCGAATGGCAGTGGCAGTTTGGGCTGCCATTTTTTGAAGCATTCGCACGGACTCTTCGGCGTTGTATTCCTGCCTGTAGCCGATCCACGCGTTGACGACAATGATGGCGAGAATTACGAGTGCGTCGGTGGTTTCGCCAACGGCTACGGACACGCCCGCTGCCGCGATGAGGATGAGGATCATCACGTCTTTGAATTGTCCAAGCAGGATGGCGAGCCTGCTCTTACGCGGCGCCTCGCGCAACGCGTTCGGTCCGTACTTTTCCTGTAGTACCCTCACGGCGTCGCTCCGCAGTCCGGAAGCTGAGGCGTTCAGCTTCTGGAGAACTTCTTCTACGGAGAGGCGGTACCATGCGTGCATGGCCGAATATATGGAAATGTGTTGACGTGCCTGCCCGACTGCCCTGGTAAAGCTGCACATCTTGGTGCATGCTAGTCGGGCAGGCGGGTGGGAGTGTTAATGTGTTGAAGTTGAAGCCATCACCTCCTCTTCATCTCGGCAAACACCCGCGCAGCTCCTTCCGTTACGATACTTTCCTGCAGCAGCGCGCCGGGATCCCGGATCTCCACCCATCCGTCGAGCTTGCCGCCCGTTTCAACGGCGTGCAACTCAAAACGCCCACCCCGACCGACCAACACACATGGTCTGGTATCTTCATACACAATAGCCTCTTCAGGCAACGCCGGAACGGTGTCAGCGTTGACCATAATACGCGCCTCAACGAACATGCCTGTCCTGAGCTCTTCGGCCGGAGTGTCGAGATGACCATGGACGGCGAAAGTGCGTTGCTCCGGATCGCGCTGGGGGCTGATCAACAACACGGTTCCATCATAGGTTGCTTCAGAACCAATCGCACGGATCCTCATCGACTGTCCCTTAGCCACCTTAGCGATGTCTTGTTCAAATACATTCAACTCCACATGCAGGTGCTCCGTATTGACGATCTCAAAAATGACTTCCTTAGCCTCCACGTAAGCACCCTGAGCAAAGTTGGCGCTTGCAATATGACCACTGATCGGAGCTCTGATACTAATAGCAGATTGAATGCTCCCTTCTTCCAGCGTCCTAATGTCAACCCCGATCATCTCCAGGCGCGCCTTCAACCCTGCAAGCCTGCCTTTTAACGTGTTGTACGCCGACTCGCTCTGCTGTAATTTCTTTAATGCAGTGGCATTTTGCTCTCCCAAAGTCTGTTGACGCAAATACTCTTGCTCGGCAAACTTCAGCTCGCTCGATGTCTCGAGGTATTCCTGCTGAAGGGCGACGTACTCCGGATTTGTCAACTTCGCCAGTCGTTGCCCTTTCTTCACATACATTCCGGGCAGCACGGTGTTCTCAACGATGTAACCACCCGACGGAGCCGTTAACACGGCCTTCGCCTCAGGCGGAACGTCAGTTTCACCGGTCGCCATCACCACATCCGATATCATCCGATATTCAATGCGCCCGGTATGCACTTCCGCCATAGCAACTTGCTGCGGAAGCAATTCCAATGCGCCGTCCTCCTTTGACTCCGGCGCTGTTTTGTCATCGCTGCCGGAGCAACCGATGATTGCTGCAAGCGCAATTGTGATGACAAACCCTCTGTACAAGTTCATAATCTTTATTGTGTTAGAAAGTTGATTCTGATAACTGCCCTATTGTAGTTCAATACCGACTCCAGGTGACGGATGCGGATCTGGCGCGCCTGATGTGCGCTCTGCAGATATTGAAACGGATCGATCTCCCCTGCTTCAAGCTGCAGCAAAGCAGTACGCTGTAACTGCTCGGCCTGTTCAAGGCCAGTCGTGCGATAGTAATCCAGCAGATGCCCGTACTTATCCAACTCGGAGAACGCATTCAACCTGGCGTTGTCCAGCTGTCGCCTGCCAAGTTCCAGCGCTGCGTTTGCTTTTCTCGTCTCTATTATCCCGCGCTGAATTGCCGCCTGGGATGGAGCAAACCATAGCGGTATCGCTACACCTACCGTCCACCCTTCCAGGCCGGTAAAACGCCGGTCCGGATCCGTAATATCCTGGCGGAAGTATCCTACGCTCAGCTGTGGGAACAGTGACGCTTTGCCCACGGCAGCCTCGCGCGCGCGGACCTCCACCTCTTCCTCCAGCACCGCTACGAGGGGATGCGACCCATCGGTATACATATCCGGCGCAGGTAGAACTACGAGCGTGTCGGAGTCGGGCGTCAACGGCTGATCAGCAAACAGCAGATGTTGCAAGTCCGCCGAGGCCTGGCGAAGTTCTTCACTTCGCAGTACGAGCTCATTCCTCAACTCATGAAGGTGGCTTTCAGCAAGAGTTTTTTCCAGCAGGCTGGTCTCGCCCGCTTCGTATTGAAGCGACGTCCGACTTTCGAAGTCTTCGTAAAAAGATAGTTGTTGTTGGAGCTCTCTCGTAACCTGGCGCAGGTAGAGCCATTGCTGCCACGCAAGTCGAACCTGGTATACAATTTCCCGTTCGGTCAACTGTTGCTGCTGTTGTGCAAGTGACACAGATTGCTTGTTGAGTCGTGCGCGCTGAAGGTGTGCCGGAATACTTCCGAGATTCTGACTCACTTCCCAGAATGCGTCGCGTGCGGGACTGTTGATCTGCCCATATTGCAAACCAATTTCCGTCGCCGGAATCTGATATGCACCCTTTTGCTGCTGCTGCCGGCTTTCTACTTCCAAACGAGCCATCTCCACCTGCGGATGCCTGCTCAATGCCAGGGCGATTGCCTGCTCTTCATTCAGACGAAGGGTATCCTGCGCTCTGGCAGGGACTAGCGCCAGCATCAGCACCCCCGTTGCAATCAGGGTTGCTGTCCGCACCTTAATACGCTTCATGGCGTACGTCTCCATTGCGCGGTACAGCACAGGCAACACCACCAGCGTCAACAAGGTAGCACTTACCAATCCCCCAATAACGACAGTCGCCAAAGGTCGCTGCACTTCGGCGCCCGCGCTCTGCGACAACGCCATAGGCATGAAGCCAAGCGCGGCAACCGTAGCCGTCATGATCACAGGCCGCAAGCGAACCATGCCTCCCTTGATGACAACATCGGTCAGATCCATTCTCCCGTTACTTTTCAACTCATTAAAATAGCTGATCAACACAATTCCGTTAAGCACGGCGACGCCGAACAGTGCGATGAAACCCACGCCAGCAGAAATACTGAAGGGTAAACCCCGAATCCACAACGCAAGGATGCCGCCAATGGAAGACAGCGGAACCGCGAGGAAGATGAGTGCGGCATACTTGAAGGACCCAAAGGCGAAATACAACAGGACTACGATCAACGTAAGCGCTATAGGGACTGCCACCTGGAGTCGTTTCTTCGCCTGCTGAAGGTTTTCAAAGTCGCCGCCATATTCAAAGTAATATCCCGGTGGAAGCACAAGCCGTTGCTCCAGTTCGGCGCGGACTTCGTTCACGAGGCTTTCCACATCGCGATTGCGTACATTGATACCGAGCGTTACGCGGCGGCGGGCGTTGTCGCGTGAGATTTGTGCGGGACCCACCGCCTCCGTAACATAGGCAAGTTCACTCACGGGTACCGACAATCCTGCACTGTTCCTTACCGTGAGTCGGCTGAGATCAAACGCTGCGCGTTGGGAGGCATCGAGGCGGACCACAAGGTCGAATTTTCTCTCACCTTCAAACACCACGCCGGCAGGCTCGCCGGCGAAAGCAGCGCGAATCACCGTATTCACGTCTTCGACGGCGATGCCATGCTGTGCAATCTTGTTGCGATCATACTGTATCAGCCATTGCGGCAGGCCTTCTGTCTGCTCGATCTGAATGTCGGCAATGCCCGGAATGCGAGCGACAAGGCCTGCAGCCTCCACGACCTTCTCGCGCATCAACTCCATGTCATCACCAAAAAGTTTGATAGCTACATCGGTTTTCGCACCAGTCATCAACTCGTTGAAACGCAACTGGATCGGCTGGGTGAAGTCGAACGATGGGCCAATTATAACCGAGAGCGCCTCTTCCATTTTCGCGATGAGTTCTTCGCGCGTCTCGGCTGAGGTCCATTCAGATTTATCCTTCAGCACGATCATGATGTCAGCCATTTCCACCGACATCGGATCAGTCGGAACTTCCGCGGTACCAATCTTGGACACCACCTGTTTTACTTCCGGAAATTGCTCCAGCAAGATCTGCTCCGCGAGCGTGCTGTTCCTGATGCTCTCGTCCAAAGAAGATCCAGCCGGCAATGTCATCTGCATGGCCAGGTCACCTTCTTCAAGCTGAGGGATAAACACGCCACCCATACGACTGAATATCCAGATGGCGCCTATAAACAAGCCCATCGCTATCGATAGTGTGCCCGCGGGATGTTCCAGGGCTTTGCCGAGTACCACACGATACCCGCGCTGGAGTACGCGCATGATCCGATCCGACAGTGTGTCTTTCGACACTACACTTCGTTTAAGAACAAGTGCCGACATCATCGGAACGTATGTGAGAGAAAGGAGCAGCGCACCCAACACGGCAAAGCTCACAGTCTGCGCCATCGGCCTGAACATCTTGCCTTCGATACCGGTAAGTGTCATGATGGGAATGAACACGACGATGATGATCAACACACCAAAAGCAGCTGTTCGGTAGATGGAAGATGCGGAGCGGGCTACCACGCTATCCATTTCCTGCCGGGTTAGCGTTTGCCCTACATGATAGGCGAACAACGCGTGAAGGACACCGCCTACTATGAGCACTGCGCCTGCAAGGACGATACCTAAGTCGAGCCCACCGAGTGACATGAGGTTAGCGGATACGCCGAACACATGCATCATTACAAACGCGAACAGCAAAGACAAAGGGATCACCGACGCAACGATGAGTCCAGCCCTGAGATTTCCCAGGAGCAGCACGAGCACTAAAATGACGATCAACCCACCTTCAATGAGGTTCTTCTTGATAGTGCCTGTTGTGCGACCTACCAATTCCGACCGGTCGAGATACGGCCGAATATGCACACCCTCGGGTAATGCGGATTGAATCTCCGCTACGCGTTGGTGAATGTGTTCAAGAGTGGATGATGCGTTTGCATTGCGAAGCATCAGTGTGATACCCCCTACTGCCTCACCTTTTCCATTTCGCGTCATGGCTCCATAACGGGGTGGGTAGGCTTCGTGTACGGAAGCAACCTGCTTCAGCAGGACTGGCGTACCGTTGTAGTTGTCTACCACGACATTCTCAATGTCGTGAGCAGACTTGAGCACGCCATCGGTCCGGATATAGTATGCATTGGCACCGCGTTCCAGGTAACTTCCGCCCGTGCTTTGGTTGTTGACCTGGACGGCATGGACAAGGTCCTGCATAGTCAGATCGAACGCACGCAGCCTGCCCGGATCGGCAGAAACCTCGTACTGTTTAACGAAGCCGCCAAAGCTGCTCACTTCAACGACGCCCGGAATGCCTGCGAGCTGACGCTTAACGATCCAGTCCTGGATCGTGCGCAACTCCATCACATCGTATTTGTCCTCATAGCCCTCGTCGACCTCAAGGACATACTGATAAATTTCACCCAACCCGGTCGTAATGGGCATTAGTTCCGGTTTCCCCAAACCGGGCGGGATGTCTTCGGCAGCTACCGCAATTTGCTCGCTTACGAACTGACGTGCGTCGGTGATGGACACGTCGTCGCGAAATACGACGGTTACTACAGACAGTCCGTATCGGGATATGGATCGCAACTCGATGACCCCGGGAAGGTTGGCCATCGATACTTCCACAGGATAAGTAATCAAACGTTCCACTTCTTCGGCCGAGAGGGTAGGCGACGTTGTGACAACCTGCACCTGGTTGTTCGTAATATCGGGTACTGCGTCGACGGGAATGTTTTCAAAGGCGTAGAAGCCTCCCCCTATGACGCCGAGTACCAGGAGTGCCACAATAAATTTATTGTGCACGGAAAACTGTATGATCTTCTCGAACATTCAGAGAAAATGATAGAAATCAGAATATGGAATCAGGGCGCGGTGGGTGCCGCGCAAAAGGAAGAGGGTCAGATAAGGACGGGAGGCGCCCTGAACTGCAGGGCGGACAGCAAGACAAGACGGGTGTGTAGCTTCCCTATAAAGGCGCCGGAAGCTTCACGAACGTTGATTAGAGGTTCTTCTGTAATAAAGTGTGAGGCCAAAAACAGAACAGGGACGTCTGTAACAATTGGAGCGATGTCGGCATTGCCATCGCTTTTGGCAAAGGATTCAAGGTGACCGCACCCCAGATCGGTAGCAAAAGCAGCCTGGAGTCGCCCAAAAAGAGAAAAATCGCCTACCGTTCGAACCTCAAATTTTGGGTCGGACGTTCGGATAGAGGAATGCTGATGCGGAATCGCGGAATGCAGTAGCGTCAGGCCGTAGGCCACAAGGAGGAGAATATGCGATTTCCGAATTTGCATGGCCCAAATATATGCAATAATGCGCTTTGATAGCCAGACGCCAACTCATCAACACATTATAGGAAAAAATCATTCCTCTTTGGTGAGATCATATATATGTCGGATCCTGTCAAGGATGCCTTCGAAATCGATTTTCATGTCGACAATCCGGCCGGTCCGGATATCAAAAACCCAGCCGTGGACAATGGGAAAACCGTGCTCCTGGAAACTGAGTTGCAGGGCGGCCGTCTTGATTACATTGATGCATTGCTCCTGTACGTTTAGTTCGACCAGTCGATCGTATCGGGCGTTTTCGTCGGTAATGGCATCCAGTTCGGCCTGGTGGATACGGTATATGTCGCGAATATTACGCAGCCACGGATTCAGAAGTCCCATATCTCTGGGTATCATGGCCGCCCTGACACCACCGCAGTTGTAATGTCCGCAAACGATGACATGCTTTACCTTAAGTTGACGTATCGCATAGTTTATCACCGATTGAACATTGAGGTCGATGGTTGTTACGAGGTTGGCGATGTTGCGGTGTACGAACACTTCACCCGGTCCAAGTCCCATCATTTCCTCCGCTGACACCCTACTGTCGCTGCATCCAATGTATAGGTAATCCGGATTTTGGTTTCGCGCCAGTTGTTCAAAAAAGTCCCCGTTCGTTCCTTTCTTTTGTTCGATCCAGCGCTTGTTGTTTTCGAAAATCTGTTCGTAGGTGGTCATCAATTGATTCTGTGAGCCTGTAAATGGCAGCCAAGTTAGTTAAAGCGGCCATCCACTCAAGTCACAGGTAGCTTTTTACTTTCCAGTGGCCGTGCTGCAGGCAATCCGGTAACCTCGAGAATCTCCTGTTCATCGAGCGTTTCTTTGCTTAACAGCGCAGCGGCGAGGGCATCGAGTTCCTTTCGATATATCTGCAACAGCCTTCGCGCCTCGTCGTGACATTCGTTAATGATCCGGTGTATTTCTTCGTCGACAGTGCGTGCTGTGAATTCGCTGAAGGGCTTGGCCTGTCCTACAGCCGTACCGAGATAGGGATTGATCTTTGGCGCGAGCTCGATCATGCCAAGCCTGTCGCTCATCCCCCATCGGGTAACCATACCACGTGCGATTTCGGTAGCTTGAACGATATCGTTCTCTGCACCGGTCGTACGCGTGCCGTACACCACCTCTTCTGCCGAGCGACCACCGAGGATGCCGATGATTCGCGCGCGAAGGTATTCCTCCGTATAGTTGTATCGGTCGCTATCGGGACGTTGATAAGTAACTCCGAGGGCCATGCCCCTTGGTACGATGCTCACCCTGTTCACGGGGTCCGCACCGGGGACGACGAGTCCGAGTATGGTATGTCCGCCTTCGTGGTAAGCGATGCGTTCGCGGTCTTCGGGACTCAGCAGCAACGGACGCTCTGGTCCGAGGATAATTTTCTCCAATGCATCCAGGAAGTCGCGCTGATGCACCTGATCCTGATCGCGTCGGGCTGCCAGCAGCGCTGCTTCATTTACAAGGTTTCGCAGGTCGGCACCCGACAACCCGGGTGTAGCGGCAGCGACTTCCATAAGGCTAACATCGGAAGCCAGCGGAACCTTACGGGTATGCACCTTGAGGATGGCTTCCCGTCCCACCTTGTCGGGCAGGTTCACCACCACGCGGCGGTCGAAACGCCCCGGCCGGAGCAACGCTTTGTCGAGCACCTCGGGCTGGTTGGTGGCGGCCAGTACGATAACGCCTTCGCGGCTGGAAAAGCCGTCCATTTCAGTGAGTATCTGGTTGAGCGTTTGTTCCTGTTCACTCGATCCACCGATTGCCGTCATACCGCGGGCGCGGCCAATGGCGTCGAGTTCATCGATGAAAATAATCGCCGGCGCATGTTCGCGGGCTTGCTTGAAAAGATCGCGTACTCTTGCGGCGCCAACGCCCACGATCATCTCAACAAACTCTGACGCGCTCATTGAAAAGAAGGGTACCCCCGCCTCACCGGCGACCGCACGCGCTAGGAGCGTTTTGCCGGTACCCGGCGCGCCGACAAGCAGCACGCCCTTCGGCGCCGTACCACCCAGGCGGGTATACTTTTCAGGATTCTTCAGAAAATCAACGATCTCGACAAGTTCAGCTTCGGCCTCGTCGATACCTGCCACATCATCAAAAGTTACTTTCTTTGCCGTTTCCTTATCGAAGCGTTTAGCACGGCTGCGACCGAGACCCATCATTCCGCCCATGCCAAGTGGGCTTCCCTTTCCCGCTGTACGGAATATCCAGACATAAAAGAGAATAATCAATATGGCAGGACCAAAACGAACGAGGAATGCGATGAACGGATTTATTTCCTCCTGGAGTGGCTGGGCCCTGATGATCACATCGTTGTCCATCAGGAATTTTTCCAGGCCGGGATCGATAAATTGGGGCAGTTCCGTAACAAACTTATCGGCCTCCTTTCTGGCCACTTCAACACTGTCGTTCTCAGGCACTTCACTGACTGGAGGAACCAGGACCGGTGTTTCGAATGTGCCGGTTATCGCGGTTCCACGACTGTAAATCTCCTTCACATTTCCTTTGGCAACCTCGTCCTTGAAGAGATTATACGACACGACTGCAGGTTCCTCCGGGTCGGGGTATAGGCTGCGGCCGAGGAAATAATTAATCAACAGAATGCCAAGAAGCCAAAACCATATCTTCAAGGGAGGTAGTTTCCATCCTCCTCCCGGACCTTCCGAAGGCGCTCTGCCGTTCGGTCCTGGGGTGCTGGTTTCCTTTTTCTGCTGTGGGGCGCTCATCGCTTTTCTTTTCCTTAAACAGTCATAATTTACCAAATCTTGTTGAAGACAAAATCCTTTTCGCTTGACGCCTCTAATAAAATGCGCGAGGCGCTATTTTGCCGCGACGGCATTCACACCGGGAACCTTAGCCGGTGGCGCAATATCCTCAGGTTCCGAGGAAGATCTCGGTTCGGGAGCATTCGAAAACAAGGTGAGTTTTCCGAGATCTGCATCATCCGCGTCGAGGATCAACACTGAGATCTTAGGCAAAGAAGAATCTGATCCATCAAACCGCTGGGTAACACCGAGAACCTTAAAGGCCACCACGCCGAGGTTTGCGCCCTGAAGGTTGCCATTCAGAGGCGAATAGTTGATACTTACATCACTGTCGTAGACCACAGCGAATACAGTAGAGCCGACGAGCATCTTCAAACCCGTAGCGCGAAGTGGCGTAACATCGGGGATCTTATCGAGCAACACTTCTTTATCATCATCCTTACCATTCTTGCCACTTCCCAGCCCCGGGCCTGCCAACACGAAGTTCGCAGCGCCGTTTTTTGTAGGTCCGGCATTTTTCCAGCTGTTGGGAATTGTCTTAATGGCATGCAAGCCTTCGTCTCCAACTTCGCCAGTGTACAGATCAATAGCCCGACCCACATTTTGAGAGAAGTATCTCAATTGCTTGCGCTGTCCTACTTCGGCCAGCGGATCGTTCACGTCAGCTGCTGAGAAGTTGTTGGGTTCGTTTCCGTTGTCGATAGCATCTTCGTCAATCACGAGCAAAATCGGGTTTGTCAGTGACCCAGTTTTGCCGGGGCGATCAGTCCCTGGCCCAAAACCAATGTCGGGCCTGGTGTCCCCATCAAAAACCTCGTCATCACCACACGCAAACATTGCTAATGACAACGCGACGACAAAAAACATATTCATCCGGTTTCCAATAATGAACCGGCTTCTTTTTGGTTTTCTAATCTCTCCTTCTGAATTCTCCATTACTTCTATTTATCTATTCTAATCCTAAAACACGAAACAATACGGTAGTATTGGGTTCCTTTGGAACCCAACGTGAGGGTGATGTTCAAATGACTTGGGCAAACGGGTCGGACGCTTGTAGGAGCGTCGATCACTCACACCGATTACCGCTACCGATCGATGATTTCCGGCTATTGCGCCAGGTACCCTCCGTCAACCGGATAATAAGCGCCGGTTACAAACGATGCCTTATCGGAGTTAAGCCAAAGCGCGAGTTCGGCTACTTCTTCAGGCTTGCCGAGACGGCCGATGGGGTGCAACCCAACCAGTGCATTCAGTGTCGCCTCATCCAAAGAGTTCACAACCAACGGTGTCCGAATGTATGCCGGACCAATAGCGTTAATGCGAACGTTGCGGGTTGCGTACGACAAAGCGGCCGCTTTCGTCAGCCCGACGACGCCGTGTTTCGCTGCCACATAGGCTGGCGACATTGGTGTACCCACCTGACCCAGGATGGATGCCATGTTTATGATGCTGCCTCCACCCGAATCGAGTATTGCTGGGATTTGGTAACGCAAGCCGTAAAAGACACCCGATAAGTTGATGGCGATTACTTTGTCCCATCCATCGATAGGGTATTCCCCTGTGTCCCCCAGCGGCCCGCCAATACCGGCATTGTTTACCGCCAGGTGCAAGCCTCCGTACTTCTTCACGGCCTCCTCTACCAACCGCTTGTTATCCTCGGGACTGGATGAATCGGCTTTGAAGAAAATCGCTTTTCCGCCAGCACGTGTAATCTCATCGACGGTCTCTTTACCCCCGGCCTCGTCGAGGTCGGATACCACCACTTGTGCGCCTTCCTTGGCATAAAGGGTGGCGATTGCCTTGCCAATGCCCGAGGCTGCGCCCGTGACGATGGCAGTCTTTTTGTCCAGTAAGCTCATATTTTGGTTATTAAGGTTGTCTGATTTATAAGCGGCCTCGGCTCATGTCGTCTGCGACAGCAAACGACACGAGCCAGTGCCGTAGGAATGCACCTTAGGCCTGTTTAACTAACTGAACTTCGGCGGCAATCTTCACTTCTTCTCCTACCAATACGCCACCGGTTTCCAGGGCAGCGTTCCAGTTAAGCTTAAAGTCCGTCCTCTTGATCTTTCCTGCAATTGAGAAGCCCGCCTTCTGGTTACCCCAGGGATCTTTACCAATGCCTCCCATTTCTACGTCCAGGGCTATTGGCTTGGTAACATCCCGGATGGTAAGGTCGCCGTGCAAGATAAAGTTTTCGGCATCCTTCTTTTCAATGCGGGTCGATTTGAATTTTATCTGTGGATATTTATCCGCGGCAAAGAAATCATCAGACTTCAGGTGCTTGTCGCGGTCAGCATTGTGTGTCGTAATGGATTCCACATCGGCGGTAAACTCAATTGAGGCGGTTGAAAAATCATCACCTTCAGTTTCTACGTCGGCCTCGAACTTGCCGAACGTTCCGGATACTGTCGTTATCATCATGTGTTTCACCTTGAAGCCGATCTCGCTGTGTGCGGGATCCAGGCTCCACTTCGTCTTAACTGCTGTTTTTTCTGCCATGGTTTTTTAGTGTTTGATTACGATACAAAGATAAAACAGCGGGTAGCCGGATTTCGTTGAACCAGGTTAAGAAATGCGCGGATTAAAATGCCGTTTTCTTAATCTGGTTCAACACTTTAAGTCGCAATCCCGTTGTACCTTTACTTAATTAAACGCCACAGGGAGGGCGAACTAATTTATGGACTACACGGTAAAAGGATTTCATCACATCACGGCTATTGCCGGAGAAGCAAAACGCAACCTGACTTTCTACACGGAAGTACTGGGCTTGCGGCTCGTCAAGAAGACCGTAAATTTCGACGACCCGGGAACGTATCATTTTTACTTTGGCAACGAAACGGGGACGCCGGGTACCATTCTCACCTTTTTTCCGTGGCAGGGTGTTCCCAAAGGGAGGCAGGGAAGAGGTATGCCCACCGAAGTCGCCTATGCGGTACCGGCCGGCAGCCTTTCGTTCTGGAAAGAACGACTGGCACGTTTCGGTTTCACGAGCCGTTCAGAAAGCCGCTTTGGAGAGCCTTACTTGACGTTCGAGGATCCCGACGGACTTCCATTAGCGCTCACTGAACCAGCCACTGCCGACGATCGCGAGCCCTGGATTACAGACGAAATTGGCAAGGACGTCGCGCTCCGGGGGTTTCACAGTACGACACTTACGCTCCGAACAATTGAAAACACCGCTTCCGTTCTTACGGAGGTGCTCGGGTATGAGTTTGTCGGGAAAGAGGGCTACCGTTACCGTTATGTTACAAGGGCCATTCCTACAGCCGCAACCGTTGACCTTATCGAGGCTCCGAACCAATCTCCCGGTGTCGGCGCCGCAGGAACGATTCATCACATCGCGTTCAGAGTAGAGAATGAGGAGGTGCAGGAAGAAGTAAGAAAGCGCGTGGAGAAGTTAGGAATGAATGTCACGCCAAAGATCGATCGCAATTATTTCTACTCCGTGTACTTCCGCGAACCTGGTGGTGTGCTGTTCGAGATCGCCACCGACAATCCGGGCTTCACGGTAGATGAATCCGTCAGTGAGTTAGGAACGCATCTTATGCTCCCACCTCGCTACGACTCCCGGCGTCAAGAGATCGAGCGCGTGCTTCCGGCACTGGCCTAATCCCCAATTTCATGAACGACATCCGACTCAGATTAAACGAAGCCGGCCGGGGCGCCTTCTACCTGCAAGAAAACCAGGAACGTCTCGCTGAAATGGAAATCAGCGTCAGCAAAGGCGTACTAACCGTCTATCATACAGAAGTGGCAGAGAAACTCAAGGGAAAGGGAGTGGCCAGCGAGCTCCTCAAGGCGATGGTCTCTTACGCGCGAGAAAAAAACCTTAAGGTGGTGCCGCTGTGTCCTTACGTACATTCGCGCTTCAAAAAAGATCCCGAAGCCTACGCCGATTTGTGGAAACCGGGCAACTTATAAAACCATGCACAGCAAACTCTTAGTAACTCGTGGACCGGAACCCGCAGCAGCCGGCAAAGCATTGATCCTTTTGCACGGAAGAGGGGCAAGCGCCCGCGATATTATTACGCTGGCCGACTACCTTGCCGTCGACGGCTACGCGCTCCTCGCACCCGAGGCCACCAACCATACTTGGTATCCTTACTCGTTCCTGGCACCACCGGAACAAAATGAACCCTGGCTTACATCCGCGTTGGATGTGATCGCCGAGGTTGTCAGCGATTTGAAGGCTGCAGGCATGGACGACGAACGCATATACTTCGCTGGGTTTTCCCAAGGTGCCTGCCTTACCCTGGAATTTGTCACACGCAACGCACGCCGTTGGGGCGGTGTTGCGGCGTTCACCGGCGGGCTTATCGGCGACCGGATTTATCGCGACCGGTACGAAGGCGATTTTTCATCAACGCCCGTGTATATCGGCACCAGCGATCCCGATCCGCATGTACCGGTATCGCGGGTCAACGAGACAACGGAACTACTCAAGACGATGGGCGCAGAGGTGACACTGGAAATTTTTCCAGGCATGGGTCATACAATCAGTGATAAGGAAATTGAAAAGGCCAACGCCATCGTTTTCGGTTCCTGATCTGCGCAACAGGGTGGCCATGTCGCAATTTCATTATACTTTTGCGCGTTCATACTTCCTCCATTCATAATGGGATTCGAATACGCCCTCGAAATGCTCGGCACCTTCTTTTTTGCCATCTCGGGCGCGTTGGCAGTACAAGATCAGCACGATGACCTGTTCGGAGCCGCCTTCACGGGTTTTGTGACGGCCATCGGTGGAGGTACCCTCCGCGACATAATGCTGGGCAGCTACCCCCTCGTGTGGATCGGTGATATCGGATACTTGTATGCGATCCTTGCCGGCATCATCGTCGCCTTCATCTTCGTGGAATCGCTTGAACGTCTGAAGCGAACGTTCCTGATATTCGACGCGCTGGGCATTTCGTTTTTTACCATACTCGGTGTTGAAAAAGCACTGGGACTCGGTGTGAGGCCGGAGATCGCCGCAATCATGGGGATGTTCACTGCAATCATGGGCGGTGTCTTGCGCGATGTACTGACCAACGAAACGCCGGTACTTTTCCGGAAAGAGATTTACGCCACGGCATGTCTTGCCGGAGCAGTCCTTTATCTCGTTTTGTTCCGCGCGGGGGTTGAACGGAACGTCAACATGACAGCAGCGATTATTCTGATCTTTCTCATCCGCCTCCTCGCGGTGAAGTATCGATTGGCTCTTCCCAACTTCCGGAACCGTTAACCGACCCTCTCGCGCCGGGCAAGGCGTGAGCGGATTTTGCTGAGAAACTCAGGTGTAATGCCGAGGTAGGATGCGATGCTGCGCTGAGGTACGCATGCCGGTATGTCGGGATATCTTTTTATGAAGGCAAGGTACCGTTCTTCGGCCGCAACGCTCATGTTATCGATAAGTCTTTGTTGGTTGGCCACGAGCGCGTTCTCGACGAGAATACGGAAGAACCTCTCGAATTTGGGAACTTCCTCGTAAAGGAGTTGCTGATTGCGTCGCGACAAGAGTAGCACATCCGTGTTGTCGATCGCTTCAATATTCAATATGGCGGGCTTTCGCGACAGCAGACTGTAAAGGTCGGCTATCCACCAGCCTCGCGTAGCAAAACTCAGGATGTGCTCCTTTCCCTGTGAATCTACCGTATAACTTTTCAACGCACCGCTGAGGACAAAGGCCGAGTAATTGCAAACCGCTCCCGCTCTTAGATAGACCTTCTTTCTTTCAAGGAGCTTTGGCTCCAGCAACGACAAGAAGAACTCACTCTCCCTGGGTGTCAGGTCGATATACCGCGCAACGTTCTTCAATATCAAACTGGAATCCATGCGATGTGTTTACGTGTTTAGGTGTTTAGGTATTTAGGTGTTTATGTTGTGCTTGTCGCCGCGTGATTGCGTAAGGTCACGTGCGATTATCGATCACCGTTTTGTATTCCAGAGAGACGAGCGAGTCGCACGTCTCTACTACCGCTTACTTCTCTCCTCCTCAACTACCTCTCCGCTTCCCGCCTCCTGTTTTCCGGCGCCGCCAGGCCGTGCGATCTCGCTGATTTTCTTGCGATCGCCGACGATCCACACGATGTCGTCCCATTCGAAGACGGTGGTAGATTCGGGGTTGAGTATTCGTTCACCTCCTCGTTCGATTCCGATGACGAGTCCGTTGGTGCGCTCGCGGAGTCCTGAACTCCGGATATCCTTGCCTTTGAGTTGCGTGTGTTCGTTGACGACGATCTTCTGCAGGGCAATGTCCTCGACATCCACCTCAGGCACCGTCTCGTCTTTGGCGTCGAATACGGGCTTGAACTTCTGAATCTGTTCGTCGGTTGCAATGATACCCACCAGATCATGTGGGAGCAGTTTGTTGTAACGGCCGGGTGCATGGATGACCTTCTCCCCTCTTCGGATGAATACGATATTGATGCCGTATTGCTCCCGCCATTGCAATTCCATGAGGGTCTTTCCCACGTACTCCGCTTCCGGTGCAACTTCGAGTTCGACAATATGCGCATCCCACGGCTGGAGTTCAGACTTGAATTGATCGCTTTGTGTGGGACGCTGCGCGCGTTGTGCCTGGGCTTCCCGCTCGTTGAGATTTTCCAGGAAGCGAACTTCGATCCGCTGGTAAAAATTCTGGATCCGTCGAGCCAGAATAAAGAGGACGAGAACGGCCACAGGTACGACAACTAGGATGGCCATCTGCGTAGAGAACAACCTGAACACGAAGAACCCGATGATGAGCACGCCGACGATCACCCGCGTGATTTCGATTACCAGCAAAGGTCCGCGATTGTATCGTTTCTCCATCCACAACTCCCTGTACGCCAAGTTATTCGGACGCTTTGCCATGAACGCCCAGAGAAAGGGCGACGCGACACCGAGCGTAAGGATGAGTCCTACAAAATTCCGCAGTGTGGGGTTATCGATATTTTCTCCCAGGAAGGGCATAAGAAAATTGAGGGAGAATAAAAGAATGGCCAGTACAAGGATGCCATTGGTGGCTGTAATCGTGCCGTACGATTTCAGCACTACCTTCCACGTACTTTCAGCCTGAATGTTTGATGTTCCTGAAGAATAACTATTGAGGGCCTTGATCCACTTCTTCGGAAGGAATCTTTCGAGGAAGTTGTAGAAAGGTTCGGAATATTTGATAAGATACGGGGTGGTGAATGTAGTAATCGCCGAGGCACCGACCGCCACGGGGAAGAGGAAGTCCGAAATTACCCCCAGTGAAAGGCCCAGGGTAGCAACGATGAACGCAAATTCACCGATTTGCGCCATACTCATACCTACCTGAACGGACTGCTTCAATGGTTGTCCGGATAGTATTGCACCCAGCGTGGTACTGAAAAGTTTGCCAAACAACGTTAACAACGTCACCGCAGCAACCGGCCAGCCATAGTCAATAATAGTCTGGGGATCGATCATCATCCCGACGGAAACGAAGAACACAGCACCGAACAAATCTTTTACCGGCTTGATAACGTGTTCGACGGCTTCCGCTTTTGTAGTTTCAGCGATGATAGAACCCATAATGAACGCGCCGAGCTCAGCGGAGAACCCTGCGTGAACGGCCAGCACGACCATGCCCAGGCAAAGGCCGATAACAAAGATGAGCAACGTCTCTCCATCGAAGAGCGATCGGGCCGCTTTGAGGAGCGTGGGCAGCAGGAAAATTCCACTGAGAAACCAGAACGCCAGGAAGAAAGTAAGCTTGACGATCGTGTATACGATCTCCCCACCTTCGAATTCCTGGGCAACTGCAATAGTGGAAAGCAACACCATCAGCAAGATCACGACAATGTCCTCCACGACGAGCACGCCGAACACAATCCTGGCGTACTGCCGTGTCTTTACCCCGAGCTCATCGAACGCGCGGATAATGATAGTAGTGGATGAACTCGCCAGCATCCCACCGAGAAACAGGCTGTCCATAGTAGACCAGCCCAGGAGCTTTCCCGTGTAATAGCCGGTGATCGTAATAAAGATAATTTCTACGAGTGCCGTGATAGAGGCCGCGCCCCCGACGCGCATCAGCTTCTTAAAACTGAACTCGAGACCCAGACTGAACAACAGGAAGATCACACCGATCTCGGCCAGCGTTTCTATATTGTCGTTGTCTGTTACACTCGGGAGGAACGTGAAATGGGGACCTACCAGGAAGCCTGCGATGACATAGCCTAATACCAGCGGCTGTCTAATCTTCCTGAAAAGAAGTGTGACAATTGCACCGGCTATCAGTATCAGCGCCAGGTCCTGGATCAATGCTGGCAAATGTGGCATAATGTCAATTCATGAACGTTTGAAGGCGTCCCTCCATAGAAGCACTTATATATACACGACAGCCGATAGACTGCCCGAATCGGTAAATTACAGGTAATGGAAAAGAAATCAAACTGCCGGGTCAGGAAGGCAAACCAGGCAGACGCGAATTAATCGATCTCAATCATTGTAGCGCCCCGTGCAAAATGCATCCGCATTACTTCTTCAGCTTTCGCGAAATCTTTGTCAGCAAGTGCTTGTACAATTGCCCGGTGCTCCTTGTCGGTAAGCTCATAGTCGTTCTCTGAACTGTTGGTCTGCGTCAACTGACGGTGGAACAAGGGGATGTGACTGTTCGTATATGCGCGGAGCAGTTTTTCATTGCCGGTGCATTCTATCAGCGTCTCATGGAACCGCAGGTCGGCCTCACAAGCACCCGCATAGTATCCCTGCTCGATCATGGTGCTAAAATCCTTACAGATCTTTTCAAGCCGTGCCAACTGCTCCTTCGTGAGCTTCTGGCATGCCAGGCGAAGCGCCCCAATCTCCAGGATCTCCCGCGATCTGGACAATGTCTTCCGGGGTCAATGAATTCACAAAGTAGCCTCCCTTCGGCCCCAGCGAAACGAGATTCTCGCCCAGCAACCGCGTGAGGGTTTCCCGAATCGCCATCCGGCTGACTGACAATTTTTTGGCCCAATAATCTTCCTTGAGCCGTGTCTTCGGAGGGATTTGTGCGCTGAGGATCTTCCTTCTTAACTCCGTGTATGCCTTGTGGGCCAGGGACTCACTTTTCATCTATGATTGTAAACAAATGTAGTGAAAATTGGTAAACAAATTATAAATTACGAAGACATAAAAATAAGAAACAAACGCATGAACCTCAACGAAAACGTGAACTTAACCGCAGAAGGAATTACCCATTTGGCCAGCCAGTACATTGCAGGTGGAGTGGTTTCACTCAACCGGAAGGTGAATCCGGGTATTGTCTTCGCAAGCGGAAAAGGGAGCAAAATCTATGATGTCGAAGGGAAGGAATACATAGACTATCACGCCGCATTTGCGCCGCACCTGCTGGGGCACAACGACGCGCGGATCGGCGACGCCATAATCAAGGCAATCCAATCCCACCGTTCCCTTTTCGGCAGCGGTACCACGGCGCTTGAGGCAAAGCTGGCGAAGCGGCTCTGCGAGGCTGTGCCTTCCCTGGAGTTGGTGCAGATAACGAACACAGGGAGCGAGGCGACGGCGCATGCGATTCGGTTGAGTCGCGCCTTTACGGGAAGAGAACATATCATCCTCACCATCGGCGGATACAACGGATGGCACAACGAGGTGAGCCGCGCTGTAATGCCTTCCCTGGAGCAGATCGGACCAAGAGTTTCACCGGGTGAGTACCCGTTCATCCCGTTATCCGCGGGTATACCCGAGTCCACCAAGCGCCTGATCCACCTCGTGAACTTCAACGACCTGGCCTCGATGGAGTATGTGATGAAGCGGTATCCGGTTGCCTGTGTGATGACCGAACCTGTCCTTCAGAATATCGGCGTGGTGCTTCCCGAGGATGGATACCTTCAGGGCATCATCGATCTATGCGAAAAATATGGTGCCGTCTGTATTTTCGATGAGGTTAAGACGGGATTCCGTACACGCCTCGACGGCTACCAGGGTGTGGCAGGTGTAAAACCACACCTATCCGTGTTGGGCAAAGCTGTAGCTAACGGCTATCCCCTCGGGGTAATTGGCGGGCGGAAAGACATCATGCAGCTTTTTGACGACCCCGACCCGTCCCGCCGTGTACTTATCGCCGGCACTTACAACGCCCACCCGGTCAGCACCGCTGCGGCATTGGCTACACTTCAGGTACTCTCCGACAACGACGTCTACGAACAGATCGAGCAACGTTGCGCCCGGCTGTACTCAGGACTGGAAACCATATTCAAGGAACACGGCATCCCCATGGTCCTCTGCCATAACGCTTCCGCCTTTTGCATGTACTTCTGCGCGGAACCGCCGAAGGACTTGCACGACATCCTGATGAATCACGACTTCAAATTTGACCTAAGACTACGAAGAGCGCTTATTGAAAAAGGCATCTACAACATACCCATACCCTGCAAGCAGAGTTCAGTCAGCTACGCACATACCGACGAGGATATTGACAGAACGCTGGAAGCAACAAAAGAAGTACTGGGGAGT
>JAJJPK010000155.1:0-14027 GCA_032907565.1 Cyclobacteriaceae bacterium | reverse complement strand
CCAGAAAAATGCAAGTATGCCACTAATGATCCTGTTTGATATCGGGCTTTGCTTTGTAACGAGAAACACGGTGGCCAATGCGATGAGATAGAAAAGCACTTGGGCGGGAAAGGCCGATTCATTGTAGGTTTTGAAAACCTCCAGGAACTGGTCGAGTGTAAAAGGAGTTTTCATAGACGGAAAATTGATCCTCCGCCTTTTTTTTCGTCAGCGTACTACTTCAATCCTCCGGCAATGTCAATGCCGGAACCCGATGCTTAACGATATCAAGGTACCCTTCGCCTTTAAATTGATGAATGATAAACAGTTACCAGAGGAACTGACTTTTGTTAGTTCCACTTCCCATTTTTCCACACCTGCTCAACCGTGTTAAGATTGTCGAGATCAGCCAACGGGTTCCCTTTGAGAATTACCATGTCCGCATTGCTACCCACTTTCAATTCGCCGATAGGCAGGCCAAAAGCTATAGCAGCGTTGCCCGTGGCTGCTCTCAGGATCTCTTCATTCGATAGCCCTGCCTTTTCGAAGAGTTTCAACTCGAGAAAATAGTCCGCACCAAAATCCATCTGTCCCTCCTGTGCGTCAGTTCCTGCAACAATCAATATTTCATGATCCTTTAGTTCC
Source organism: Cyclobacteriaceae bacterium (assembly GCA_032907565.1). GTDB lineage: Bacteria > Bacteroidota > Bacteroidia > Cytophagales > Cyclobacteriaceae > ZC4RG29. Next base: position 13,403 of record JAJJPK010000155.1, on the reverse strand, counting down.
TTTATCACCTCACTTCGCTGTTGGGCATCCAATAGGTTGTTTGCAACCCATTCACGCACAAAAGGCGGCGCGTCTTCCATACTCTTCAAAGACATTCCACTGGTCGTTACTACAAATGCTCCACAATCGGCCAGGGCCTTGAAGTAACTTTCTGAAACCGGGTAATCCTCTTTGTAATCAAGCATGTGCACGAAACCGTCCGGCCCAAATTCTGCAATCTTGACTACTTCGTCTACCGTGTTCGCATGAACAACTACTTTCAGACCCTTACTATGAGCGTAGTCGATGATTTCCTTAATCTGCTCAAAACTTAACGTGGGAAGCGGGGGATAGCCCATCCACTCATGGTGCTCACGAATAATTTTGATGTAATCCGCATGACTAGCGATTCGGTTGTCGACCCAATCCTGCACAGACAGCAAGTCACTGATTGATTCCATGTTTGGACTGAACTGGCTGGGATGGCCGCCCGGTACAGTAGCTGCCTGACCGCAGCCGTAGAATCTCGAAAACCCGGCTGAATCAAAAGCCATCTTTTTCCATGCCCACTCTCTATCCTCCAACCCGGTGTGCATATTCAGGAGCGTGAGTATGCCAAGTGAATAGCCCTCCTTCAGGTCTTCAAGGGACGATGCATGAACATGTGCATTCACTAAACCAGGAATTATGTACTTGCCGGTTCCATCGATAAGTGAATCCCCTACTAATTTTTCCCTTGTGATTGCAGCAATGGTGTCAGCATTGATTGCGATGTTAATTATGCCCCTTTCGACATGCCCATCAAAGAGCCATACATTTTGAATAACTAAATCGTGTCGGGTTGATGGAGTACAACCTATCAGAACCAACACAGTCAAAACAAATGATACGTATACTTTCAATGTCCCCCAAAAAAGCAGGTTATGTGATTATATTCTTCCCATGCGTCAGCATCATATTTAACACTCGCAATGGCTCTTGCCCCGCGCCTTTTCGAAACATTCCCTTCCCTCCTTAAAGGAAAAATACGCCAGGAACAACGCACCGATGGAATCAATGTACGGAAAACCGGTCAACTCGAAAACTCCACTTGAAATCAGCAGTACGACAGACATATAGACACAGACTCTCGTACACGCGGCATCTGCCAGTATGGCTTTTGATTCCAATCGTGTTCCGACCCTTGTCTTACCGTAGATCAAAGCCCACATCACAGCTATGGAGAGAAGCGAAATGATAATCCCTACCTGAGTGGTTTCCGGCTGATGTTGAGTGAGGAAGTTGTAACCACTTGTGACCAGAAGACCTGCAACCAACAAGTAAAAAGCTGTTCCGGTAATTCTGAGTGCTGTCCGTTCAAATTTATTCCGGCTTCCTTCGGGTTGTCTTTTTATCCTGAAGACCATGTGAGCGATCCCTATTCCCGACAATACCTCAATAAAGCTGTCGATTCCAAAGCCGAACAAGGCAAGGCTCTCGTCCTCAAAGCCAAAATAGACTGACACCAGACCTTCCAGAATGTTATAAACAATGGTTGCAATAGCAAGCCACTGCGCCACTCTGAATAGTTTATCCGCATTCGAACGTTCGACAAACGCAACCTTTTCCATATCAATTACATGGGTTTAATTTAAGTTTTTTCTGAACCACATAGAATACAGAACACAAAGGAAGCACATCATCAATTATCTCCTCGACCGCGCACAGACATTTCCTCCGCTAAGCCTAGGAGCAACGAGGGAATACTTATATATTTGATTACTTAGCTAAACACCACAATAAATAATAAAAGTGTCCGACGTACTTGCACAGAAAATCGGAAAGACCCAGATACTTCCGATTCTATTGACCATCCTCCTGATAAGCTGCCAGCAAAGAGAGGAGCCTGACAACGCGATGATTCCCGTCGCCGATGATCCCGTCGAAGCCGTACTGACATCACCTCCGTATGTTCCTGAATCTGTTGGCGATCGTACTGCGCGGAAACTGGTCGTCAAGATGGAGATCGTCGAACATGAAGCTGAAATCGCCGACGGCAGCACATTCTTATTCTGGACCTTCGGTGGCACGGTTCCGGGACCGTTTATTCGCGCACGACTTGGCGACGAAATCGAATTTCACCTTCAAAACCATCCGGATAACAAGTTGCCGCACAACATCGACTTACACGCTGTTACTGGACCGGGTGGAGGCGCAGAAGCGTCGTTTGTCGCTCCGGGACACGAAAAAGTGTTCTCGTTCAAGGTAATTAACCCGGGACTATTCGTCTATCACTGCGCAGCAGCACCCGTGGGCATGCATGTCGGCTCTGGCATGTACGGTCTGATTCTCGTCGAGCCACGCGGCGGTCTGCCGCCTGTCGACCGTGAATACTACATTATGCAGGGCGACTTTTATACCACCGGCAAAACCGGTGAGCCGGGTACGCATGGCTTTAGCATGCAGAAAGCCCTGGAGGAAAAACCCGACTACGTCCTCTTTAACGGTAGAGTCAACGCCCTGACCGGTGACAGCGCGCTCACCGCCAATGTTGGAGAAACTGTTCGGCTTTACGTTGGCAATGGGGGTCCAAACCTCGCTTCGTCATTCCACGTAATTGGCGAGATCATGGATCGTGTTTACGCAGAAGGTGGAGCAGCCATAAATGAGAATGTGCAAACGACACTGATCCCGGCTGGCGGAGCAGCGATCATCGAATTCAAAGTGGAGGTACCCGGCACACTGGTACTCGTCGACCACTCGCTCACCCGGGCTTTCAACAAGGGAGCATTGGCAAACCTGGTAGTTGCTGGCGATTACAACCCAACAGTATTTTCGGGTGAGATCATGGAGGGTATTTACCTTCCTGAAGGAAGCGTGATCCAGGAACAGGTCGGTGAGGAAAAGCCGATCGAGGTGCCTACTATCCGCACAAAGGAGGAACGCATAGAGCTCGGAAAGAATCTTTACTCGCGTTCATGCATCGCCTGCCACCAGGCAGACGGCTCGGGCCTTGCCAACGCTTTCCCTCCGCTGGCACAATCCGATTATCTCAATGCTGACGAAAATCGGGCAATTGGCATTGTACTTCGGGGAATGTCAGGAGAAATTACCGTGAATGGCCAAAAATATAATAGCACGATGCCGGCGCAGGTACTCAATGACGACGAGATCGCCAGTGTTCTCACTTTCGTATATAACAGTTGGGGCAACAAGGGAGTTGAAATAACGCCCGATATGGTGCGGGCGGAAAGGCAGAACAGATGAAATTTGTCGTTTCGTGTTTGATTATAACAATCTGCAGCACCGCAAGTGCGCAGGAAGTAGCGATGGCCCTTGTTAAGGGGGGTTCGTATGTGCCCCTTTACGGGGACAAAGAAACTCCAGTGCAAGTGCGCGATTTTCTTCTGGACGTAACGCCGGTGACGTACGAACAGTACGTGGAATTTGTGAAGGCTAACCCCCAGTGGAAACGATCCCGGGTGTCGCGTTTGTTCGCTGATGAACATTATTTGCAAGATTGGAATGACGACACTACGCCGGTTGATGGCCGACTCAACTACCCTGTGACCAACGTGTCGTGGTTTGCTGCGAAGGCATATTGCGAAAGCCAGGGAAAGCGACTGCCTACAGTCGACGAATGGGAATACGCGGCCATGGCCGATGCGCATAAACGCGACGCGCGTAAGGATAGCGTCTTCAATCAATGGGTCATCCGGGGGTATGAAACGCCGCGCTCCCACCTCAAACCCGTGGGAAATTCTCCAGCCAACTATTGGGGCATCAGAGACCTGCATGGCCTGGTCTGGGAGTGGACCCTCGATTTCAATTCGGTAATCCTCACGAGCGACTCACGTAACCAGGATGACTCCAACAGCACCAACTTCTGGTGTGGGGGCGCAGCGATTAACGCCAATGACCTGATGAACTACGCCGCTTTCATGCGGTATGCAATGCGATCGAGCCTCAAGGCGCGCTATTCAGTAAAAAGTCTGGGTTTCCGATGTGCAAAGAATGTCAACACAAACGCGGTGAATCCATGAGGCAATTGTTCTCTTTAATACTAGTCACGCTTCTTATGGCAGGTTGTGTGCAGAAAGGCAAAGAAGCCAGTGCACCTGCCGCGGATGAGGCCATACAGTCAAGCCCCGAAGAGATCAACGACTTGTCTATTTACCAACTTACGATGCCATGGAAAACTCAGAACGGCGACGAGATAACCTTTCATGATCTAAAGGGAGAAGTGCTCGTGGTTACCATGATCTACACCTCCTGCCAAAGTGCGTGCCCACGTCTCGTGGAGGCCGTTAAGTCCATCGAATCAAAGGTTTCTGCTTCGGTTCCATCAGGTGTTCGATACGTGTTTATCAGTATCGATCCCGAGTTTGACACGCCCGAACGACTGAAGGAGTATAGTATTAAAAAAGACATGGAGGATCCACGTTGGTTGTTCCTCCAGGGTACAGAGGAATCCGTACTTGAATTCGCCAACGTAGTGGCCGTCCGGTACGACCGCATCTCGCCGATTGAATTTTCACATTCCAACATCGTTACGGTCTTTGATCAGCAGGGCGTCATGCTCCACCAGGAGGAGGGACTCAACTCCAACTACGAGTCAACCGTCGAGGCTGTTATAAGCGCCTTATCTACACCTACAGCCTCCCGCACCCATCCCTGACGCAACCTTGGTCAGGAAGAGTTGCAGTTGCAGTCGCAGACGCGACTCATATACTACAATTTGCATTACCTGGATTGCTGAATGATTTTCGTCCAGTTCTTATCCGCGTTCGACTTCAGACGCGCTTCGTCTTTATTCCATGTATCCAGGGTGTTGTTGAAAAACTTGTTGTAGAACAAGTACAGTTTCCCATCGACAATTTTGAACGTCTCCGGATCTACTTCAACCTTCTCACCTTTTGCTCCCATGGCATAGGCACACCACCCTCCGTACTGTGGCTCATACTTTTCGGGATGAGCTGTGAAAATGTCGCGATTTTGAGTGGTGCTAAACCAATACACTACTCCATCGCGCGTTAATGAAAGGTCTTTCCTACCCTTCTTTGCCTCACTGATCGCAAAGTACGCCACCGGACCGTATCCTTCCAGTGCCAGTCCGGAACGCTCGATGTTATACTCCTTTGTTCGTATATCAGGCGACTGTGCAAGCAAATCGCTGACGACAATCAGAAGGAGGAGTAGCGTTGATATCTTCATTTGAGTATTATTTTCCTGAAGCTAGAATTATGGTGGCCCCGCTCAAAACCACCGAAACATAAATGATCCTTATGCTTACCATAATGATCAATACCTCTACTATCAGCATCATGTTTTTCGTTAGTAGTTACTTTGCAACCAGTGCAGCAAGAGGCGCGGCCACGACACCTCCAAGGATGAGACCCGTCACGACATTCCAATGATCCATACCAATGATCGACAGGAAAGTTAGTGAACTTGTGAGTGCGACGAGCAATTCTGTCAAGTTCACCGATCCAATAGTATAGCGCCGACGACGTCCGCCGGCAATCAGAACGGAGGACTATGGTCGCCTTCGTAGAAAGGTCCGTTCCGGTAGAAACATAAGCAGGGTCTCCTTCGGAGGGTCTTCCGGGGCCATTTCTGGCTTGTTTTGCCCAAAAGTACAAAACATCTATTATACCTATTGATTTAGTAGATTATTAGTATTACTTTTGATGATATATTCCATAGATAATGAGTTAGCTGTCCGGGCGACGAATTATCGACCGGACAGAGTCTCAAAAAATGGACAAATCGATGCGTATAATCCGGTTGGGACTATTTGTGCAAGGCTGTTGTTGTTGTATTGGAGGCATTTGATAAACCAGCACAACAACATTTAACCATACCAGCCATGATATCCACAGCACAAATAAACGACCAGTACTTGTCACTCTCCGCCGAGCAGGACGCAACGGCAAATCATTCAGCACCGTCTCAGGCACCAGTTGCTACATACGAACTGCCTCAAAACAAGCTATTCGAAAGCGCATCAGCATTACATTATAATGACAGGATAAAGACGACCTTCCTGGTCACCCAGGAATTTCAACCGGACTTCAGCCTCATCAGGGGCCTGATTGAATTTAACCGTCCGCGAGACCTTATGTTCAGCTTTGACCGGACTTCCAAAACGGTCAACATCAACCTCGCCAAGGACCAACTCAGCCGCCTGGATGGACTCCTTTCCCGGGTTTACGATGAGTTGATGAAAGAGAAACTTTTCCGTAAAACCTTGCGCACTGTCATTGAATTCGAACAACGCTACACTCGGGAACGGGACCGGCTTTACGCTAAATTGAAAAATTCAGTCGCTGCTCCGAACGCTGTCTAATGTAGACCGTTCGGATACAAGACTAACACAGCCCTGGATATCGTGGGAGGAAAAACTTCCACGATATTTTTTTGATCGTTATTCGTGTTAACGCACCAATTTCTTTTCGGCGCTGGTAGTCTATCACATTTCAGCCGTTCAAATCAAAAAAGTTTTTCCCTGCTTTCAGGGATCAAATAGTGCAAATCCAGCAAGAGCGAGTATTTCCTGCACAACGTCGGTCTTGCCACGGTTTGCGCTTCAGCCATAAACCACGTAACTTTTTAATCAAACCCCCTCTCGTATGATCCGCCTGTTAAATCCTCAAGGCGAAACCCAATGCTCCACACCTGGAGCGTTCAGACTACACATTCACAAGCGAGGCAACGTACGCGTGACAGGAACGATACGAGTGGCGACAACCCCCTTAATATTATAAATATATGATTGCAAAACTTTACAGCAGAGAGGTCAAAAGAAACTTTAAGGTCCTCTTTGCAAATTGGTTGCCGGGTAGCCCGATTGAGCTGGGTGACTACGGCATTATGCGCGGCGACATTTTTGTTCCTATGGGAAAATTGAAGAACGACTTCCCGGAATTTGCTGGAGATGTTATTCAACTTGAACTGGACCCGACAAGTGATCACAAGGAATTCAAATCGGGTGATGGAATAGAAGTGCGCTTTTCACCAAGGGGTTCCATCACAGCTGGCGGAGCACCATTGGCCAAGGCCTCCCTGGAAGTCGCATTTTCAAGAGAGAATTCCGTGTTCTTTGACGCGGCCGAATGCCGGACGACCCGCATCGCCAACAAGGCCAGAGTCGGCGAAATTATCAAGTCACTCATGGCACAGGACCGCTGGAGCAGGAAGTTTTGCGTAGTCACGGAAGTGGTCCAAGCGGGAAGAACTATAATCGCCATCTCGAGTGGACGCGATTCCAGTATTTCTTTTGAAGCAGATAGTCCCGCCATTCAAAATATCAATCTTGCCGATGCTGGTATAGGATTTAGTGTTGCACGAGAAAGGGATATCGGTTACAAACTGAACGCACCGAATGGCCTCAGCATCCTCATTGGTTTGTGCAAAATGAAGAGTCCCTTCCTGACACCCGTCAAGAACTTTTCACCTTTGGAAACTTTGGATACTCTGAGCAACGGAGCGGAAGTTGCCGAAGAAGTAGATACGGAAGTATCCGTCGATGAACTGACGTTCGGCCAACTCTTGGAGACGGATCTCTAGCTACGCATTCTATCTTGCGACGGTACGCGCTTTCAATAGGCACAGCGAGGCATTGACTGTTATTACAGCAGCTACCAAGCAATCAAACAATCATCTTGTCGTCGGAAAACACGATTCGGCATTTTCAGATCAAAGTCCTTTTCAAATTTAGATGAGGCCCTCGACAAGCTCAGGTCACCGGGTCTGTCGGTAATCGGTGCGATGCACCTGTAAAGATACATTTAGTGGGGGTGCACGGCCGTGCTCCTGCCAAAAATCCGACGTTGATCGCCAATCTACTTACCTGGGAAGGCGTACTCATTATGTTCCCTCTCCGAAAAAACAAGAATACTTGTAACCAAAAGGCATCTTCAATTATCAAATGGGCATAACGTAAACTACGGGTACTTTGCATGGTACATCCACAGCATTTTTTCGTAGCGGGTGTAAGTTTCAGAAAGACCAACATAAGGCTCCGGAGTAAATTTTCATTCGCGCCCGACCAATGTTCCACCATTTACAACGGTGTACAGTTGGATTGCTTTCAACACTATTTCATTCTATCGACCTGCAATCGAACGGAAATTTATGGTTTTGCACCGTGCCAATACGTGCTCCACTTGCTGTTGCAGCAATACGCGAACGTGTCACCCGACGAGCTGACCCAATATGTCTACACCAAAGAAGGGATAAGCGCCGTAAGACATTTATTCTGCGTCGCGAGTGGTATGGATTCACAAATTCCGGGCGACTATGAAATTGTATCGCAAATCAAATCGGCCTTTCAGCTGGCCAAAAAACACCAGCGCACCAATGGGTACCTGGAAAGGCTTTTCAACTTTGCGATGCAGGCTTCAAAAGAAGTCAAGGCCAATACCTCATTTTCAAGCGGAACCGTATCGACTATCTATGCCACAGCCAAGAAAATCTCTGAGCAGAAAGCCATTCATAGGGTTGTTATCCTGGGTGCTGGCAACACGGGTTTGCAAACTGTTGGATACTTGAGGAAACTAATGCCCAGGCTACAGATTACGTTGGTTAACCGTGACACGGAAAAATTAAAGGCGGCGGCGTCCATGTTTAACACACAAGGAATCTCCTTGGAGAACCTTCACGCTGCGCTCAAAGACACGGATGCGTTGGTTGTGGCAACCAATGCTAACAAGCCGCTGATACGTCGAGAGCATCTGATCGGCTCCCGCATTAGATACATTTTCGACTTGTCTGTTCCACAAAATGTCGGCGATGATATTTATGCCATGGATCAGATCAGCTGTTACAACGTTGACTCTATTTCGAGACTCACGGATGCAACCATCCAGACGCGTTTGACTGAAATACCAAAAGTAAAACGCATTGTTACAAAATACGTAGAAAAGTTTTCCGATTGGTCGGCGCGATACCAAAATTACTCGTCAGCAACGCAGGGTGTCGCAGGAAATCCATTAAAGTCTAAAGAGCTTGCAGGCTTGCTCGATCTGTCCGTTGGTCTGCGACTTGCGAAGGCTAACTAAGCCTTAGCATTGGTGCATCGTGTTGGGCATAAGAGTCCACAGCAGTCGACTACTTGTGTGACAACACATTTGTTTTTATCAATCAATAGACGTGCGGCGCTACACCCCAAACAATATTGCAGTGAATCTTGTAACGTTTTCATTCAGCCTTACTCTAACAATGTAGTATCGCAATGCACCAAGGCATTGTAACACTTTTAAGCGCGTGACTTGGTTGGTGTACCGTCGCGATCAGCAAAGACACCAACTAATGTGAAGAGAACTTTGGATGAGGTAACACTCGATAGACCGTAAGCATCTCCACGCGAAACAGGTCGGGCATCAGGGAAAGCGTATTGCAAATTCAAAACACACTAAACACTATGAAGACAAATGCCACAGTTTCCACATTGCTACTAGCTGCCATTGTTATGCTTGGCGTTTCTAGTTGCGATGATGACGACGATATGGGTTACCTACCGCCAGGTGAGGGCAACTTAGATTTACCTCCCCTGGATGACCAGCTAGTTGAGGAAGGAAGAGACATATTTCGCTATGAGACTTTTGGGGACGAAACATTCTGGACGGATGTCTTGCAGATGAACCAGGTTATAGAAACCGCTGTAAGTCCCAATACTGCCTTATCGGTAGGTTTGAAGGTAGATGCTGAAGCTTTACCGGACGCTGTTGTCGCGGCTATTCAGGGTGGACAAGTCGATTTAGATGATCCGCAAACCACGCTCGTCTTGCTGCAGCTAAATGCTGTGGTTGGTGTGCAAGGCCAGGTAAGTGAAAACCCCGATGGTACTTTGAAGTTGGACAGGGTGGGTATTACCTGTGCGCTCTGTCACTCCACTGTTGACGACTCTTTTGCTCCAGGCATCGGCAGCCGTTTGGACGGCTGGCCCAATAGAGATCTCAATCCGGGCCTCATCATCTCGTTGTCTCCCGCCTTGGACCAAGCCACAAAAGACGTTTACGCTTCATGGGCTCCTGGCTTATATGACCCGCGATTCAACCATGATGGCCTGAATAATCCCGTTGTCATCCCCCCTGCATACGGTTTGTACGGAATTCCGAAATCTACTTTTACTGGTGATGGAGATGAACAACATGAACCTGTAGGACCGGTGGCTTATTGGAACAGGTACGTTTCTGTTACGCAAATGCATGGGCACGGTTATTTTGCCGACCAACGTATCAACTGGGAAGTGGATTACAGGGACGGCGACGACCTTGTAACGGACAAGCTTCCTGCTTTGCAGGAGTATCAGTTTTCTCTCGCAGCGCCGACGCCGCCGGCAGGTTCCTTTAACGCAGATGCCGCCGCCAGGGGGAAAGCGCTCTTCGCCGGAAAAGCAGAATGTGCGACTTGTCACAACGGACCTTTGTATACCGACGTTACCAACGGCGGAACGTTACATCCTCAAAGCGCATCGGTGGCGGTGGATAAGGACTATGTAAATCGAACGGCGACCAAGCAATGGAGGGTATCACCGTTGAAAGGAATATGGCAACATCCTCCCTATTTCCACGATGGCTCCGCACCAACTCTGGCTGATGTGGTTGCACGATACAATCAGGAGAGAAGTCTCGACTTAAGCGGCGCCGAACAAGCCGATCTCGTTGAATACCTGAAATCACTGTAAAAGATCGGTAGCGCAGTCTTAGTGCTCACAGCAATTCTATAGCAGCATCTCTTTAACGCAACCATCCAAAGAGATGCTGCTTTACCACACGCCGTATCGTGTGGTCCTCCCTACCCTGTAGTATGATTAGGAACGTTCTGCAAGTCATTGCGCGAGTTATGACACTTGTACCCGTATCGCGTCTGAAGGAAATTCTATTCTCCTCCCGTACCATGGCCGTGCTGCTGGTAGTCTTCGGTATTTCGATGGCGGTCGCAACCTTCGTCGAAAGCGCTTACGACACCGCTACTGCTAAAGCGTTGGTTTACAACTCGACATGGTTTGAAATCCTCATGCTTTGGCTTATCCTGCTGTTTGTTAAGAATATCAGAACGTACAAGCTTACCAGGAAGGAGAAATGGCCCTTACTGGCATTTCACCTGGCCTTCATTGTCATCTTCGTTGGTGGTGCCCTCACGCGTTACTTCAGTTTTGAAGGTCAAATGCCAATTAAAGAAGGCGAAACCACGAATGAAATTGTCAGTGACCTTACGTATTTCCAGCTGATGGTCACCGATGGAACAAAAACACTCAAATATGACAAATACCCGTATGTGATGTCACATCTTGATGCCAAGGACGTTCAGTGGCCGTTGAAGAGATCCTTTGAACAAGACTATCGATTTGATAATAAAGTCATTTCGTTAAGAACGCTGGATTATATTCCGCTAGCCAGGGACTCTGTACAGACCACCGAAATGGGCAACAAGATGCTCAATGTTGTATCTGTAGGCCGGGGAAGTAGAGTGAACCATTATCTATCCGAAGGTGAGATAATAAATATTGACGGGATGATGTTTAGCTTCAACCGTCCACGGCGTGGCACAGTTCAACTATGGGAAGAGGATGGTGCCCTAATGATCGCCCTTCCCATGGATGGCGAATACATGTCAATGCAAGGACAGCAAATCGGTGTAGTCACTGATTCAACATTGCTGGAGCGGAATTCGGGCAAACTCAAAGCCGGTATATTGACTCGTCTGGATCATCGGACGCTTTACACTGTTAACAATACCCGGTTCATAATCCCTAAGAGTACCTACCAAGGAAAAATAGTCTATTACAAAGGCGACAAAAGCGACCCGATGGACAAAAATCTTTTGGACGTTGTCCAGTTGGAACTTAGCTCTGGAAAAGAAAAAGACACGCTATTGATCAAAGGTGGAAAAGGCGTCACCGGGTATAGCGCATCGCTAAGAATCAATGGCCTGAATGTGGCCGTCGGATTTGGCTCTAAGGTGCTGTATACGGACTTCTATTTACGATGTGATGATTTTTTACTTGATCGATATCCCGGGTCAAATAATCCTTCATCCTACGAAAGTAAGATAACTGTCCTTGACAAGGGAACGGAGAGACAACATCGTATTTATATGAACAATGTTCTGGATTATCAGGGATACCGTTTCTTCCAGGCGAGTTATTTCCCGGATGAATCGGGTACCATCCTTTCTGTCAATGCCGACCGGTTGGGTACACGTATCACCTATGTGGGGTATTTCATGTTGTTCTCAGCAATGTTTTTTACGCTGTTCTGGAAAGGTACCCGCTTTTGGAAGTTGAATGAGTCACTGAAGAAAATGCATGCGAAGCGTTTCATTCTTCTTTCTTTCCTGTTGTCATTGTGCCTCGGGCCAGGAACAAATCCTTCCTTCGCCCACGGCAGTCAACACCAACCAAAGGACACGACAACTTCCTCCCGGCAAGGACCCGGGCCGGATGCCCAGTTTGCAAAACCCGGTGAGCTGGAATCCAACAATGTAATAGACCCGGTTCATGCTAAAAAATTCGGACGTCTGCTTGTGCAGGATTTTCAAGGCCGCATAAAGCCTATGGACACACACGCACTGGAGCTGCTCAGGAAGATCTACAAGAAAGACAAATATCAGAGGGGAACCGTTGCCATATCGCCATTACAGTGGTTTATTTCAATGCAGATTGACCCAGGTTATTGGGCCAATGAACCGCTGATCAGAGTCGGTCGAAAGGGAGGTGACAAACTGATCAGAGAAACCAGTGCAAATGCCGATGGCTACACTTCTTACGCTAATCTGGTGGACCCGAATTCTGGGAACTATCGGCTTGAGGAACAGGCTAACAAATCTTTCAGTAAGCGAACAGCTGACCGGTCGAATTATGACAAAGCCATTATCGAGGTGACTGAACGATTCAACATCTTTAGCAGCATCGCCTTTGGATATTATACGAAGATCATCCCGATAAAAAATGATCCGGCACAAACGTGGACAAGCTGGATTTTAACCTCCGACGAGAATGTCGTAGAGATTGACGAGACAGCCTATGCCCTCCTCACTCCTTATTTCAACGGAGTAAAGGAAGGTTTGCAAACAGGGAACTGGATCAATGCAGATAAGCGTATCGAAGTCATCAGTGACTTCCAGCATACATGGGGAAAAGATATTATTCCATCGGAATCAAAAATCAATTTGGAAATTCTCTATAACGATCTAAATATTTTCTTTTGGTTGATGATGGCGTACTGCCTGCTGGGGATATCCATGATCATTCTGGGTTTTGCAGAAGTGCTGTCGTCAGCATCAAAGCATAACCGGATGGTTCGCGCTCTGGCCAAAACACTGTTAGGCATGATGGTCATCGCATTGGGGATGCATGTGATAGCTTTAGGCGTTCGCTGGTACCTTTCCGGACATGCCCCATGGGGCAACGATTACGAGGCTATTGTGTTTATTTCAGG
>JAJJPK010000154.1:0-14024 GCA_032907565.1 Cyclobacteriaceae bacterium | reverse complement strand
TGGGCCGCATTCTGAAAACGCTGAAAGAACAAGGTATCGACGAGCAGACGCTCGTATTTTTTACTTCCGACAATGGCGGCTATTTGCATTATAATAAGGGAGTTTGGCCGGAAGTGAGTTCGAACGGGCCATTCCGCGGGCAGAAGGGGCAACTTTACGAGGGAGGACACCGCGTCCCAGCAATCGCACGCTGGCCTGGAAAGATTAAAGGTGGAACCGTGACATCCGTGACGGCGATGACGTTTGACATACTGCCAACGGTTCTCGATCTTCTCAACGTAACTCCGCCCGGCATCGCCTCGCCACATGCCCTTGATGGCGTGAGTATCTTGCCGCTCTTGCTGGAGAACCAACCGCCACCCCCTCGCGTCCTCTGTTGGCGAACACCGGGGCAGAAGGCCGTCCGCGAGGGAAACTGGAAGCTGGTGACAACGCGTGCTGGCAATGCACCGGAATTGTTCGACCTGGATTCAGATCCGGCTGAGGCGTCGAATCTTGCTGCACGTTATCCGGAGAAAGTTCAGGCGTTGTTATCAAAGTTAAATGCGTGGGAGGAGAGCGTGGACAACGGCATGTAGGCCTCCGTCGTGAGTTGGGAAAGGATAGGGCGGGAGAAAGATAATATTGTACACATTAAAGCTAGGATGATACAATTTGCAATCGACCCTTTGGGGTTATTTTACATTCTGAGGAAACCGATGATGAAAAGCAACATACTAGTGATACTGACGATGGCGATGGCTGTGTCAGCGTGTTCGTCGAAGAAGGCTGGTGAAGAGCGTACACAGGATGCGCCGGCGCCGAATGACATTACCGGTAACTACTACCTGCCGCCATTGGCGAAACCCGGCGAAGGCGCCTATATGAAGGGGGAATTGATATATCCGCTGGATGACAAACCTACGCCGCAATGTCACGCCTCTACGATCATAGAAACTCCGTCCGGAATGGTGGCGGCCTTCTTTGCAGGTACGCATGAGAAAAATCCTGATGTCGGGATCAGGGTAGCACGGCTGGTGGACGGTAAATGGACACGCCCCGTGGAGGTTGCCAACGGTGTTGAATCCCCGTCCGTCCGCTATCCAACCTGGAATCCCGTCCTCTTTCAACCCAAAGGTGGTCCATTGATGTTGTATTACAAGGTAGGTCCTGACGTAACATCCTGGTGGGGCATGGTGGTTACTTCGACCGATGACGGTAAGACATGGTCGGCGCCACGCAAGCTAGGAGAGGACCAGCAGATTGGTCATCTGCTTGGACCGATAAAAAACAAACCTGTGCAACTGGAGGACGGTACCATCATTTGCCCGTCGAGCACTGAGTTCATCGACACGAATGAGGAAATATTCTGGAAAGTACATTTTGAAATTTCAAAAGACATGGGCAAAACGTGGGAAGTGGTAGGGCCGATAAATGATGGCATTACCTTCGACGCCATTCAGCCCAGTATCCTCTTTTACCCCGGTAACAGGATACAGGTCCTGTGCCGGACGCGGCAGGACGTAATCGCGCAAAGCTGGTCGGACGACTTCGGTAAGACATGGAGCCCTATGACGGCGACTGACCTTCCCAATCCAAATTCAGGAACTGATGCAGTGACACTCCAGGACGGAAGGCAGCTGTTGGTGTACAATCATACCACCAAAGCCGGTGATGAGCCCAAGAACAGAAATATGCTGAATCTCGCCCTTTCCGATGACGGCGTAACCTGGACGCCCGTGATGACCCTTGAAAACGAGCCCATCCGGGCGGGCTATTCATACCCTGCCGTCATTCAGGCGTCGGACGGACTGGTGCACATCACGTACACCTATGCGCGCCAGTCCATCAAGTACGTCGTGATCGATCCGGCAAAGTTGTAAGCAGTATGGGTTAGCTGGAACCTGCCGGTCCCGCGCTGCGGGTCCGGCATTTTTTTGTCTATGAGGACCGCATCCGCATCCGTAACAAGCTACTTCCGCAAAAAGGCTTCGAAGCCTAACGCACTGGTGCATTGCGCCGTGAGTGCCTGAGGCTTTTGCGTGCCGTGAAATCTCGTTATATTAGATATGCGTTTTAGTGCTTGGGCAGGATTTTTTGGACGCGGACTCTTAGCGGGAATTTGTGAATAATGGGTTTACGGCGATAGATTGATTCTCAGACCCTTGCCACCACGCCGACGAGAATTGAATCCCAACGATAATGATACTTTTCAGGAATGCGGTATTGTGTGCCGCGATGTTCACGGTAGCTGCTCATGCAGTTCATGCCCAAAAAATTATTGGTGAAGTTCATGACCCAAGAGGTTGGATGCGCGACTTCCAACTAACTTCAGCAGGGGATAGTGTACTCTTCTCTTATGTCCATGCAGGTGAGGCCGGGAAAATGAAGGTATCGCAATGGATTAGAAACGATGGCACCTTGAACCGTACGTTCTTCGCCCAGACTACTACATCGATGAAGTGGAGAAGCAGGAGGTAATCAGAGCGATTGCGTATGATTCCACTGTAAACCGGGCTGCAGATCACCCTGGTTATGTGCCTATCGAGGGGAGGCTGGTGGATGTCTTCATGGGTGAGAACCCTGTTATCATTACGTATCAGCGTAGGGAGAATAAAATTGTCGTACGCGAGATTAATGGTCTGGACGTCGTCCATGAACAGAAATTCATACCGCCAGTTGATCTTTCGGATTATGTGAGTAAATCATCACCTCCTGAGTTCTATTCCCTGGAATCGCAGTTGAACACGTTCAGAGGTGATTCCAAGGTGAGGTTTTATTGGTATGACCGTTTATATGTCTCCGTAGATGACACTTACGTTCCCTCGCGGTCGGTTTCACGCGAAAGAAAAACGCACCTCTTCGCTTTTCACGGACGGGACTCCGTGGAGCACATGGTTTTTCCTATTGAGACCATCCATGGCTTCAGAAGTTTTGTTCTTGATGGCATGCTCTTCAGAAGCATGACTTCAAGGCGACATTTTGTACTTACGGTCTACGATCTTGAGACCCGGGCACAGCTGGCCGCTGATACGATCGAACGGGAGCAATCAGATTTTGACGTGTACATTCGTTCCGGAAAAAAGAATGAAATTCGACGCGATGGGGCCTCCCGGCGTATGATGGGCTATTCATCAATGCATGTGCCTTTGCTCATTGTCCATCGCGCCAGTCGGAGCGGGGAATACATCATTCAATGGGGTACTTACTACAACGAGAAGGGGATGGGTGGACTAGGTGGATTGGGTCCGACACCTGCCGGCTTCCTCACTATGTTGACCGTGACAGCAATAAAGCAGATGGCTGAGCGGCCCGGGCTCAGTGTCTATTTTTATTCCCAATGGCGGCGGGACGGCACGTTCGTTGCGCACAAGGATACGGTAGGCCTGTTGCGTGAGGACATCGACAATTACGAGATCGAAATGGCATCGGAAAAAAAGGGGGACCTGCAGTATAAGGGGTACATTGATCACAATGGAGGAGTAGTGGCGGTGTATTACCTCGTGAAACAAGATAAGGCCCGGCTGGTATACTTCGATCGCCGATTGCAGTCGCAATAATTCCCTGTCCCTCTGCGCCGCACTACCATTGCAACTGCAACTGCAACTGCCTCTGCCTCTGCAACTGCATCTGCGACTGCCCCTGCCTCTGTTCCAGCCCTACTTCTTCCTATCCTCTCCGGTCGCCATACTCAGATAACTATCATACCGGCTCGGGGCAATGTCACCGCTTTCGACGGCGGCGCGGATCGCACAAGCGGGCTCGTGGACGTGAATGCACCTGGGACCAAAACGACAATCGAGACGACGCTCACGCATCTCCGGGAAGTAATCGGAGATTTCCTCCGGCGTCATGTCTACAAGTCCCCACTCGCGAATGCCAGGCGTGTCGATGATGAATGTATCCGGACCCACCTCGAACATCTCTGCAAAAGTCGTCGTATGCACGCCCTTGCCTGAAAAAGTTGAAACTTCACCCGTCTTCTGCTTGATCTCCGGGGCAATGCGGTTCAACAGGGTCGACTTCCCCACACCGGAATGGCCGGTGAACAGGGTAACCTTTCCCTTCAATAACTCCATCAGCTTGGCGATGTCGTCATAAAGGGCGGAAAGTGAGAGGCACCTGATGCCGATGGGCGTGTATATCGCCATATACTCGGCCAGCTTTTCGCGCCCTTCGTCGTCCAACATGTCGGCTTTGTTGAAAACAATGAGCTGTGGGATCCGAAACGCTTCGGCCGCTACAGTGACGCGGTCAATGAATCCCAGTGACGTACGCGGAAAGGCGAGCGTGGCAATGATCATCACCTGGTCGACGTTGGCGGCCAATACATTGGAATACCCACTCTTTTTTATTGCGGCGCGGAGGATGTGATTGTTGCGGGGAAGGATCTCCGTGATCACCTTTTCGTTTTCGTCAAACTCAACGCGATCGCCCACCGTTACAGGGTTCGTTTCCTTGATCCCCTCCAGGCGGAGCTTGCCCCGGATACGGCACTCGTAGCTTTTCCCGTCTTCACCCCGGACATCATACCAGGACCCTGTCGACCGCATCACGGTGCCTTTCATACCTTCTTAAGAATTGTGTCCAGATATTGCAGTATTGTCGTTGTGGCGCCCAGGTTCTCGCGGACGTATTCCTCCGCTACCCGCGTAGCCTTCCGGTAACTTTCCTCTGCGCGAACCTGTTCATAGCACTGAAGGAGTTCCCGATAGTCGGCCACCGCAAATGCCGCGCCGCGCCGAATGAGTTCCACGGCTTCCGCAAACTTCTGATAGTTCTTGTTGCCGAAAAATACCGGCACGCCATAGCAGGCCGCTTCCAGTATGTTGTGAAGTCCGTCGCCATAAGCGCCGCCTACGAAAGCAAACTCACCGTAGCGGTACAATCGGGATAGCATCCCGATGTTGTCGATGATCAAAACGCGGGAGGCGCCGAGGTCTGCTCCCGACGCCTGCGAATACCGAACAGCAGGCACAGTGAGTGCCCCGAGGATGCGCTGAATAAATGTCTCGCTGATCTCATGAGGAGCCAAGATGAATTTCAGTTCGTCCGAAGCTGCCTTGTTGTTGATGAATGGCGTCAGCACCTCCATATCGTCCGGCCAGCAACTTCCCACAACCATCGCCTTCGACGACCCCTTGAATGCACGCGCTATCGGTATCTCTTCGGCACGGCTTACAATTTCGAACACGCGATCGAAACGCGTATCGCCTGCTCTTGTACATTGGGTGATTCCAATGCTATGCAGAAGCGCTAGCGACTCCTCGTTCTGCACGAACAAATGAGTAAACCGCTGAAGGATGCGGCGATAAAAACCCCCGTAGGATTTGAAGAAGATTTGGTCCGGCCGGAAGATGGCTGACACCGAAACCAAAGGAACGCGTTGACGCGCCAGCTCTGCAATGTGGTGATGCCAGAACTCGTACTTTACAAAGACGGCAAGCGCCGGTTTGACCAGGGCAATGAAACGCCGAGCGTTCGAACGGGTGTCAAGCGGCATGTAAGAAATAATGTCGGCTTTATCGTATTCCTTCTGGGTTTCATACCCCGACGGTGAGAAAAAGGTTAGCAAGATCTGATGATGTGGATATGATTCTCGTACATGGGCAATCAATGGACGCCCCTGTTCAAACTCCCCCAGAGAGGCACAATGAAACCAGATCACTGGCTTTCCATGGTCGCCAAGCGCCTTCGATAGCCTTTGAAACAACCCCTTCCGACCCGTGACAAACAGTCGCGCCTTCGGACTAAAGATGGCGGATAGCCGGGAAAGAATGCGGTAGGTCAGGATAAAGCAATCGTAAAGAATCCCCATGTAAGAACCTAAATCGCTTTAAAGGTACACAAGGTTTCAAATACCTACTCTATGACGTAAATTGCATCATTTAACCGTTACCGCGTATGAAATTTTTTTACCTCCGAATACTGCCTGCACTGTTGCTCACCATTCCTTTGGCGAACCATGCCGCAGCCCAGGCGAATAAGTTCATCACGTTTCTTCAAGCCGGCCAGGCTGATGCCGCGAAACTGACAAGTGCCTACCTCAACCCCGCGATGGAAGGCTTTAGCTATGGTGTCAACGGAGGATGGTTTCATACAGCGCGTACCCACGACCGGCTTGGTTTTGATATTTCCATTACGGCAACCGGCGTTTTTTTTCCAACATCGGCAACGACTTTTCGTCCCGATCAGCTTGGACTTAACAACACGGTCCTGGTCGGGGGCAACGAAGTCGCGCCTACGATCATAGGTCCGGAAACATCAACCGCATACGAGAGCACAATTCAAACTCCGGGAGGTCCGGAAATGGTAACCTTTTCCGGAGCACCCGGGCTGGACTTTGGCAATCGTTGGCTGGTAAAAGGAATGACCGTGCCGATGTTTCAGGCCGCGGTCGGCATCGGAAAAAAGACTGACGCCAAGATACGATTCATCCCTACCGTTGGCCTCGGTTCTGTTACCCGCGCCGGATTGGTCGGTTTGGGTTTCCAACACGACATCAAGCAACACATTAAGGCATGGAGCGAAAGGTCTTTCGACCTCTCCTTGTTTGCCGGTTACACGCGGGTGGCAGGTGAGATACAAACTGCTATTGGCGACCTTCCCCGGCCCGCAGGCGATACCCGACCCCAGGAAACGCCATTCAAAGTGCATGCATTCCTGGTACAGGCCTTGGTCTCAAAGCAAATCGAGGCAATCACCTTCTACAGCGGGGTCGGTTACAATGCGTCACGATCCGTTGCCGATGTTCTCGGCTCCTATGTAATCTTTGGTGACAATACAGACAACGAGGTGGTTCTCACCGACCCGCTTAGCCTGTCCTTCCGCGACAACAGCATGCGCGTCACTGCAGGCGCCCGCCTCCAGATTGGACATTTCTGTATTTTTGGCGACTACACCCTCCAGCAACGCAGCGCTGTAACGGTGGGGATTGGGTATACAACAGATTGACGACAGCGTGAGTGTCCTTCGACAACCTCACGAACCCCTCCTTCCAGACTCACTTCAGCACATCAACAAATAAAAATAAGAAAGCCCACCGGCGGGAACCGGTGGGACTTTCCAAACCAAAAGGCGGTTAAAGTGTGCTATGCATTTCTATATCACCCTGGTGGGCGGGAAGTAACCCCCGACTTTTTAATTTTGCGGAAAAATGGCCTTTTTGGGTCATATTTTTTCTAACCGATTGATAGCCAATGACAAAAGTAATGTTTGTTTGCCTTGGCAATATTTGCCGTTCGCCCCTCGCCGAAGCCATCTTCAAGCATAAAGTCAAGGAAAGAGGCCTGGAGGACGTCTTTTCAGCGGATTCTGCAGGAACGTCCAACTATCACATTGGCGAGCCGCCGGACGCCCGAACAGTGCGCAATGCGATAAAAAACGGCATAACGATCGACCATCGCGGTCAGCAACTCAAGTCAAAGCACCTGGAGGAGTATGATTATGTGTTTGCTATGGACTTCAACAACCGCGATTCCATAAAAAGACTTGTTAACGGGCGGAATACACGAGCAAAAATTGACTTGATCCGGAAGTTCGATCCACTGGGTACAGGGAAGGAAGTGCCCGATCCTTATTTTGGCGGAGAACGCGGATTTCAGGAGGTGTTTGAAATGCTCGACCGCTCGATCGACAACCTGATCGATCACCTCATTGACGAGCATGGACTTCGGCCGGAAACTCAGTAATTCGCGCTGACCTGACCCTCAACGGCCGGTTTGTGAGTCGCTACATGCTCTGGCAGTGAAAAATAGAACACCGATCCTTTACCGGGTTCACTGGTTACCCAAATCTTGCCCCGGTTCTTCTCCACGAATTCCTTGCAAAGGATGAGACCCAAGCCCGTTCCTTTTTCATTGGCCGTACCGGTCGTTGTGTGCTTCGCGTCAATGCGAAAGATTTTCTCTATGGCTTCCTGGTCCATGCCCACACCGGTGTCTGCCACGGAGACGATAGCTTCGCCCGACTGACACTGTATATTCAGTTTGATCGCACCACCCTGCGGTGTGAACTTGATCGCGTTCGAGATCAGGTTTCGGATCACCGTACTCACGGAATGCTTGTGCGCACGAACAATGACACCCTCCGGTGCTTCCGACAGCAACGTGATGCGTTTGTTTTGTGCTTGCTGACTGAGAAGCGAACGATTTTCTTCAAGCAGCGCCGACAGGTCGAAGGGCTCCGGCATAAACTGGATCGTGCCGGTCTGCGAACGCGACCACTCCAGGAGGTTTTCGAGAAGACCGTAAAGATTTTTCACGGACAGGTCGAGGTCGCGCGCCAAACTCTGGATCTCCGAACGGGTGAGTTGATCCATGTGGTTGATCAGTAACTCCGAAAAAGAAGTAAGCGAATTCAGCGGTCCGCGGAGGTCGTGACTGATGATGGAGAAGAACTTGTCCTTGGTGGCGTTCAACCGTTGCAACTGCGCGTTCTTGTGTTGTACGCGGTTGTGTGCAACCTGAAGGTGCCGGTTCGATTTCTGTTTTTGAATGTAGGAGTACAGGATGAGGACAACGATGATGAGGATCAACGCTACGAGCGCGTAGAGGAAATTACGGATCGACTTTTGCGTACGTAACTCTCGTTCCCGCACCTGGCTGTCGTACTCCAGCTTCACAATCTGCGATTCTTTTTGCGCCATCTCATAGCGGTTCTGGATTTCCAGCAGTTCGCGTTCGTTCTTCTCCGTTTGGATGAAGTCCAGGATGGCGTGATGAAGTTCCTTATACTCTAGCGCTCTCTTGTAATCGCCCTGTTTCTGGTGTGCGTTCGAAAGGTACTCGTAGCTGCGGCTGATCTCCCGCTTGGCTTCGCTCTCCAGACCCGACGCAAGCGCAAGTTCAAGATTAGCAATGGCCCGTTCGTAGTTTTCACGGAAGTAATAGATGATTCCGATGTTGTTGTAGGATTCAGCAAGCTCCCGCTTGTCGCCCAAACGCCGTCGTATTTTCAACGCTGCTACATGGTTCGCAAGCGCGCGGGCATCGTTTTTCATCAGGTGATACAGTTCCCCTATGCTGCTCAGTGAGATCGCCTCATTTTTTTGGTCGTTTAGCGAGCGCCAGATGGAAAGCGCTTTCCAATGGTCTCGCAATGCATCCTGGTAATTGCTCTGGCTGGCGTGCAGGATGGCAAGGTTGAACAGCGCCTCCGCTTCCAGCCCCGGTCGGTTTAATCTTTCCTTGTTGGCGAGTACGAGTTCATAGTTCGCGAACGCCTGGTCAATGTTACCAAGGGCGGCGTTGACCTTTCCGAGCTTGTTGAGGATGAACGCGAAGACGGGCACATTGCCGGTTTCTGCATTGAGGTTCAATGCCTTCTGTAAATATTCGGCGCTGCGCTGGTGGTTGCCCACGTGTTCGAAGGCGTCGGCTATGGCAATATAGGTGAAGGTCTGCCGCTCACGGAGGCCGAGCGAATCTTCGATGGTCAGCGCTTTCAGGAAGTAGTCCATCGCCTGGTCTAGATCGCGGACCAGCGTTATGTGAACCAACCCGACTTCCTTCATCGCCCGGGCTATTTGCGCGGGATCGCCGACAGACTGGGCATGTTCGAGTTTTTGAACAGCGTCTGCGACGCGTTCATTCGGATCAAGGGTCGGTACATCATGGAAAAAGCCTCGGTACCAGGTAAGCAAGGTGTCACTGTCCTGCGCTGCGGACGGCAGCGCCACAAACCAAAGCAGGAACGTGATCAGTATAAATCCCCCACGCCAAATCATTACGCCATGCTATTTCCTTATTGCAAAGGTGAAGAAAAATGGTCGCCGGAAACGGCTGAACTCGCCCCAAACCTTACACTAGAGCCAACGTGGCGGACCGTCCACACCCTGCCCATTTTATGTTAACGAAAATCCGCAACACCCTGTTCCTAAAAGAGTTTCCGTTGATCGGCTTTTTCGACCATTCAGAGGATGTTCTACACATTCCAGATATGGGCCGCTCCAGCAATGCGTGACGGACTGATTTCTTACCTACACATGTACAATGCTGTCACCAATTTTGCCGACACTCCACAATGAGACCTTACGCAAGAAGCAATGCGGCTTCGGGCCGGACAGGTGAAAGTAATAGGGTCTGTGGCAGGTTTTTCTTATCTTGTTTACGATTCGCGTATTTTTAGACGGCGGACGCTCTGTCTCAACCCCAAATGAAGACCGCATTTTTTTTATCCGGCCTTTACCTTACACTGATCATGATGTGTTCATGCGCGCGGCAGCAGCAGTATGGTGTGGTTGTGACTGCTCCGCAGGAAGGCGTGGATGTTTTCTTCAGGGGCTTTGTCACGGGGGAGGAGGAACCATTCGCGCAATGTCATGCGTCTTCCGTTGTCCGGACCCGCGACGGCGCTTTCATCGTGGCGTGGTTTGCCGGCACGCACGAAAAGCATGATGATGTTGGCATATGGATTTCAAAGGGAACGCCGGAACAATGGTCTGTGCCCGTCGAAATCGCCAAGGTTCGTCAGCACCCACATTGGAACCCAGTGTTGTTCAACACCCCCGGAGGGCGACTAATTCTATTCTTTAAGGTCGGCGAGACCATTGGCGAATGGGAGACCTGGTATATGGTCTCCAACGACGACGGCAATACGTGGTCGCGCGCCCAGGAATTGGTGCCCGGCGACCGCGGAGGCAGAGGTCCGGTGCGAAACAAGCCGATCGTTTTGTCGGATGGAACCTGGCTTGCACCCGCATCGGACGAGAAGGGTGGCCTGTGGAACGCCTTCGTAGATCGAAGTGAAGACCAGGGAAGAACCTGGACCGCCACACCATTTATCTCCATGGACCGTGACGACATCACAGGTGAAGGAGTAATTCAACCCGCGCTATGGGAATCAGAGCCGGGCATGGTACACATGCTGCTGCGCAGTTCTGCAGGAGCAATTTGCCGGAGCGACTCCAAGGATTACGGAAAGACCTGGTCACCGGTGTACAAGACCAGCCTTCCCAATAATAACAGCGGCATCGACCTTACACAGCTGGATGATGGTAGACTTGTGCTTGTGTATAATCCTGTGTCGGGCAATTGGGCAGCGCGAACTCCTCTTGCAGCCGCTGTGTCATCTGACAACGGCATTACGTGGTCTGAGCCTGACACACTGGACGCGGGTCAGCCCGAAGACGAATTTTCTTATCCTTCCATACTTCACTACGGCGACACCGTGGCTGGCACGTATACCTGGAAGCGGCAACGCATAGCAATATGGATGGGCGTTGTGCGATGATGCTCAACGGCACTCGAATCCTCCCTGGCGAGGAAAAGAAAGTGAGCATCAGCATTGCAAAGCTTCCGTCACGATCGGCCCTGGAAATCAACATCACCGTTTCGAGATCAGAAAAAGAAGGTCCGGTCTTGCTCCTCATGGGTGCAATGCATGGTGACGAGATCAACGGCACGGAAGTCGTGCGCCGCCTCATCGAAAGCGAAAGTCACCGCCCTATACGCGGTACGACCATTTGCATACCCATTATAAATATTTACGGGTTTATCAGTTCCTCTCGCTACGTACCCGACGGCAAGGATGTCAACCGTTCCTTTCCTGGAAACGCACGGGGCTCGCTGGCGTCCAGGGTTGCTCATTACCTGACGCGCAATATTGTTCCGAAAATTGATTGCGGGGTCGACTTCCATACGGGCGGCGCTGCTCGTATAAACTATCCGCAAATCCGCGGCGTGCTAAGTGACCCTG
Organism: Cyclobacteriaceae bacterium; assembly: GCA_032907565.1. Lineage (GTDB taxonomy): Bacteria > Bacteroidota > Bacteroidia > Cytophagales > Cyclobacteriaceae > ZC4RG29. The sequence goes on along the minus strand of JAJJPK010000154.1, from coordinate 2,348 downwards.
ATGTGATGGAGATGGCAAGAGCTTTTAACGCACCGTTCACCATCGACGCCCGATATCGTCCTGGCTCCTTGCGGCAGTGGGCGGCTCGTCAGGGAAAGAAGATCCTCGTGTTCGAGGGAGGCGAGTCAGGCCGCTTCGATGAGTTTGCCATCACCGAGGGCATTCAGGGCACGCTCAGGCTTATGCACTACCTGAACATGCGCGATGACGCTCCGCCAGCAGACACGCCAACGCGCGTCATACGCCACACTTCCTGGGTTCGCGCAGCATACTCGGGAATATTTCTCACCAAAGTCGTACCGGGACAGGAAATCGCGCGCGGCCAGGAACTCGGAACCCTCAACGATCCGTATGGCGACTTCAGCCAACCCATCCGCTCAACTACTGCCGGCTACGTCCTCGGCCTGAACCAAAACCCGGTGGTACACCAGGGCGATGCGTTGATGCACATAGGGATGGAGAAAGCTTGAAGAGCCCCGCCTGCCCGACTAACGCTGCCGAAAATCTCAGGATCACTCTCACACTGCCTATCTGCCCTCTATGTGTTTCTATATTCTATGCAGTTCACGTCGAAAAATGTATACAGAAACCTATCAAGAATGATTACCAAATTTCTATCTTTCGCCTATGGGAATTTTTCGCGCTCAGAAAAACCTTGTCTATGGCCGCTAAGAAGCTCCTCGGCGTTGTGCTCTTTATGGGCTTTCATGCGGTCAATGCCCAGGTGCCCTATTTTGACAAATCACGCGACGGCTTCCTGGTGTTTCACCCAATCCGGACAGACCAGGACGGATTAATACTCCCCTGGTGTGACGACGAGCCCGGCAAGGCATACGATTCGGTGATCACCCTGGTCTGGAATTTCTGGGATACCATGAGAACGGACATCAACGGGCTGCCTTATTACATGAACCACCAGGTGTGGCGACCGGGAGCAAACGACCCGCGCGGCTTGGGCGGCGACCAACTGGCCATGGCTTTGTCGTCGTGGCACCTGCTCTACCAGTACTCCGGTAGTGAACGGGTGAAGGAAAACATGAAGTTCATTGCCGACTATTATCTAACCCATGCGCTTTCTCCTAAGGACGCTGTCTGGCCATCCATTCCCTTTCCGTACAACAATCTCATATACTCCGGTTATTACCAGGGCGACATGGTGATCGGCAAAGACTTCACGCAACCCGATAAGGCCGGATCGTTTGGCGACGAGTTGGTGACACTTTATAAAATCACCGGGAACACAATCTATCTCGACGCCGCGGTTGAAATCGCCAACACGCTTGCGAAACACGTCAAGGCCGGCAATGAGAACGAATCGCCGTTGCCGTTCAAGGTAAACGCGTTTACAGGCGAAGTGGGCCGGTTGAAAAGCAACAGGGGCAGCAGTGCGGATGAAGGATTTTCGTCGTACACCTCAAACTGGGTCGGTACCCTTCAGCTGTGGATGAAGTTGCGACAGCTGAACCGCGGTGATGTCGCGCTCTACCAAAAGGCTTTTGACACTGTACTGGCGTGGATGAAAACATATCCCCTGAAGACGAACAAATGGGGTCCGTTCTTCGAGGACATCCCCGGTTGGTCCGATACGCAGATCAATGCCGTCACCTTCGCACGCTTCATGATGGAAAACCAGGAATTGTTTCCTGACTGGAAGAACGATGTGAAAAGAATTTTCGATTGGGTGTGCGAAGAGCTTGGCAATGACCAATGGGAGCAATACGGCGTCACCGTGGTCAACGAGCAAACAGTATATCAGACGCCAGGTAACAGTCATACTTCGAGACAAGCTGCTGCTGAAATTCTTTATGCCGGTATAACCGGCGAGCTAGCCGGTGTGCCGCAAGCGATTCGCAAACTGAACTGGGCGACGTACATGGTCGACAAGGACGGAAAGAACTGTTACCCACGCGATGAGGTATGGCTCACCGATGGGTACGGCGATTACGTTCGTCATTACCTCCGCGCTATGGCGGCTATGCCGTCGCTTGCACCTTCTGACGAAAACCATATTGTGCACAGTACGTCGGTAGTACGGCAGGCCGACTATGCGCCCGATTTCAACAAGCGGCTTTCACCTGATGTGCGTCCTGAGGAACTTGATAAGGTGTACGTGTTCTATAAAACTTTCGACAAAGAATCGACAGAAACTCTGCGAATGGTGGCAAAGCCTTCACAAGTGAAATCAGGAAACGAAATTCTTCCCTTCAGGGAAGACCTGTCCGCCCCAGGCTGGACGTGGGGGCCCCTGGACAAAGGAGGGATATTATCGGTGAGGCATAGTGCTTCCGATACGATTACCATTTACAGATAATGATTCATCATGCACTAAAAGGCTTCCAGTGCATATT